>JAVBSI010000024.1:0-116856 GCA_031556815.1 Eubacteriales bacterium | reverse complement strand
AAGAGTTTGAAATTCTTATGTTGCTGGTCCAAAACAAGGGTCGAACGTTGTCCCATGAGGCGATTCTGTCCCGTGTGTGGGGGTACGACTTTGATGGCGACGGAGGCACCGTGCATACCCACATCAAAAACCTGCGCGCGAAATTGCCGGAAAATATCATCAAAACAGTGCGCGGCGTGGGCTACCGGCTGGAGGCGGAAGCTCCATGAAAAATCACGGGATCTTTGCGAAAGTATTTACCTATACGATCCTCTCTGTAGTGCTGCTTGTCGCGGTGACTGCGGCCCTGTTTTCACAGCAGTTCTTGGCCTTTTACAGAACCATTCAGATCAGGGAAATTTCCGCCTCCTATCGGCCCTTGACAGAACAGCTTCAAAATAGTAATGACGGCGAAATCCCGGAATTGGCACGCCGCTTTTCCGAAAGGAATCAGTCTTTTGTGTTCACCATTGTGGATGGGGATGGTGGCTTGCTATACGCTACGCCAACCGCTAACACGTCAGGAAGTTTTCGGGGCGATTTTTTTCTTGTGGTGCATCGGGGTAAAGGATTTGAAATCATTGCCCAAAGCAAAACGGGATTGGAGTCTTTTGACCGGGATTTGCGCATTCGCGCAAGCGTTGTCTTGGGCATGGTGCTCGTGTTCTGCCTCGTTTGCGCGTTGGTTTTTGCGCGGAAAATGACTAAGCCCATCCAGCTTCTGGTGGGCAATGTTGGACGGATGGCCAATCTTGAGGAAGTCCCGCCGCCGCTGGAACGCAAAGATGAACTCGGCAAATTGGCGCACGATGTATATACCATGTACGATAAGCTGAAAGAAACCATTGCTCGACTGGAGAGCGAAATCCTGCGGGAGCGCGAAATGGAGGAAAACCAGCGGTACTTTTTCTCGGCGGCCTCCCACGAACTCAAAACGCCCATCGCGGCCACCAGTGTTTTGCTGGAGGGCATGCTTCAAAACATAGGAGATTACAAGGATCATTCCAAATACCTCCGCGAATGCCTAAAGATGATGGATACACAGAGCAAGCTGATCAGCGAGATTCTGGAAATGGTCAGTCTGAGCGATGGTCGAATGGTGCCCGTTCCTGAGGAAGTGAACATCCGCCAGCTGGTGTCTGACATGTTGCCCGAATATCAGACTTTGGCCAGCGCAGGGGGCTTGAAGATGGCATTAAATATTCCCGAGGGGCAATGCTGCCATGCCGATCCCCACATGCTACGAAAGGCGCTATCCAGCGTTCTGCTAAATGCAGTGCAAAATACGCCCCAAGGCGGCGAGGTGCGCATCTGGAGCGAGTTCACGCCCGCCGGATACCGCCTTTGCCTGTACAATAGCGGCGCTAAGATCGACAGTGCCGTGTTGCCTAAGCTGTTTGACCCGTTCTATCGCGTGGATCAAGCGCGAAGCCGAAAAACCGGGCGAAGCGGTTTGGGACTTGCCATCGTGGCCAAAACGCTGGAAGCCATGAACCTTACTTTTTCAATAGAAAATACCCCGGACGGCGTTTTGTTTTGGATTCAGTTGCCTAAGGGATAATCCACCCTCGTGCGCATGATTCTGACCGACAGGAGAAAACCTGCCGGCTTTTTTTGCCACTACAGACAAATTACAGGAGAGATACAGGGGAAGTACAGGTAGATGTGTCACAATGATATTAAAAAGAGTGCCAGGGCATCCGCATCGTCCAAGCGGAAGGAAGGAGGAATGGCGATTGGTCAGACGGAGCGAAGTGACCCTTCCCCTCAATCTGCGCGCCTCTCGTCGGCTGCTCGCGCGGGAGGCGGCGTTTGGCATGGGCTTCATCCTGCCCAGCCTGCTGGGTTGTCTGGTGTTTGTGGTGATTCCCTTCTTTGATGCGGTGCGCCGCTCGTTTTATAGCGGGTTTCAGGGTACCTTCGTCGGGTTTGCAAACTACAGCGATATCTTTCAAAACGCTTCCTTTCAACAAGCCGCAATCAACACACTTCGTTTCATTGCGTGGTGCGTGCCGCTGCTGATGATCTGCGCCTTGTCGCTGGCACTGCTGCTCACAAAACCCAGCTTCGGGCGGAGCGGTCTGCGTGCGTCCTTCCTTCTGCCCATCGCCATTCCGGTGGCCTCGGTGGCGTTGCTGTGGCAGGTGTTGTTTCATGCCAACGGGCTGATCAACAACGTGTTGCAAACCCTCTCCCTGTCCCGTCTGGATTGGATGCGCACGGATTGGTCCCTTTTTTGCCTGATCACCAGCTATATATGGAAAAACGTCGGCTACACCATGGTGTTGTTTTTGGCAGGGCTCAGTGGCATATCCCCGGCCTTGTACGAGGCGGCCAGCGTGGATGGCGCAGGCAAATGGAAGCAGTTCACCCGAATCACTTTGCCGTGCTTGAAGCCTACGCTCTTCACCGTCACCGTGCTGTGCCTGCTCAATAGCTTTAAGTCCTACCGGGAGGCGTGGCTGGTGGCCGGAAACTATCCGCCGGGCAATATCTATCTGTTGCAGCACACGCTGAACAATTGGTTCACTGCGCTGGATATCGAAAAACTATCGGCGGCGGCTACCGTGATCGCGCTGGTCATCCTGGCGCTGGTGGCGGTGCTTAACTGGAGCTGGGTGGCGCGCTCACAGGAGGATCAGGCATGATACACAGAAAGATTTCCCGCAGGATCCGCTATGCCACGTTCACCCAATATGTACGTACCATGCTGCTGTGGGGGCTGGCTCTGTTGGTACTCACGCCGCTGATCATGACGCTGGGTGGTTCCCTGATGGGCCCCACAGAATTGATCGAGCATATTGGCCCGGTGCTTAAAGGTGGAGCCGGCGAGGCGCGCATGCTGCTGCTGCCCGCCCTGCCTACCATGGAGCAGTACTTAAAACTGCTGCTCGACAATGGCAAGTTTTTGGCGATGTTCTGGAATTCGGTTTGGCTGGTGCTGCCGCTGGTGCTGGGGCAGATGGCGGTGGGGACCTTCGCGGCTTGGGGCTTTGCCCGCTTCCGCTTTCCCGGGCGCGACGCGCTGTTCATGGGATACATCGCGCTGATGATGATGCCTTTTCAGGTGATGCTGGCCCCCACCTTTCTGGTGCTGGATCGGTTTCAGCTGATTGACACGGCCTGGGCCATCATCCTGCCCGGCATTTTCAGCACTTTTGCCGTTTTTCTGCTTCGGCAGTTCTTTCGTGCCGTGCCCATGTCTCTCATCGAGTCGGCGCGCATCGACGGAGCAGGGGAGATGCGCGTTTTTGTCCAAATCGCGCTGCCCCTTGGCGCTCCAGGCGTGGCGTCGTTGTTCATTCTCAGTTTTCTGGATAACTGGAACATGATCGAGCAGCCAATGACCTTTTTACGAACCCAAAGCAAACAGCCGCTTTCGCTGTATCTGATGCGAATCGGCGAAAGCAATGTGGATGTGGCTTTGGCGGCATCGGTGCTCACACTTTTGCCTACGCTCTTGTTGTTTCTATACTGCGAATCCTACCTGATTGAAGGCATCCAGTTATCAGGCATCAAGGAATAGGAGGTTCTTATGCAAAGTGCAGAAACAAACCGGCGCACCTCACGCAGCTTGGCGGGCAAGGCGCTGGCAATTTTCATCGTGTTCATGGCGGTGCTCACCATGGTAAATAATGGACTGAACGAGCTTGCGGTGGCGCAGATCACCGTGGTCAGTCCCCAACGTGGCGCGCTGGAGCGCATTTTGGAAGTCAGCGGCGAGCTTAGCGCCCAAGAGGTTCTGCCAATCTATGCCCGGGCGGCTGTGCATGTGGAGAAAGTGCATGTCCGTGCAGGGCAAATGGTATCGGAGGGAGACCCGCTTTTCACATTGGATCAGGTCGCACTGGATGAGCTGGTCACAAATGTGAAGGACACACTGGACATCAAAGCCCAAGCGCTGAATAACGCCCAGCAAGCGTTGATTTATGCCAAAGCCGACATGGGCCAGCTTGCGCTGGATACGTACAACGGTCGGCAGAAAGCCGTGGAAAAGGCGCAGGCGTCCTATGACAACGCGGTGGCCGCCGGCGGGCCGGCGGCTACCATCGAGTACAGGCGGGAAGTGCTGGAAGACGCCATCCAAGCCCGGGATCGCATGAGCAGCGTGCGGGATTATTTCGCTCAACAGACAGCCTTGGCCGAGGCTGAAAAAGCCCATGGGAGCGCCCAGGCAGATTGGGAAGAAGCCCAGCGGATCGCCAGCAGCGCCACGGTGTGCGCGCCTTGCGACGGGCAAATCATCCAGGTGAATACACGGGTGGGCGCCAGCGCGTCAACCGCCGAGGCCCTGCTGACACTATCGCCCATGAGCGGCGCTTTGGAACTGTTGGTTACGGTGCGCGAGGAACAAGCCGAGTATGTGGAGGCAGGGGATGAGGCCACCCTCACCGTGGGGACGGAAACCTACCAAGCGCAGGTGCTGTCGGTGGCGCCCTCACCCCAGCAGGCCGGCCAGGTTGAGTTGGCCTTCGCCTTGCCCGCGGACGCGGGCAGGGTGGGCATGGCAGCGGATGTCGAGCTGCGCAAGCGCTCCAAGAACTATCAGGTGCTGATTCCGCTCAGCGCGCTCCGCGAGGACAATCTGGGAACCTATGTATATCTCACGGTGCAAAGGGAGGGTGCCTTAGGCATCCAAAGCACCTTGGTACGAACCAATGTAACGGTGATCGACCGGGATGCCACCCGAGCCGCGGTACAAGGGGCCGTCACTATGCAGGATAAGATTGTGGCACGGTCGGATCGCGATGTGGTGGAAGGCGATCGCGTACGCATCAAGGGGGACTGAACATGAGGATGAACGCGGCATGGTTTCGCCGCCGCGCGTTCTATGGCGCGGCACTACTGGCGGCCGGCGTGTTTTGCATGCTGGCCGGGCAAGGTGCGCTACAGGCCGCCTTGCCCAATGCCGCAAGCCAGGTGTCCGTAAGGTTTGATGACGAGGCGCCGGATTTTTCCACGCTGGTTCTCCTTCGCAAGCAAATCGCTCGAAGCGCCCATGAGGGCCGCGCAAAAGGCACAGTGACAGCTTGGGTACAGATTGGCAATACACAAGTGACCTGCGAGGAGACTGGCGGAAGCGTTGCGGTGGACGGGCTTTGGGTGGATGGAAACAGCGCGCAGATTTGGGATTGGCGGGTGCTTTGCGGCGCGCTGCCCGCCTTTGACACCGACCCTCTGTGTGCGCTGGATGCTTCCACCGCGCTGAACGTTATGGGGTCCATGGATATCTTGGGGCAAAAGATTGACGTAGATGGACGCGCACTCATCGTGGCCTGTGTGTTTGAGCTTCCTCAGGGTCCAACGGTGCTGGGGGCCGACACCGGAAGTGGGCTGGTGCTTTGCCCGGCATCCACTTTGCCGGATCCGCTCGCCATCGCGGCCATGGATTTCTTCGTAATGCCAAATGATGACAAGAGTCCGGCTGAATGGACGAGCGATTGGCTGGGCGCCGCCAGCATGCCTGCTCCCGCGTACACCGAGGCCCACGCTGAGCAGCGCAGGCTGCTCCTGCTGGTCGCGCAGGTTCCAACCCTTGTGGTATTGCTGCTGACCGTGTTGCCGCTTTTGTTTGCCGCAGGGTCGCTGGGCAAAGCAAGCCTGTCGAAGGGCGCTTCGAGCTTGCGGGGACGAACCACGCTTGCCTTGCCAGGCTGGCAAAGGCTTGTCCTGGGGCTTATATGCAGCGCAGGGTTGTTGGCGCTAGCCATCTTTGCGGCCACATTGCCGCACATCACCATCGACGTGCCACCTTCCTACATCCCCACCCGATGGTCGGATTTGTCGTTTTGGTCTGATTTGGTAGAGCGGGAGGCGCAAACGTATGCGCAACGGACGATGCTTAGCGCGCTGAGGCCTGACATGGTGCGCAATCAATGGATCTCTCTCTCGGCGGGTCTATCGCTGGCATGTACACCACTTTTTTGCCTGGCCCGACACATGCTCAGGCAGGTCGGGCAGCCGGGCGAAAAACTTTGGAGGCTGCTCTGGCCTTCTCTCTTCGCTTGCGCTGCTCTATGGATGGGGATGTGGTCCGTACAGCTTCTTGGCTGGCCGCCGGTGGCTCCTAGCCTGCCCCCGCTGAGCATCGTGTTGTTCACCGCGCTTCCGCCGCTGCTGCGCGCATTCCCGCCCGTTGCGCTGCTGAAGATAGAGGCAGTCCGAGGATCGCCTGAATCAACAAGGAGGAATGAGTATGAAACGCAAATTCCAACCTAAGATTTCCAATCGTATGATCGCCGTTATCCTTTGCATGGCATGGGCGCTATCCCTTGGTTTCTTTGTGCCTTCGGCAGTGGCGGCAAGCGGCGGCTTTGTGGAAAAAAGCCTTGTCATGCCTCAGGGATATAGCAGCCTTACCAATCCCGCGGCGCTACCCACTGGCGGTTTTGCACTGGCAGCCAAGCGGGCCGACACTGGCGCATGGGAACTGCTCACCTTCGCTTCACCCGATGGCGAACCCACGGTGTCTCCACTGTCAACCGCCCAGGGGGATATCCTGGGCATCAGTATCGCCCCCGATGGTCAGCTTATGACCACGCAGGCGGACATGTCCGCACTCCAAGAAAACTTCGATGCAGCGATGACCACAGCGGTTTGGCACGACCCAAGCGGCAAGGCCGTTTCCAGTTTTACGCTTCCCGGCCTCCTTTCATCTGCAATAGCGCTAAACGGGCGAAAGGTAGCCTGCTTGGAGCCAACGTCCGGGATAACCACCCTGGATGAGCAGGGCAAAACCGTGGCGTCCATTGCGCGACATGATGTGGACGGAATGGTGGCCGCGTCGGAAGGCCTGTGCGTGCTTTTCAAAGACAAGGCGATACTGGCGGAGCCAAGCGGCAAAATACTGCGTACGTATCCCGCCCCGTCCAACGCGGATGGGGTACTGGTCGGCTCTCCCGACGGCCAGTTCTATTTGGCCAGCCTCTCTGGCCTCTACCGGTTGGCAGCGGACACTGAGGCCACCTTGCTGTCCAGTATCATGCATTTTCAAATCGGCGCGCCGGATAGCAACCTTTCCGGCCTCTGTGCCCTGACAGATGGTACGCTGGTTGCTTATCTGAGCGATGGCAGCGGCATCCAAAGGAGCGAGGGCGGCGGTGGCGGAGCCTTGCGCATGCGGTTTTCATGGGGCGGGAGTGGCACGCTACTGGCTTATCAGTATGACGCAAACCTAGATACCAGCGCCAACGCAGCCTTTTCCATCACCGCTTTGCGGGACAGCACCACGTTGCGCAAGGCGGTCAGCGCGTTCCAGCTTGTCCACCCGGAAATAACAGTGAGCCTGAGTGCTCTGCTGGCTGAGGACGATGAAAGCACACCTACGGAGGATGCCGTTCGCACCCTCAATACCGACTTGCTGGCAGGCCGGGGCGGGGATATCCTGATACTGGACGAAATGCCGCTGGATCATTACATTCAAAAGGGCGTGCTGGCTCCGCTGGATGATGTGCTGGCGGACATCGGCTTCATGCCCGGCATTCTGGAAGCAAGCCGCGCCGCCGATGGCAAGCTGTATGCCATGCCCGCGCAATTCACCTGCCCGATGTTGTGGGGCAGCAAAGCCAAGCTAGAGGGGGTGAATATCCTAGATTCATTGGTCAACCTGCCCCTGGATCAGGCGCAGGAGCTGATGCAGGGCCGCACGCCTGAGCAATTGATCGCGCTGTTTTACCCTGCCAGCCAGAGGGACTTCCTGGACGAAAACGGACAGCCGCGTTTCGATACGCCCACATTTGAACACTTTTTGGAGCAGATGTACCAAATGTATGCAACCCAAGGCAACATCCCGCCTGTCCCGCACACGCTGCAAGAGCGCATTGCTGTGGGTACGGAAGAATTGCAAGGCATGATTAACGGTTCCCTGGCACTCCTGCCCGACTTTTCCAGTAGTTTTTTTACCATATCCACGCCCTATACTGCCGCAGGTAAAGAAGATTCGATCTGCATCCCGGTGCCTGGGCTAAGCGGGATCGGCCGCGCCTACATCCCCAATCTATTGGCAAGCATCAACGCCCGCACTGCCCATCGCGGGCTTTGCGAGGAATTCCTGCGAATGCTCTACTCGCCTGAAATTCAGGAAATGGAAACGACTGAAGGCTTGCCTACCGTGGCAGCGTCCATGGAGGTGATGGTTTCCCAAGCCAAGGTGCGTAGCTTTGAAATGAGTCAGAACAAAAAAGACGTGCAGTTTCGTTATGCCGGGGGCAATCCCATCATTATGACCCAGCCGGGCGACGACACTTGGGATGTGCTGCACCAAATCTACGGTACCCTCAACCAGGCCTATCTGGTGGACCACACGCTTCTGGGTTTTATCACGGAGGAAACCACCGCATTCTTTGATGGCCAAGCCACAGCCCAAGATGCGGCGGCTGCGCTGCAGCAGCGAGCTTCGGCTTACCTCAACGAGTAAGAGACCCAACGCTTCATTGTGGAAAAGTACAAGGGAGTGCTGGGGAGGACAATTCCCCCGCACTCCCTTGCTCTTCGAAAATCACACTCAAAGAACCTTTGTCATAAATATTTCTTGCGGCTGTTCAAAAGGCGTGTTGTCAAATAAAAGGCAACCTTTATCCGTATACCCAAGTTTTCTGTAGAAATGTTGTGCTTGTTCGTCAACTTGCGTTGAAGCCATAACCATTTTATAGCCAAGACTGCGCATTTCGGTTTCCCAAAACAACAACGCCTGTTTACCAAAGCCTTTTTTATGATAGGCATTTTCAATATGAATAAGCGTGAGAAATGGCGTATTATCCCAGAACAAATTGTACCGCATTACGCCGACAGGCCTGTCGCCATCGCTGATGATGTAACCGCGCCTATCACGAATTTTTAACTGGAACTCATTTTCGCCCAAGTGTTTATCAAGCGTAAACCAAAATGGCTTATCGGTTTCGAGCACGTATCTAATCTGAACCATTTTTACACCACCAGCAAATTTGCCGTCTATCGCCTTTGCCTAATCCTAACAGGTTCTAGGCGATTTTTCAATTTCGAGACAAAGGAGTACCCCTCATAGCGATATACCATTGTAGCATTAAAATCGTCAGCCGTGGCAAAGGCAAATCGGCAGTCGCGGCGGCGGCGTACAGGGCGGGCGAGAAAATCACGAACGAGTATGACGGGAAAATCCATGACTGCACCCGCAAAGGCGGCGTAGTCCATATCGAGATTTTACTCCCCGACAACGCCCCCGCCGAGTATGCCGACCGAGCCGTTTTTGGAACGCCGTAGAGCGGATAGAGAAAATCAAAAACTCGCAGCTTGCGCGGGAGATTGAGGTTGCCCTGCCCGTGGAACTGACACGGGAGCAGAACATTCCCTTGTCCGCGGGTATGTTGCCCGGCAGTTTGTAGTGGCGGGAATGTGCGCCGACATTTGCGTACACGACACAGGCGGCGGTAATCCGCACGCCCATATCATGCTGACAATGCGCCCGGTTGAGCAGAGCGGCGAGTGGGACGCGAAGCAGAAAATGGAGTACATTCTCGACCCGCAGGGCAACTGAGCCGAGGCTCCCGAACGGTTCATTTGTGTTGTGCGTTTTATTCAGCTGTCATCAGCCATTTCCCCAAAGCGCGTCGTTTCCATCCCAGGAATACTCCACGCGCCGCAGAAACTCCAGCAGCATATACCCTTGCTTTTCGTCCACCTGAACGTGCACCCACTGGGAATCAGCCTCTGGCTGCTCAAGAATCTCCACCTGGGTGCCGTTGAAATACCGGCCTAGGGAAGCGCTCTCCACGTCCGGTTCCGCACGCAAATGCAGGCGGCTGGCTGAGGCCGGATTAACCACCACCATAACCGAAGGAACGTCCTCCTGCGTGCCGTCATAGCTGGGGTATGACATTAGGGCGGCGATTTCTAAATCCTGCACGCGCACATAGCCTTCGCGCACGCCGGCGATGTAATCTTCGTTATCGTCATCTTCATGCCAATAGCGGTCATGCCCAGCAACTCGCACATGATACCAGGTACCCACCGTGTCCAGAATTTGGTAATTCCGATCTCCGGTGATGATTTCATGACTAGCGTTTTCTTCCGGCAGGTGAAAAAGCGTCACCGGCCCGCCATCGTTCCGACCTACACGGCGGCCCCACTGAATTCGCGCTAGGTTCTTGAAATCGTCCGTGCGCCGCAGAGCTTCGCTTTCCATGTATCCGACCGTTTCGCCTACCCGTACTTGCAGATAGCCTTTCTCTTCGTCCAGAATGGCTACGGTGACGCCATTACCATACTTGCCTAAGACCTTTGCTCTTGGGGATGGTTCCGCGCGAAGAGCGGTCGTTTCATCAATGCTGGGATTGCTCACCACCGCCCAGGTCTCCCTGCTTCTTGCGGCGTTGTAAGCCAATTGAGGCGTACCACCCGGTTCCGCCCATAAATATCCCAATCCCCAGGCGGACCAGAACGCGTTGGAACCATACGAGGCATAGATCACCACGTCGTCTTTATAGTCATCGCTAATGATGCGAGCTTTGACAGCGATTTGATCCGGCAAAGTGATGGATCGTAGCTCAGGGCAATTGGAAAAGACGCTTGCACCTAGCCTCTGGAGCCCTGGCGGCAGCGTGATGGAGGATAGGGAGATGCAGTTCGCGAACGCATCGTAGCCAATTTCCTTCAAAGTAATGGGGAGAGAAACGCGTTCCAGCGATGTGCAGTCGTAAAAAGCCGATCCTTGCAACTGGGTCAGGCTACGCGGCAACGTTACAGACACAACGTTTCGGTTGTGCATAAACGCCTGATCAATGCTGGTTACACCCTCCGGAACATCCACAGAGAGAAGCCCCTCCGGCACAAACGCCAACATTTCTCCTTCCAGCACCAGATTGTTTGCGTTGTGATACCGGGGGTGGCCGGGCGCAATGTCAACGCGGCGCAGCGTAGGGCCGTTTGGCAGGAATCGGGCCTCCATGTCGGTCAGCGATGCAGGGATGGATAGGGTTTCCAGCGCCATGCCCCGATACCACAACCACCATTCCTTTAGGGAAACCACCCCTTCAGGAAGCGTTAGATGCTTGAGTACGGGGTTGGAGGTAAACGCTCGCGGGCCGATGGTCCGAACGGTGGAGGGCACCGTATAGCTTTCGCCCTTTGCACTGGGGTATCGAAGGAGTGTGGCGCCATCCGCGCTCAGCAGCACGCCATCCACCACTTGGAACATGGTGCTGCCTTCAGCCAGATCAAAAGCCTGAAGCGAAGGCGTACCCGCCAAAGCGGTTTCCCCCAGGGTGGTGAGGGAGGCGGGCAGATGGACCGCCCTCAGCCCATCGCAATAGGCAAACGCAAAAGCACCGATGCTTTGCAACCCTTCCGGTAGTGTAAGCTCCTGAAGGCTGAGTGCGCCTGAAAAGGCGCTATCGCCGATGGTCAGAAGCGTGGAGGGGAAGTCGATGCGCTGAAGGTTAGGAAGATTGGAGAACATACTGTTCTCAATGGCAGTAACGCCCTCCTGAATGACAAGACTTGTGACAGAGTCCGGGGGTTCCAGAACGGCCTGTAACCCCTTGCGCACAGGAAGGCCGCTTACCTGCGCCGGTAAAACCACAGTTTCCGCACCTGGTACATACCCCACGATATAGGCCGCCTCAGTGGACAAATCATAGCATAACCCGCCCTGTTCCACTTGCTCAGACAAAGCCAGCTCAGGGAACCAAAGCAGCGCCAACAGCACGGGAAAGATCCAAAGTCTGCGCATGGGAACCTCCTTTATGGTTCATTCATCGGGATATACCCCGCCTGCTTGAGGCAGCGCTGCCCTTCCTTGCTGACAAGCCAGTTCTGGAAGCGCCCGCCCACTTTCTTTTCCTCCCCGCCACGGATGACGGCAAAATAGTTGGTGGTAAAGGGGTATTGGCCTGAGCGAAGGTTTTGGGGATCCGGCGTGATGCCCTCCACAGCAAGCACCTTGATGTTTTGGCCCCGGTATAGGCTGTCCAGATAGAACTGATAGGTATAACCAATACTCATGGTGTTGTTCTCGTATTCACCAATGCGTTCCACAAGCCCGTCCATATAGGGTACCACATAGTTTTCTTTGGCGGCGGCTAGGGGCTGGCCCTGCATAACCAGTTCAATCATGGCGGTTTGGGAGCCGGAGTTGACCGGCCTCTGATAGGCGGCAATGGGCTGATCCTGCCCGTCCACCGCTTTCCAGTTGGTGATTGTGCCGCTGTAGATATCTTGGATCTGCCGCACGGTCAAGCTTTGCACCGGATTGTCCGCATGGGTGATGAACACGAAAGCGTCGTAGCAAACCGGCTTCATCACCAATTGTACGTTGGCTGCCTCCGCCATGCTCATCTCTTCCTGCGACGGAGGGGTAACCAGAATTAAATCCACTGGGTGGGCCGCGTCCATCCCTTCGCCTTGGGATGGAATCATTGCGGAGCCGTTGGGCTGTTTTAAAATCAAATGTTCATAGGCGCTATGCGTGGTGGACAAAAACACGAATCCTTCCAAGTCCTGTTCCCCCAGGGACAAGTGCTGGCGCGCGCATTCCAGCGCCATGGGCAGCGAAACGGTGGAACCATCGATGCTTGGATAACTGCCATAGCCCCGCTCATAGAGGGTCACATCGCCGGACGTACCGATCTCTTTTCGATCGCCCAAGGCAAAATCGCTTTTCTCAACAATGCGCTGCCATCCCTCCGGCCTGCCCAAATCCTGGTTGACGTAATCGCGCGCGTCATTGGCTAGGGAGGCGCCGGACAGGGACAGCGCCACAAGCAGTAAAGCGAGTGTCCTTTTGAATTGAAAGCGAAAAAATGTCTTCATGTCTACCTCCTTCAGTATGGATTTTTTTGGGATCTATGGATAAGACGTGCGAGCATAGGAAAACCATGCGAAGTGAAAGGGCTATTCAGTTGGTTGCCTGATCATTTACAATATGCGAGCGATAATAGCTGCTGATTTTTGCCGTGGTAGCTGCGAATCAATTCTATAAAAATACTGCTCAGACAAGGGGTTGTCCTCATGCCTGGGCAGCTTACGCCTTTCAGTGCCCAACGGCATGGCAACAAGTTTTCGCGCTTCAATGCTTGCGGTCAATCTCGTCCCACAGAATAAACCCCTTGAATTCACAACGATCCTGCGCAGTGCTTTCCTGGGTCAGCTCACCTGTTTGCGCGTCCACCAACAGTTGTTACAATCCAGCGTATTCCGTTCATCTGTGGTGTAACTGGCGGTTTCTCGCGGCTTGCCGCCAGGACTGTTGATCCACAGGCAATTCATCTGCCACATAGGTCGCAGAACATAGCGTGCGGCTTTGTACTCTTCCGCAGTCTTTGCCAATGCCTCTTCCATTGCCTTGGGAAGGGTACTTCCCTCCACCAGCGGTTCCTTCTGGGGCAAGTATACGCCAGGCTCATGATAAATCGCATATCAAAGTTCCACCTCGTAGACTTTGCGAATGTGCCCCGCGTCGATCTCCGCCTCTACCGTGCGCCATTTGGTTTTATAGCGTTGCGTCCAGCGGGCAGGGGCTTGCTCCCGCAATTTCACAATATTGTAGTATTGTGCCTGCGCCAGAGAATGAAGCGGTATGAGGATTGGCAGAAGCAGCAGTAGTATCCATGTTCTCTTTTTGATATTATCATCCTCCCGTTTATTCTTGAGGCCTTCACACGGCCCCTATTTGATTGGAATGGCTTGCGTGATATCCGTGAACCAGCGATCGTTCTCGTCCACCACGGTGGGCGCAATGTACACCTCGGCCACATCCGTCGGGAAAAGGTGTAGCTGTAATCGGAGCTCATGCCCTCCGTTTCACCTAGAACTTGAAATTAACAGCGTTTCACCAGCTCATTTCCTTGCCCGTCCATCAGGACAGCGTCCTGCCAATATCAGATTGGCCTACAACACAGGGATGCCCTCGTCGATTTGGATGTACAGATTCACATACCCGTGCACGGGGGAAAGAAACGCACTCCGCACCGTGACCATTGCGCCGTTACCATGTTTGGTAGGCTGGTGAGATGCCTCCACCGTTGCCTTGACGGTAAAATCAAGGGTCTCCCAATCGTTCGTGCCATGTGCCATGGCGGATGATGGGCAAGCCCACTTTGAAATCCTTGTGGGGGAGAAGCCCTGATGCTGCCAGGGAAATACCCATGTAACACAATGCTTTACCGTGTTTCGAACCTGGAATTGTGGCTCCTGTGAACCCTGCGGTCATGGTGTATTCCGTGCCGTCCACAACAAACCAATCGCATCCCCATGGGCTTACGCCGTCTGCCTCCAGCGCTTGCGAAATGCGCTGTCTTTGTTGTTCAGCTCGTCTGCTGAAATGGGAGCCACCGCGCCTTTTTCCTATGCGTTGTAGACCAAGCGCAGGTACCCGCCGTCATATACGGCCTGGGATAACGTACTCGTCGTATGCGCTGTTTCCATTCGGGCCAATTCGGTTTGTATCATCTTGGTAGCCTGAGGCAGCATGCCGGTTTGACCAAAGCTTTTTTATGAAATCAAAAATACCGAATTGAAGTCCCGCCGCCACGCCAATGGCAGCCAGCAGCACCAGCGGTGCTAGTAGCACCGTGGCAAAGCGCAGGCGTGTGGCATAACGCCTGGGGGCAGCAGCGCCACCTGCCGATGAAAGGCCGCCAGCGTTTCATCCATGCGGGCGTTGACCTGCGACGGCGCAGGTGGACACCCGCGAAGCAGCAGTTCCTTCAATATTTTCAGACAGACGCATCCTCTTCGCCTAGAATTTCGCTAAGGCAACACCGCGTAATACAAACGACAATCAAAATGGTATAATCAGCACATGAATAAGCAACTAGCGTTATCAGCACTGAGCGATGAACTGTCGCAGGCAAAGACCCGGAGGAAAGAGTTTCTGGAGCAAATCAACACCTTGATTCCTTGGGGCGAGTGGATAGGGATCATCAAGCCGCACTACTACAAAGGGGAGTGTGGCAAGAAATCCTACGATCTTGAGCTGATGCTTCGGATTCATATGGCGCAGAACCTCTATGATCTATCGGATATGGCCACGATGAAGGAAGTCATAGATCGTCGTGCCTTTTCGGAGTGTTGTGGCGTGGATTCCAGCAATCAGGTTCCGGATGGGGATACCATCGGTCGGTTTCGTGGGCTGTTGGTGGAGCATCAACTGCAAGAGGAATCGTTTGCACATGTGGTGCAATTGTTATCGGAGCGTGGGTTGATCTTGAAGAAAGGAACCATCGTTGATTCGACGATCATGGCTGCGCCATCCTCCACAAAAGACCGGGATAAGAAGCGCGACCCTGACGCGCATCAAACCAAAAAAGGAAACGCGTGGCACTTTGGCTATAAGGCGCACATGGGGGTGGACAAAGAGACCGGATTGGTGCACCACTTGAAAGTGACAGGGACGAACATACACGGTGTAACAGTGACAACGCAGTTGCTCAGGGGCGAGGAAGAGACAGTTCACGGCGATCGTGGCTATCGAGGCGCACAGAGGCGCGAGGGTGCAGTGATCCGCAACAAGCAAGGAAAAAAAGTCAAGGATAAGACCAATCGCAGACCATCCCAGAGCAAAAACCGTTCCCTTGCCTCCCAGGATCAGATCAAGTGTCGGGAACGTGAAAAATCCTCCATCCAGGCAAAGGTCGAGCATGTTTTCGCGGTTGAAAAGGGCCCATTCGGGTATCGTAAGACACGATACCGAGGTCTGCGAAAACAGACCGCTGAACTGCATATGATGTTCGCACTGGCGAATCAGATCCTGGCTGACAGGCAGGGCTTGTTGGCCTGAAACAGCGTTTTGCCAGCCGCGAACCGGGGCTCTCCGACGGCTTGTCTTCCCATTCGGGTGTTTCTTCAACGCACTGTTGCTTTGTGCGTCTGCAGCGCGGTAGTGCCCTCACAAAAAAATTTCCACCCGCTCAATCAATCTTATGGCCCAGCCGTCTATAAGGTGTAAGCGCGCTACAAAAGGGGAAAGAGCATGAACAAAGAAGAATTCAGCCTGCGGATCACCTCCGCAAAAGGCCGCCTGTATCACATCGCATGCAGCTATCTGCGGGGAGAGCATGACCGTTTGGATGCCATTTCCGAGGCAGTGGCCAAGGCATGGCAAAAACGGGCGACGCTGAAAAACGAACAGGTTTTTGATACATGGCTAGCCCGAATCCTCATCCATGAATGCATCAACGTGCAGCGAAAACAAAAGAGGGTGTTTCCGGTGGAGGAAATCCCCGAGCGGGGAGCCCCTGCGGAACAGACAAGCGACTTGCAATGGGCGGTGGACGCATTGCCCCAAAAGTTGCGCATTGTGGTGGTGCTGCATTACCTGGAAGGGTATTCTGTCGATGAGATGGCCCGGACCCTGCGCATGGCCAAGGGCACGGTTTGTTCCCATCTTTCCCAGGCGCGGGGTGCGCTTCGCGGCCTTTTTGAGGAGGAGATCAAATGAAGAACGAGAAATGGGGTCAGGTCTACGAGCCGGTTCCCCCTGAGTTGGATTTGCGGTTGGCCTATACGCTGGCCCAATTGGAAGAGGAAAACCCGAAGGCACGGGGGCTGACCCTTCGGACGGCGGTCATTGTGATGGCGCTGCTGTTGGCCCTGGGTGGCGTAGCCTACGCGGTGATTTCTTCGAAGGTGGCTGACATCTATGGATGGTTTTTTGGGGCGGAAAAGAAGGAAAGTTTGCTGATAGGCGACATTGCCATGCTGGGGCAGTCCTTTACCCTGGGTGACGTGACCTACACCCTGGACGAAGTGATTTATGAGGGTGGCACGCTTTATGGTACGGGCACCATGCGGCCCCGGGAGGGAAGCAATGTGGTGCTGATGGCCAGCGACCATTCCATCTGGGAGCCCGCAGGATATGTCCTGCACTATGGCGATGAGGAGAATGTGCCCGAGGACGCGCCCACCTATCTGGAGTTGGCCCAGGAGCGGGACGCTAAAATCATCAGGCCCATTTGCAATGCCCAAGGCTATGTGAAAGAAGATGGGGAGCTTTCCTCCTCGGAAGTAGGAAACTTCATTTTGCCAAGCCCCGACGGTACCATCCGCTTTACCTTTGAGTTTGAGGGGTATGGAGGTAAAATTCAGCGGTCCGATACCTATGTCCTTCGCTTCAAGGTGGCCAACTGGGAGATAGACCAGGAAGGGTATGACCTGCGGGACGAGGATGAAAACACCTATGTGGGCGCGGAATGGGACGTGACAGTAGCGCCTTCGTTGAAAGGGGAATGAGTATGAGAAAAGTTTTTTGCATACTGCTTGCGATTGGGTTACTGGCTGGTACCGCCTCGGCGGAGGGGCTGAGAGTATACGACGGCTATTTCTCGGATGACACCTACAAGCAAACCTACCCGGACCGGGAGCTTGTACAGTTCCATTCGGATTATGATGATGCTGGCCGCTGCGATATACAGGAACGTTTGCTGCAAGACCCAACGGGCTGGGATGTAGCCGTGATCGGCACCGAGCAATGCGATGTGGCTGTGCTGGACCAGGCCGGACTGCTGATGGATTTGAGCGGGGACAGCTTCACCAGCCAGGAGGTGGGAAGAATGTATGCCCCCATCCAAGGAGCCGTCACCCGTGAGGGGCGTTTGCTGGGAATGCCTACGCTGCTCTTTGGCCTGGTGATGGAAACCCAAATGGGACGGATCGTGTTCAACAGCCGCACCAAGGAGTATGTGGACATTGCGGAAAAGCTGGGCTTTACAGAAGCGGACTATCCCAGTACTTTTGACGAACTTTGCCTCCTGGCCCAGCGGTACATGGATCTGTCTAAGGCTGAGCGCAAGGGCACCGTGTTCCATATAGACGCGGCGGCCAGCAACGCCAAAAACTACTTCCTGTACTATCTCATCTCCATCTATACTGCTGAATATTGCGATGAAACCGGCCATGTGGAGTATGATACCCCGGAGTTTCGCGGGTCACTGGAGAGCCTGGAAGCCATGGCCAAAGCGCTGAAAAGCCAGCCTACAGTCACCTATGGGGAGGGGGCTTCGGTGTATGGCCTTGTATCCGACGGCGGAACCTCTCTGCTAAGCCGCAGCCCTTCCCAGCATTTGCATATTGGCAACAGCACAGCGATTCCCGCAAGGCTGTACATGGTCGTCGTAAACTCCAACACACCCCGAAAGAACGAAGCCCTCGACTATATCACCTGCGCGGTGGCTGCCAAGGATTCCGACCGGGACGTAAAACTCTTGGATGGTGTGGACTATGAAACCTTGGCATTGGCGCTGTACGATGACCTGATTGCGGATGCATACATTGAGCTGGAAACCCGATATCAAAAAGGCGACAAAAACCATGACATCATGCAGGAAAGCATTGCTGGCATGCTTCAGGACCGGGAGTCTGGAGACTATATACACTTCTATCCCAAGGAGGCGGTGGAGAACTACGTGCAAAACGTGGTACCCCATCTAACCTTTCCCCGAGTTCCCCAGATGGACATGTACGCCATTGCCAAGGAGTATGTGCGGGGCAAGCTGGATGCCGATGGACTGATCGCAAAGCTAAATGCCATTGCGGATGAGAATGTGGCACCTGATGCGGGCACAGGTGAAAGGTGAATGGCCAGGACAGCCTATTGTTAAGAAGTTTCAGAAAATATTGATGGACCTGCCAGTTCAAAGAAGGATTGGCAGGTTCATTCTATGGGTGGTGCTGTCCTATAACTGAATGTCACACAGTCCTTGCGGGCAATTTTCAAACCCAACCTTAACAGGCTCACAAAAAATCCGTCGTGAAAACGACAGACTTTTGATGTTTGGATAAGAATTTAGAAACGAATGACGATGGGTTCATCGGTAAAGGTGGAGATGGTAGCCACAGCATCCTTGAGATAGAGAACCTGTGTATTACCATCATCCGCTTTGTACATCCCTTGAACCTCAGGATAAGCAGCCAGCATATGCTGCTTCGGTTCCAAACGTTCGTCATTGACGGCAATGGCCTGGATGCGAAGGCATGTTTGGCCATCTGTGGAGCAGATTTCGATTTTGGGATTGGACTGCATTTGCTTGGACATCGGTTTGACTTTACCTGTGAGAAAATAGATTTTGTCCTCAAAGAGATCCACCGCGCCAATAGGACGCACACGGGGCTGGTCCCCCTCCACGGTTGCGACATAGAACGGGTTCACTTTTTTTAGGTAATCATATACCCTTTGCATCGCGATACCTCCATTTGTAAAATAAGAACGGATGGAATGAATATACCACGAAAGTGAGAAAGTGCAAGGTAAATGTTTTTGGTTCCTGTTCGTTCATAAAGAGCGATGCGATGTACTTAACAGAGGGCGGGAATGCTTTATGGAGCTTTCGGCTTTTGGGGCGCCGCTTTGTCCTGTACGAGTTTGAGATGGGATATAACTGTGAGCTTGGCCATCTTCGATTGCACGGTTTGGATTTGTACTGAAGATTTGTTGCCAACGTTCACATCATTCGGTTCTATCTCGAACTGTGCATTTTTGGTGAAAGCGCCTGTCCACTTACTTGCGCCTGATAACTTGTTGATGATCTGAACTGTAGCCCCCCCTGAATCAATTTTAAGGTCTGCGTTTAGGGTGAGCTTTTGGATATCCTCATTACGGTAGATAGCTTTCGGGCCTTTTGTGTTACCCTAAATGTGCTTATTGACAAGGGTTTTCGATCTTGGTGCTATTTGTCGGAAGAAATCATTGTGTAAAATGGGCTATTAAGTAGCATTGAGCCGGCCTAAGTGGGACAGGAACCCTCATGCCGGGTGGGGAGGGAAGGCTGGTGCAAAGGCTGTTTTCTGCATTGGTTTAAGGTTTTGATTTAATCTTTTAACCATCCAAGCGATGCGGCTGGCTCGACCGGCGTCTGTTCTTGCATCAAAGTATGCCCGTGTATAAGTCTTCTTTACGGATGGAGGCATCGCTAGAAAATTCGCCGCCGGTTCGTATTCTTTCAACAAGTTGGATACATGAGCGATTTGTTGATCCGCAATGAGCGGTGCTTTGGGCTTATCCCATTGGCCATTCTTTTTGGCCTCTTCCATTTTTGTTCTGCCAAAATCGGTCATTTTGCCGTTCTGCTGAAGCTGTGCAACCAAAGCCTTGTTTTTCTCCGACCACTTACTGTTGGCTCGGCGGATGGAGAAGTATTTTTGATATGTTTTATCATCAATGCTTTGCATTTGCCCATCAGTCCATCCAAAGCATAAGGCTTCTTCCAGGGCTTCATGAGCTGAAAGCGTAATCGGCCCGCCTTTTTTACCGAAAAGCAGCCACACTCCGTCACTGCTTGCGCTATACTGATCCAGCCATGCGCGAAAAGCAATTCTATGGGGGAACGTCAATATGTTATCCATATGCTTTCTCCCCTTCACCGTCTACATCATAGGAAAAACCAACTTTATTGGGCATCTGGTTGTCGATGGCCTTTTTGGTTACTACGCGATGTATGTTACTGGCTCTTCAACTGTTCAAAGTGCAGTATTCATACTCTTGTTTATCCAATTCGCTGGCTGCTCGCTCAAACTCCTTTTGACAAGGAAGTATGTGCTTTTCCATGGTTGGGAAAGCAGCATCATAGGCCTCCAGCCCGCTTTCATCCGGGTATAGCGCATCGCTGAATTGAATCTTGCCGCTTATGCCGTCCAGAGCGCCATCATAGAGCGGTAGCGCCATGATTCCGGTATAGAATTTGCCATCTGGCATTGTGATATGATATTTTTTTGTGCCGACAAAGCCATAGGGATGGTAATGATAGGGGAAACCCCCGAGCACGATGGCGCGGTGCCCCAGAACCTTTGCTTTTTGGATGGCGTGCGTGATCAAGGCACGACCAAACCCTTGCCGGTGCAGTTCTGGTATAATGCAAACCGGCCCAAAGTGGATGACGGGGATTTGTCCGCCTGTGGGGATTATGATCCATGCGCGGGTAAAATGAATGCTCCCGATGATTTTGCCATCATGCTCAATTACAAAAGACAGTTCCGGCATATAGTCCTTGTGACTGCGCATGGTATGCACAAGATAATGCTCATTGGCTCCCGGAAGGTATAAATTCCAGAATGCTTTACGGGCAATTTCCTCCACCCGACCATAATCCGCAGCCTGTTCGTTTCGTATGGTAATCATAATGCCTCCATCTTATTGTCTCTCCACTGTTTTGAAGCGTTGTTGCGCTTTATCCATCGCATATGAAACCATGGATTCATTATACCACTTGTCAAGTTGCTTGAGAAGTGTGCCAGGAAGGGGAAATGGGTTACAGAGAAATTCCTACTTAGCGGGTTGCACTACTTCTGTCTTTCCTATGTGCTTCTCCTATGTATTGGGATCGCGCTTGGGCTTGCTGATCTGTACCGCCAACTCCTCCGCTGACAATTTGCCTGTCCAAAACTTCACCAATGCGCCCTCGTACATCTCGAATGTTCTCATTGGCGCAAAGCAAAGTATGCCCTTGTAATGATCCATGTCTGCCAGGTACCCCTGCGTGACAGTGTTAGGGGAGTTGGCATCCTTGGGGCCAACCGTTCGAGGCTGTACATCCGTGAGAAGATCGGCATTTCCTGTCCCACCAAGGGCTCTATTCGCTAGAGCATCTTCCATATAGTCGATGATCTCCTTTATCCACGGGCTGTCCGCCCGAATAACAGATATCTCTGCCATTGCCCGCATTAGCACGGGCTGGTCGCAGGTGATACGGAAAGGGATGGTATGGGATAGGCCATAGTCCCTGCCTGCATTGTAGCGCTCTTCACCGCTGTAGTTTTCAAACAGCTGCAACATGTTTTGACGCTTCTTTGCCGTCGGCTCTGCCTTATCAAGCCGCATGCCGACATCCTGTGTGCGTTCCAGCAACGTGACGAACTCAGGCGTGTTAAAATTCAGTGTTTTTCCCGCAACATAATGCTGCATCTCCCACGTATTGATGAGCACATTGAGCAGCCAGGGAACATAGCCATTCTCTCCCGCTCCTTGGGCAAAATAGAACGTATTCGCGACACAGATATTCTTCTCTGGCTTCTCGTCGATTCGTTCCATCCATTGTTGCAGAAAATCCAGCAGTTCTGTGTAGCTTTGGGGTACATCCTCTTTTGTTAGCCCCGCCGCGTCCCATGCGTCCTGCCGCCAATACATTGGCAAAACAGACACCCAGCCTGTAAACCCTGCGAGACCAACAATTTTGCCATCCTTAGTGGTGACAAGGCTCTTGATATCAGGGCGCAGGCGGTCCATCCACGCCTCAATGATCTGACTGCCCGACAGGTCCGCCAGCAGGTCGGCGTTTTTTGGCAACAAAAAATCGTCACTGTTGGTATGGAAGCTGTAAAGATCAGGGGCGTTCTCGCTCTGCACGATCGTCATGTAGTCATCCCAACCGTAGCTCGGGCAGATGGTCGGTATGTCGTGTTCCTTCCAATAGGCGGTTTCAGTAATCGTTCCGCCCAGCCGCAGGGACGGACGAGACTCCAAGCCCAGTGCAGTGGAAGATAACAGAATGCATATCATCAGCAGAACTTTGAAAGTGTGTTTCATGAGTTCCTACCTCCTTTAAAACCAAGTCAATCATTGGGATTGCGTTTGGGCTTGCTGATCTGCGCCGCAAACTTCTCCGCTTTGATGTCGCCACCCTTGAATTTTGTAATCAATCTCTCATACTGAAATCCCGTGCGCGTCACCGGAAAGATGTTGATGCCTTTATAGCTTTCGAAATCTACCAAATAACCTGCTGTCACCTTAAGGGCGGAGCCATCGTGGAAGACATATTCTCCCGGACTAATATCCGCATACAGATCCGCATAGAGAATAGACGTTCGGTCGTCTTTGGAAAGATAATCCTCAAGGCGGTAATACATCCATTCTTCCACTGGCTACCCTCACGAATGACAAAAATTGAAGCGCTGCATTTCATTAGGTGATGCGGTAGGGGACCGTGTGGGAAAGGCCATATTCCCGACTATTGTTCCACAGGCCCAAGGCATTGTTCTCAAACAGCTGCAGCATATTTTCTCGCTTTTTGCCGCTGGGCTCCACTTGATAAAGATGGATGCCCACCTCCCGGGTACGTTTTAATAGGGCAATAAATTCCGGCGTATCAAAGTTCAGCGGTATGCTTGCGTAGTGGGCCTGCATTTCCCATGAGCTGATCAGCAAATTCAGCAGCCAATAGACATAGTTATAATTGGCTGGGCCGCCGCCAGGTTTGGCATAGGCAGCGACGCAGGCGTTTTTTTCGGGCTTGGCCTTCACCCGCTCTGCCCATTTCTCCAGAAAATCCAGCAGCTCGGTGTAGCTTTGGGGCACATCCGACTCGGTTAGCCCCGCGGCATCAAAGGCGTCCTGCCGCCAGTACAGCGGATCCGGACTGCTACTATCCAGTGCACCGAGAATTTTCCCATCCTCTGTGGTGACCAGGGCCTTGAGCTCTGGTCGAAGCCTTCCGGTAAGCTCACGTATCATTTCACTGCCGGATAGGTCTGCCAATAGATCCGAGTTTTTCAGCACTTCAAAATCCTCATACCAGGTAGAGACGCCCACAAGATCAGGAGGATTCTTGCCTTGCAGCCATGTGATACTGTCCGCCCAGATGTCGTAGCCGCTCCATTCTTCGAATTTGACTCCCTTGCTCCGCCAGTAGGATGCCTCCATCGTGTTGCCCGCCTGCCGCAAAGGTTCCCGGTCGTCTGCCATGGCCAAAGCGGGAAGCAGCAGGCATAAAAGCAAGAACAATGCTAAAAAGCGTTTCCTTTTCAGTCTATCTTCCTCCCTTATTTGTTGGGATCGCGCTTGGGTTTGCTGATCTCCGCTGCAAATTTTTCCGCAGATACTTCCCCCAGTCTGAATTTGCGAACCATGCCCTCATACATGGAGAGGGTACGCGTCACTGGAAAGACGTTAATGCCTTCATAGGTGTCAAGGTCCTTGATAAAACCGGCTGTGGCCGTATAGATGCTTTTGCCATCATGGTACTCTTTCGGCCCTATGTCAGCATACATCTCCGTTTGAAACCAACATCCGCTGTCTTCTGAAAGGCGGCCTTCAAGGGCGGTCATACATTCCGCTGTCCATTCGCTACCCTCACGAATGACAAAAATCTGTGCCATGTTATTCATTAGCATAGGCTGGTCACGGGTGATGCGGTAGGGCACCGTGTGGGAATTGCCATAGTCACGGCCATCGTTAAAGGGAGAAAAGCGGTAGGTATCAAACAGCTGTAGCATATCCTTCCGTTTCTTGTGGCGGGGCTCCACCGTATACAGCTGGATGCCCACCTCCCGTGTACGCTTCAAAAGGACAATAAATTCAGGCGTATCGAAATTCAAGGGGGTACCTGCGTAGTACGCCTGCGTTTCCCAGGATTCGATCAGCAACGCAAGCAGCCAATATACATAGTCATATTTTTCTGGGCTTGTGCCCGGGAAGCTATAGGCAACGCAGATGTTTTTTTCGGGCTTGGCCTTGACGCGCTCTATCCATTTCTCCATGAAATCCAGCAACTCTGTGTAGCTCTGGGGCACATCCGCCCCTGTCAGCCCTGCCGCGTCAAAGGCGTCTTGCCGCCAGTATATCGGGATCGGCCAACCATAAACCGGTACGCCCAGGATCTTTCCATCCTCTGTGGTGACCAGCTCCTTCAGCGTCGGCCGAAGCCGGGCTGTGGATTCGCGGATTATTTTGCTGCCGGACAAGTCAGCCAGCAGTCCTGTATTCTTCAACGCTACAAAATCCTCGCCGTAGGTCGAGAGGCCCATCATATCGGGCGGATTGTTGTTTTGCATAATAGTTATGCTGTCCGCCCAGATGTCGTAGTTGTTCCATTCGACAAAGTTGATTCCTTTGCTCCGCCAGTAGCTTGCGTCGATCATGACACCCGCCTGCCGCAGGGGCTCGCGATCGTCTGCCAGCGCCACTGTGGAAAGCAGCATACACAACGCCAATACAAAAGTGGGTATTCTTTTCATTCGTAGCTCTCCCTTTTTCTTTGTATGCAGGATGTGCGTTTACAACGCAAAGGCTTGCCGGGTGAAACCCATTTCTCGCCCGGCAAGCGCTGATTTATTTCACCATAACCTGCTTCACGCCATCGCTGACAGTCAGGGTGTCTGGCAGTGTTTCGAGGGAGCTTTGGGTTTCCAGTATCACAGTGGGCCAGGCGTCCAGGTTTACGTTTTTGGATAGGTTCATGCCTGCAGGCAGCGTGTCACCTTCGCTGTCCAAGAGAAGCAAGCTGAAAATGGCATTCGTGGCCGCATCCTGATCCATGCCATCCGGCACAATGAAGCTGGTATCCACGTATACGCCGGTGCTATATTGCTCGGCGTGAACCCCTGTCAGGGTTACGCCGCCAATGTCGGTAGGCGCGTCGGGCGCGTAGGCCTTTTCGTTCAGCATGGGCGCCAAGGGGATGGAGTCACCCTCGCGGGCCGTCCACTTTTCCTTCACCTCACTGGTGGCCAGGTCAAACTCTGTCACGGCTAGGTAGAGCTTCGCGGGCAGTGTGTCCTTTGCGTTTTTAGCGTTGATCATGGCCATATTGAAATAGACGATGGAACAGTCCTGGCTGAACAGGATGTCTTCCATGGCCTCACTACCCATATAAGGCTCATCCACTTCGACCAGGGCCCGGATGCCGTATAGGGGCAGGTTCAGTTGCTTAGCCGCGTCCACCCAGGTCGTGCCAGGCTCAAGGCCATAGTGGTTGAGAACCGTATCTGTTTCAGCATCCACCGCTTCAAAGAAGTTTGTATCAGGGGCATAGAGCGCCACGGAGTTGTCGGTGGTGTGGATTTCGGCGGCGCTGAGTGCGATCCGGCCATCGGCCAGAAGCTGTTTGAAGGTGAAGGTCATGGGGCCAAGCTGATACTGCCGTGGGGTGGTGGCGCTGAGGGCTTCCTGCGCCGCTTTGGGCACAGTGACGTCATAGCGGCCACCGAAGAAATCTACCCACCCCAGTTGGGAGGCTGCAAAAGCAATAGCCATGGTGGTGATGAGAGAGATGGCCGTGATCAACACAGCTCGGAATGATAGACGTTTCATTGGCTTTTCCTCCTCGGTTCGGCGCAGGGTATGCTGCATGCGGCGGTGAAAGCCCTCAGGCACATCGCCATAGGTTTGCTTGAAATCAATATCGCTAAGCTGTTTCACAGGCCCTGCACCTCCTTGAATGTTTCGTCTTTCCTCATGATGTCGCGGCCCCGGGACAGGCGGGATTTTACCGTTCCGCCCGGCAAGCGCAGCATGATGGAAATCTCTTCGGTTTTGTATCCTTCGACATAATACAGCACCATGGGCAAACGAAGCTTATCAGGCAGTCCGGAAAAGAAGCGGTACAGATCGGGATCCGCGCTTTGGGGAGCGGGCGCCTCAGGCAAAGCATCCATAGGGATTTCGTGCTTGCGCTTGCGCAGGATGGTATAGCACTCGTTGATCAAAATGCGCACTATCCAGCCGCCAAACTTGCTTTCATCCCTGAGCACGCCTTGCTTTCGCCATGCCTTTTCCAGCGCGGACTGTACCGCGTCCTCCCTGTCGCACAACTGCGTCAGCAGGCTGGAGGAAACCCGGTACAGCGTGCCTTCCATGGCCATGGCGGCCTGTGCAAATGCGACCTGTGTCATATATACCTCCGCTGTGGTTTGTAAATCGACTTACACCTGTATGATGGATCGGGGTATCAAATGGTTCCGTAAATTACTTTTTTTCTTGAAATATTATACTCGTGACAGCAGATATTTTATCAACAGAAAGGGTTAACGCGCGGCAAGTATGAATGTTTTCTACCTATTGTATCATGCTACCTAGACGTTAACCATGAATCAATGCAGATATGGTATGATGATCTTGCATGCGGTGATTCTGCATGCAAGAAGATTTTTATTTCCGCTTTTTTGCTTTTGCATCGTCTAATCAGTGAAGGAGGTGAGCTTGTGAACGATGCTTTGGTACCAAGCAAAGTTCAGGAGGAAGAGCTCCACCGGATCATGGCGGAACATGGCACGTCCCTGTTGCGCATCTGTTATGTCTACTTAAAGGACGCTCAGCTGTCCGAGGATGCAGTACAGGAGACCTTTTTGAAGGTCTATCAAAAACATTCCTCGTTTCGGCATGATTGCAGCGAAAAGTCATGGGTGATGCGCATTGCCATCAATATCTGCAAGGATATTCTGCGCACGCCATGGATCAAAAAGGTGGACAGGACTCTGCCCGTCGAGGAACAGCTGGCTGGCGTAGGCAAAAGCGGGCATTCCGACTCCTTTATCATGGAGGAAGTCCTGCGGCTACCCGCCAAGTACAAGGACGTGATCCTCCTTCGATACTACGAAAACATGAAGCTTTCAGAAATCAGCGATGCGCTACACCTGAGCGAAAGAACTGTTCGAACACGCATAGGCGAAGCCAATAAACGACTCCATCAGCGATTGGAAGGGTGGTATTTTGATGAAGAATGAATTGCAGGACCTTCTGGATACTCAGCTTTCGGATTTGCGGTGGAGCCAAGCGAAAAGCGAAGATATCATCCGCAAAACGAGAGGAGAAGTCAAAGTGAAAAAGAAGTTGAGTCTTTCTTTGGTAATCGTCATGGTTTTGATCCTTTTAACAGCAACGGCGTTTGCGATTTATGCTATCCAACGGTCCCCCCAGGCGGACGCCATTTTGGAAGCACGCCGGGCGCTGACCGAGAAGTATGGCTTGTCCGCCGAGGCCTTTGGCCTTTTCCATGCTACGGCAACCCAGGAGGGCGAAAATTGGGTGGTTACGTTCACCTCAAATGACAGCGGCATCCCGGACTTGTTGCTGGGAGAATACACCGTGACCCTGAATGACGGCAAGATGGCCACTGCCGTCTGGACCCATGATGATATGGACCCGTCTCTGTGGCAAAGCGGGGATGTCCATGCGGAAGCATGGGGACAGCCTCAGATTGAAAAAGCATTGCGCGGGGATGAAGAGGCTACGGCTGTCCGGATGACTGCATGGGAGAAGCAGGAGGCGCATGTAACGTCCAACCCAAAGCCGGAGACTCCTGCGACGAAGGAGGGCGAATACTATTACAACGGTGAGCTAGCCAAGGTGGTAGCGCCGCCCAGTGATGCCATCACTCAGGAGAAGGCGCTGGAGATCGCCAAACAGGCGGTTATGGAAGAGTACGGCGTGCCACGGGAAACTCTTAAAAAAGCTGATGTTGTTTCCTGCGAATATATCGTGACCCAAAGTGGAAAAGGCGTTTGGGATAGCCACATCTACTTTGTTTATCAAGAAGTGGAATGGGGCTGCGGCGTATCCATGGAGGGCAAAACGGGAGAGATTCTAAGCATCGGCTCGGTTACAGGCGGTAACGGCTAAGGCGCTAAGGCTGCAATGCCGCAAGAGGCTTCCGACCAACTCCGGTTTCAGTGGTACGCGCAAGGCAAAAAATACATGGCTGGCCGGGGAAGTCAAATGCGGACGGTGCGGCGCTGGCCTTATGTGTCAAGACAATCCAGCCCATATACCATACTTCCGCTGCCCGAAACGAGCCGATAGGAAAAGCTGTGAGGGCAGCGGAACGTTCTGGGTGCGTAAGATCGGACAATTCATATACGGCGAGATGGTTAGGAAGATGGCCGAGGTTCAGACGCTTATGGGCGGCAATCCCGCAAAGGCCAGCCTCAAATTGACCGCGCTGAAGGTGGAGCTTGCGCAAGTAGAAGCCGAGGTTGAGAAGCTCTTGAATTCTCTTACAGGTGCTAACGCCGTTTTGCTATCCTACGCCAAGAGCAGGATAGAAGAACTGGACACAAAAAGGCAATCGCTGGCGAAAGCGATTGCCGATATGAACGCCGAAGCCGTTTCGCCGGAACACATGAAACGCATATCCCGCTATCATGATAATTGGGATAGCATTGGTTTTGAGGACAGGCGTCTTGTAGCGGATAGGCTTATATCCACCATCAGAGCCACAAGCGACAGCGTCCAGATCTATTGAGCAAGTAGGAATCCTGCATCCGATCTTTCACGTCATTTGTGGAAAAAGACAATTTGTTTTGTTAGACTGTAACTTCTGATCTATTTATGCGATGATATAGATGCAGATCTGTATCAAGGATGTAGTCAGGCATGAACGATGAAGCAGTGATCAAGCAAGCCTTGGAAGGAGACCGGGAGGCGTTCACGCTATTGGTGGAGGCGTATTGGCCGGTAGCGGAGCATGTGGCGCACGGCATTTTGAGTGATGCCCAACTGGCGCAGGATGTGGCGCAAGACGTCTTTGCGGATGTCTATATGAAGAGGGCACGGTATCAACCGAGCTTTTCCTTTCACGCTTTTGTATCGGCGATGGCAAGGTATAAAAGCATAGATGTGTTGCGCAAACGGGGGAAACCGTTTGTTCCAGTCGACCCGGAAATGTATGCCGCCACGACGCAAACGCCAGAGGGTGTGTTCGTTCAAGAACTGTTCCGCACTGCACTGTACTCTGCCGTAGAAAAGCTGTCTGATTCGCAACGCCAACTGCTGGAGGCCTATACACTGCAAAACCGCTCCTATCAGGAGATTGCGGCGGAAATGAAGATGACAGTGGCGTAGGTAAAGATTACCCTTCATCGGGTTCGTAAAAAGCTGCGGAGAATTCGAGATGATTGGAACGCATAATCAACTTTGAAAGGAAAAAGGGCGGTGGGCATGAAGAAGGAACAGATGCAGGGGATCTGGAAAAAGGTGTGGGAAAAGCAAATGCTGGAAGTTGCGGCGCGTCAGCTTTGTGAGCGTCGTGGCGGCAAGCTGGCTATGAAACTCGCGGTATCGGCGGTTGGCGGTCTGCTGGTCGTTTTGTCGCCCGCCGTGGGGGCGGCACAGTTTTTTTGAATGTGCGATAAGGATGAGGTTCGACTATGCAAGAAATAGTGGTAGAAAAAAAGAAGAAAAGTTGGAAAAGGGAAGCCATGGAGTGGATATTGACCTTTGCATGCGCATTTGTGGTTGCATTGCCAATCCGGGCATTTGCTTTTGAGCCAATCGCCGTGAAAGGCAATTCCATGAATGATACGCTGGCAGACCAAGAAGTGATGTTTACAACCAAGTACGATTATCTGCTTGGAGATCCGGAACGGTTTGATGTAGTCATCTGCCGTTATCCAGGTCGCACACAGAATTTCGTGAAGCGCGTGGTTGGTATCCCGGGCGATACTGTGGCCGTCAAAGGCGGGTATTTATATGTCAATGGGGAGCGGTGCGAGGAAGAGTATATCCATCACCGGCCCAACTATATGATGCCGGAATATACTGTACAGGCGGAGGAGTATTTCGTGCTGGGGGACAACCGCGCCAACTCGAATGACAGCCATCTGATCGGCCCCCTGAGGCGTAATCAAATCGTTGCTCATGTACGCAGCGTGCTCTATCCCTTTGGACAAATGCGGGTGATAGAATGAAGACAAGACAGTCATCTAACAGTGGCATGATAATCGTCTTTTCAATCTAATACCCGGTTTGTCCTTAATGGCCAAAGAACCAGCCAGGTAAGCCAATGTTACTTGCTTGGCTGGCTATTTTCTGTTTTGAGATACACGATTCATCAGGCACAAGCAAAAACCTATGATATAATACCATAAGGCTTCATGTAACAGCTCCTCCAGCAGATATGTTCCTTCACTAAGCGCAATGGCGTCCGCGTATAGGCCATTCTTTTCCGAATAAGTCTGAAGAGCGGTGATCGAACGCTTGAGGATCATCAGATCCTCAGGGGGCGCATGGTCCTCCGCATCATATTTCGCCGCCAAGTTTTCCACCAAGCGCGGAACGCCGGTTGATGGCGTTGCGGCGGTCGGAGAAAGAAATAAGCAGCAAAAGCACCAACAGCAAGATACATAGCAGAGACTCCATGCCGCACGCCTTCGTAAAACCAAATCAAGGCGTTGGATTTCGTCAGCATATCACAATGGGTTGATTTGCACCTTTGGTCGCATTCCTATATTTTATAGGACCCGACACAGCAACCGCGATGGTATAATAAAAAAGAATGCACTACGATTCCACAGAGAACATTTCGTTTTAGGGGGATGCAAAAATGAATGAGGACACAAAGCGTATGCTCGCGATTTTTCTCACATTGGCGCTGATCCTCCAGGCATTCCCTTTGGCCGCCTTTGGCAGCGAAGCTGAAATCGCCGAAGGCACCTACGAGGGCGAGTACGATGGCAATGGCAAGCGTAGCGGGTTCGGCACCTGGGCGTACTATAATTTTCTCTACGTGGGCAATTGGGAAAACGATTTGCCCAACGGGGAGGGAACGCTGTATTTACGAGAAGCCCATATGGATAAAATTGTACATGGCAATTGGGTAGACGGCTATGCGGAAGGCACGGTAGAATGCGCGTACACCGAGAAAAATCCACCCGGCGTATTTATATGGCGCTTGATGTAGTGGAGAGCTGGCATGAATCCAGCCTGCACAGCGTTGACCTTGGTTTTGCGGAGAAGCCTGCAACGCTTATCCCTGCCGATAGAGAACTGTGTATCACCAGCTTTCATGTGACGGAAGACTTTATCTACTTTGGCGTCGTAAACAACATTGACGGGCAGGGCGCCATCATGAGAGCTGATTTAGACGGTCGCAATGCCAGGGTGTTGGCAGACGGATTTGAGACCGGACACAGGGTGGTGGGTGTTGGCGCCAAAAGAGTGAACAATACAGGTGAAATGTCGAACATTATGGTCGCTGGCGAGTGGATGATGTTTTGTCAACACAAACAAAGGTTCCGCCCCTGTTTGGCACCTCATGCGCCTGGACGGCAGCGACCTGCACAAGGTAGGCGAACCCTTCGTGCCCCATGACGCTCGCGGCATCACTGACGCCACCGGAAAGTGGCGCTATGAGCTGCTTGCGGATGGTACCGCGATGATCCTGGGCCCGGGAAGCAAACTGAAACAAGCGGGCAAGCTGGCCATTCCGGCGAAGGTGGACAAAATCCCGGTAGCGGCTGTTGGAGAGAACGCATTCTATGGCTATGACGGCTTCACCGGCGTCACCATCCCCAAAGGCGTAACCACCATCGGAGGCAATGCATTCTTCTTTTGTAAGGGGTTGACGAGCGTGACCATTCCGGAGGGTGTGACGAGCATCGGTGAAGGAGCATTCCAATGGTGCAGCAAGATGAAGAAAGCGTCACTGCCAGCCAGCTTAACCAGCCTCGGTACAGGGCGTTCGCCCATTGTCAGGAGGTGAGTTTTTCCGTGGCGAAGAAGAGTGAAAATTTCGAGATTAGGGAGGGGGTGCTGTTCGATAAGGCGCGGAGCGTGGTCGTTGAATGAGTAAAATGTTACCTTGCCCATGGTGCGGCGTGGGCACTAGAACAATCAAAGGAGGACTTTTCCGTGAAAAGACTACTGGCGTTATCTGTGGCACTATTTGTTGTTGGATTCTTTTGCTCCATCATTGCGTTGGCTGAAATTCCAACCTACATTGACGCGTTGGGCTGCGAAGTGATTGTTCCTGACGGGTGGTCGGTTGAAACAAGCGCAGAAGGTGATCAGTATTTTCTTAACGAAGCATCGCAGGGCAGAATCGTTTTCTTTGACGAAGCAAGTCCTGTCGAGGATGTAGATACACCAAACATAAACGTTGACGGATGTTTTTTCTTGGCAAATCTTACCGCTGGCGTTGCAGGAGCAAGCGACTCTTCATCATTCGGCGGCTTCGATTTTCCATCCGATGGGCATAGGATTGTGGGTGGGTCAGTCACCTATACGCTAGACGCTAGGCAGATGATCACATGGGTGTATAGATTCACATCCGCAAATAATACGTGGAGCACATGCTCTTTCAGCTATCCAACGGACGGTACGCTGGATATCTTATGGTTTACCGATGCTATGGAGGTGATGTTTCCGAAACTTTCAGTCGTCCACGCGGATATACCTGGAAACGCTGACGGTAATCTGGGTACTGACCTTGGCAACATAACGGTAGCGGCGGAGGCGGGTGAGTTTCTGACCTTTGGAAGTCACTAGGGCGAGGCGGTTGAATGGCGGGCGCTGGACGTGGGCGAAGATGGCCGGATGCTGTTACTTTCGGAGAAGATTCTGGATGCGCGACCATACCACAAAAAATGTTGACATGGTGTGATTTTTTGTCGTTACAGTTGATGCATATGGAATATGCATCTTTTGCCCAACTTCCCCTCTTTGATGAACCGGCGCCGTATCAACAATCTTGTGCACGAGCTTGCATACGCACCCGTACAGAGCCTTAGCCACCGGCTAGTAGCCAAGCAGCGCATTTGCCTGGGCATGCGGCGTTTGCCTGATTTCGCAGGTCCATTCCTTTATGTTTTATGGAAGGCAGCTTTGCCGAGAAATAGACGAAGGGAAATAAGATTCCTTATCTATATACTAGGGCGATGACAAAGAATGAACCATCGCAAAGAAAAACCTTATTGCGGTTTGGTCAGCCCGTTTCCCAAACCGCAATAAGGCCTCAATCTATTTTAACTCCGCGCCTGAAGGGTCATGAGCACTTGTCGCATTTTTTCAGGATTCTAGCATCAGGCATGACTGCACTACTCCAACGTAGTCACAGCAAGCTCACATATCGCCGCGAAGCCCGGGGACCTTCCATTACCCCAGGCCCTCTCCCGGTATGGATAGACTCACCGCCTCCGGCGCGAGCACATCCGAGAAGTCCACCCAGTAACGGCTCATGGGTTCATCCGGATCGACCTGCCAAACAAACCGCCACACGCTGGTATCTCCATCAAAATTGGAATGGTCATAGTAGCCATATGCTAGTGGCAGATCGAGAAACGCCTCCTTGGAAAGCCCACTTCGCTCGAGCATTGCCTCCACAGCGATGTCAAACGCCTGCTGTATGGTAAGCGTCGCGTCAGGAGAAAGTGTGTACTGGTTGTTGGTTTGGCCCCAGAAGGTGGCGTCAAAGAAGATGGAAGCGTCTTGGGAATAAGTCAGGGTTTGCGTTCCTTGCTCAATGGATGGATTATGATCTGGGTTGACGCCGCCGGTTATCATGTCGTTGTACACACCTAACAGGTGAAAGTTCGGCGCGATCTGGACGGTTAGGCTGACCTGCGCGGAGTTGCTGTCCGCGTTTGAAAGCACACAGTGCACGTAGCGCCTTTGGCTGGTTTCCATGTCTGAACGGATGGCGGCATCAGTCAATGCCGCATTTTGCAGCACAGCGCCGCTTACCTGCCGCCCATAGTCCAGCAGCACGTTTGGGAGGTTGTCGGGCAAAACCGAGGGACTGTTGGTGCGTTGATCCCCGTTGGCAAAAGGATCCGTTCTGAATACGGAAACCAGGCTGCCCGCGCTTGTCAGCTCCATGTAGTACAAGGATTGCTCACCGCCTTCCGGAGGCCAAACAACGATTTCCCAACTGCTTTTGCCCAGGTTCTGTATGCGGTAGAGATACTGTGATTCAATAGCCGCTTGATCTTCGGGATACAAGGCGCATAGATAGCGCTTCGCCTGGGCTTCGGTTTCGGCCGCGCTTAGAAGTGGTACCAACGCGACGGGCTCGCCAAAGACGCTTGCGGGAATCGGATAGGTATCGCTTTGGGCAAAGGGAAATGCGGAAGAATCAGTGGTGAGGCGTTTGGTTTGTGCGTTGGACTCAGCTGTAGAAAACGCGGCCACCGTCAGTACCATCAACAAAACGGCAACGAGGGCCGCGGCGACCTTTTGCACGGCTGTCATATGCAAAATAGCATGAACGCGCCATTTGAGGCGTTTGCCCGTCATGGTCATGCCGGTGGCCAGCACGCCTGCTTGTGGCGCATACGCCTGCCTGGCAGTGGTCACAAGGGTATTGGCATAATGAAGCCGCTCCTCATGGGTCAGCTTGTTGGAAACACGCTCATCACAGGCAAGTTCGCAGTCCATTCTCACAAACCGCTGCGCGATCCACACCAAGGGGTTAAACCAATGCACCGCGCAGCAAACACACCGCAGGAGCACCCACCATGGGTCCTTGGCTTTGTAGTGATATAGCTCATGCAGCAATGACTCGCGCAGCGATTCGGGCGACAACGTGAGGGGTAGCGCGATCACAGGCTTGAATACACCTATCAGGCATGGCGAGGGAAGAGGATCGACGTAGATCACGGGAAGCTGCTTCACACCCAGTTGCCCGCACAGGTCTTGATAAAGCGCCAATTGTTGCCCTTCCAGCGTGTTGACGGTATTTTTTTTGAGTCTATTGCGAAAGCGTATATGCCGTGTGGAAAAAAACGTCAAGACGATTAAGCTGCCCAAACCGTAACAAAGCAGGTAACCCTTGCCAAGCCAACCGTACGCAGTATAGGTGGCCAGCTCATGTGTGAGGGTGGCAAGGCCTTGTTGAAGCTGCGAGGCATTTTCAACGCTGCCGGGGGACAAACGATAGGACAGATCCGAAAGCGCGTCAGAATAACGAACGCGGATCTGATCGGCGACAGGGCGCGCCTGCGCGTCGGTGGAATAGGCCGGGCGCAACTCGTCCATCAGCGGATTGGGAATAGCGACGGGTAACAGCAAGCGAATCGCCACCAGCGCCCATGTCAGATAGACAAGCCGACTGCCAATTTGCCTGCGAAACACGCGGCGCAGTACCAGCATCACAAGGATCAGAATGCTGCCCGCCAGCGTCGCTTCCAGCAAGAAGTTGAAATAGGTGATGCTGCGAAAAGGCAGGGCCTTGCCTGCATGCAAAAGCGAGAGAATGCCTTGCGGTATCATAAACGTTCCTCCTTCATTTTTTGCAACAGGCGTATCATGTCGTCCAGTTCGTCAACGGTGACGCTGTTTTCATCCACCATGTTGCTCATCAGCATTGTAGGGCTGCCCTTGAACAGGCGCCTCAGCAAGCTTCTGGTTTCCTGCTTGGCCAGCGCGGTACGATCCACTAGCGGTATGTAGGTTTTTGGGGATGCCATTTCGTCCACACTGACGGTACCTTTGGCGATCATCCGCTTGAGCAATGTAATGACCGTGTTTTTTGTCCACGCGGTTTCATGGTAAAGAGACTGGGTGATTTGCGCCATGGTCTGAGGGCTGTGTTCCCAGAGAACCTGCATGATTTTGAACTCCGCGTCTGAAAGTTGAATGAGCGTATTCATCGTGCATCCTCCATACGACATATGTCTAGAGGTATACTACACCTGTCTAATCAATATGTCAATGGAACAGCTGTAACAATCCGAAGATCACCCGGCGTATGTGGGTTATCAGGCCACAGTAACCCCATTAATCACGGACTTGTTTTGGCCAGGAGGCCAAAAAAGAGGCCTTCCATAACTTTCGCTATCAAACAGACAGGGGCGAGGGTCTATCGATCTGGCCTTTTTGGCTTTTGGGGATGAAAAAGCCGTTCGCTCCATGGGGAACGAACGGCAGACAGCGAACAATAGGTTTACTTTTTGAAAAGCTTCTTCGCCAGAGCGACGATCGCCAGGAGTACGCCGCCTCCGACGCCGCCTCCAATAATATTGGTCAGGATGCTGCCGATGTCCAGAGCGCCGGAAGAGGCGCCGATGCCAAGCGCGCTTAACAGTTGGCCGCCACCCAGACCACCGACGATGCCCGCAATGGCATTGCCCAGGTTGCCTAAAGACAGCTTTTTGAACAATTTGCCTGCGCCCATGCCACCCAGGCCGCCACTCACCAGTTGAATGATTACGCCTACGATATTACCCATACTGATTTCCTCCATCATTCTATTTTTTGCCTTCATCAAACACTATGCCAAGAAATAAAAGACATTTTTGAAGGCAATTCCAACACATGAATTTTGACAAAAAAAGTGAGAATTCCTGCCAGGTGAACATAGCATTAGGAATGATTGCATGATGGGCTAGCCTATCATTTGCCTACTGTGGTATAATCGATCAAATGGAACGATCAATGAAAGATGTGATAAAGTATGCGGTATCGGCATTTTGGAAAAACAGGGTTTTCCATTTCTGCGTTGGGTTTTGGTGCCATGCGTTTACCTCAAAAAATGCAAAATGGACAGGAGATTTACGATCATGAGGCGGGAATAAAGTTGATCCGCCAAGGCATCGATCAGGGCATCAACTATGTGGATACGGCCCCTGGCTACTGCAACCAAGAGAGCGAAAGCATCGTAGGCAAGGCGCTACAAGACGGATACCGGGATAAAGTATACCTATCTACTAAATTACCAGGGGAGAAGGAGGGCTACGACCCCGCCCGCCGACAGTTGGAGTCCTCGCTGGAAAAGCTGCGGACCGACCATATTGATTGCTACCACTTATGGAGCGTATCGTATGAGCGGTTCTTGCAAAAGGGTATCCAGGAACAGGTACACATGGTGCAAAAGGCTATGGAGGAAGGGCTGGTGCGGCATTTTAGCTTTTCCAGCCACGATACGCCGGAAAACATCATCCGGCTTATCGATACCGGTCTGTTTGAAACCATGCTCTGCCAATACAATCTGCTGGATCGCGCCAATGAACAAGCTATGACCCATGCAAGAGAAAAAGGGTTGGGCGTGGTGGTGATGGGGCCGGTGGGCGGCGGGCGTTTAGGCGCGCCCTCCCAGCAGGTACAGGCCTTGCTACCGGGCAAGGTTCAATCTTCTCCAGAGATTGCCTTGCGCTTTGTGCTGTCCAATCCGGAAGTGTGCTGCGCTATCAGCGGCATGGGAACCCCCGACATGGTGGAGGAAAACATCCGGACAGCCTCACAGGGCGATGTGCTTTCCCAGCAGGAAAAGGCACAGGTGAATCATGCCATGGAGGAAAATAAGGAACGTGCCAACCTGTATTGCACGGGGTGCAATTACTGCATGCCGTGTCCTGCACAGGTAAATATTCCTTATAATTTTGAGCTGATGAATTACCACCGCATCTATGGCTTAACAGACTATGCCCGGCAGCAGTATGCCATGATCGGCAAGTTTCCGTGGCTGCCGCCTGGGAAAGGGGCCTCGGCCTGCGTGGAGTGCGGCCAGTGCGAGGATAAGTGCCCCCAGCATCTGTCCATTCGCAAGCAGTTGAAGGAAACAGCCCAGGTGATGGAAGGATAAGGGCGACCATCGCCAATTTGCTTTCTCACAATAGGCGCTTTGTGAACAACCCCTAGCCCTGTGCCAAACAGAATTGAGTATGGCCTGGCCTCCGGCGGAGCAGGAGGCCAGGCTTTTGTCGTTGTGGAAAAAGGAAAAGAGATGGACGTTTAGGGTTCACTAAACAGAGAAGAACTAAGATAGCGCTCGCCAGTGTCAGGCAACACCATCACAATGCCTTTCCCTTGGCTTTCCGGCCGCTTGGCAACCTGGACGGCGGCATAGAGGGCCGCGCCAGAGGAAATGCCTGCCAGCACACCTTCCCGTTTTGCCAGCATGCGGCCCATGGAAAAGGCATCCTCATCCTCTACAGGGATAACCTCGTCCAAGATGGAGAGATTCAGGGTTTGGGGCACAAAGCCTGCGCCAATGCCCTGGATTCCGTGAGGGCCTGACCTGCCTTGCGTGAGCGTTGGCGATGCCGCCGGCTCAACACCGATCACCTGCACGGACGGTTTGCGCTGTTTGAGCGCCAAACCAATGCCGCTGACTGTACCTCCGGTGCCAATGCCCGCCACCAAGACGTCTACGTTGCCATCCGTATCCTCCCAAATCTCCAGTCCGGTGGTGGCACTGTGAATCGCCGGGTTGGCCGGGTTTTCAAACTGACGGGGCATGAAGCTGCCTGGCATGGTCTGGGCCAACTCGGTAGCTTTGGCAATGGCTCCCGCCATGCCCAGCGCACCGTCGGTGAGCACCAGTTGCGCGCCATAAGCTTGCAACAGCTTGCGGCGTTCCGCGCTCATGGTGTCAGGCATGGTTAGCAACACGGTATATCCCCGGGCCGCAGCCACGCTGGCCAGGCCGATGCCGGTATTGCCACTGGTGGGCTCGATGATGGTGGCGCCGGGTCCTATCAAGCCCTTTTGCTCCGCATCGTCCAACATAGCTTTGGCGATGCGGTCCTTCGCGCTTCCGGAGGGATTGAAGGATTCCAGCTTGGCCACCAGGGCTGCCTGCAAATCAAAGGCGGCTTCTATGCGGGTGAGTCGAAGCAAGGGGGTATGGCCAATCAGATCCGTGATGGAGTTTGCAACTTTCATAGGGTTTATTCCTCCTTCTCATTAAAATAGGAAGGGATTGTAAAAACAGTATGCCATTTTTTAGAAAAAGTCAAGCCTGTTCAGCTACTGCGGCTTATGGTACAATCACAAAGGAGCGGCGCTGTACATCTGAAATGCATCAAGTCACAGAAGGAGTATCGGAATGATTGATTTTATTTTTGAAAACCCGTGCAAAATCATCTTTGGTCGGAATGCCCTTTCTTTTTTGGGGGATGAGGTAAGACGCTACAGCGATCGCGTGCTGTTGGTGTACGGCGGCGGTAGCATCAAGCGCATGGGCCTGTATGACCAGGTCATGGGTATTTTGGCCCATAATAAGGTGCAGGTGTGGGAGCTTTCCGGCATCAAGCCAAACCCCCTGCTGTCAAGGGCCTATGAAGGAATCGCCCTGTGCAAGGCGCATGACATCGGGCTGGTGCTTGCGGTAGGCGGTGGAAGCGCCATTGATACCGCCAAGGTCATTTGCAATGGTTGCTGTTATGAGGGTGATGTGTGGGATTTCTCCGCTGGGCTAGCCACACCCAAGGAAAGTCTGCCTTTGGGCACCGTGCCCACCTTGCCCGCAGCGGGCAGTGAGATGAGCTATTCCGCGGTGATTACCAAGGAAGAGGGTATGCTGAAAAAAGGCTTTAATTCTCGGACCAATGTGCCGAGGTTTTCGCTGCTCAACCCGGAATATACCTACACGCTGCCTGCGTACCAGACCGCCTGTGGCTGCGTGGACATCTTGGCCCATCTGATGGAGCGTTATTTTACCAGGGTGGAAAATGTGATGCTTACGGATGAGCTGCTGGAAGCCTGCATGCGCACAGTGCTTGCCAATGCGCCCATCGTGATGGAAAAGCCAGACGACTATGATGCACGGGCAGAATTGATGTGGACCAGCGCGCTGGCTCACAACACGTTGCTGCAAACAGGGCGGATAGGGGACTGGGCATCCCATAAGCTGGAGCATGAGCTCAGCGCTCTGTATGACATCGCTCATGGGGCTGGGTTAGCCATTGTATTTCCAGCATGGTTAAAGTATGTGCTTCCGCAGGGCAAGGCCAAGCTAGGGCAGTTTGCCCGGCGGGTGATGGGCGTGCCGGAGGGCTTTGGGGATGAGGAAGCCATCGCATGGGAAGGCATTCGCCGGTTAGAGGCGTTTTACAAGCAGTTGGAAATGCCCATTCGGTTGATTCAGGCGGGCATCGGTGCTGGCCGCCTGGAAGAAATGGCCCGTCGGGCTGCCGCGGATGGCACATTTGGGTGCTTTGTACCCCTGCAACAACAGGATGCGCTGGCCATCTATCAGTTGGCTCAATAAACCCGTTTCGAGGCAGCAAATGAGCCGTCGTATGGCTTTGGCATGGCCAGACAAAATTTTACAATTACAACCTTTGCCTAGGTTGGGAACAATCCCCAAGGGAGGGCCGTTGTATTTCACGATGCAACTCCTAAAATAAGGAGGATGAGATTTCAATGAATTGGAAACGTTTCAATCGGCCCATGGTTGTATGGATCCTCTTATGCTGCCTGGCCTTGGGTCTTATTTCGCACGCCATGGCAACCGGGACGGGATCGTCTGCGGAGGATCTCATCGGCAATGCCGTAGAGGAGGCTATGGGGGAAGAAGCCGGCGAAGCTGAACCCATGGCGGAAGAAACGGCGGCACCAGAGGATTTGGACGAGGAGGAAGCGGAGGAAGAACCGACCCCAACCGTTACCCCTGCGCAGACGGCCCAACCGGACCTCCATTATCCCGGCATCACCATTGATGCTACCATCGGGTATGAGGGACGGATCACCTACCTGCGCAGATTGCCCATTCGGGTCACTGTCAGCAATCGTGGAGAGGAAAGCCTTAATGGCGTGCTGGCGGTGAACGTATTGAGAGACAGCTATTCTTATGACCGTTATGATTTGCCGTTGGTGGTGGCATCTCAGGCAGAAGTAAAGGTTGAGCTTCCGGTGGAGTTGACCAGAGGCCAGCCTTTTTATCGGTTAGAACTGTTGGTGGATGGCGTAGAGATTGCCAGTCACACCGTGAAGCCGACTGCGACGATGCATCCTTCCACCATTTTGGTGGGCACCCTTTCGGCAACGAAAGCCTCCTTTCCACAGTTTGTTTTCTCCAACACAAAAGACCCTCTAAGCCGCAGCGAAAACTGGCAGGAGGTGCCCTTGACCCCGGAGACCTTTCCTGACAACGCGGAGTCCATGGAAGCTTTTGCCTTCTTGGCGGTGGATGGGGTGGATCTGGCTACACTTTCCCAACGCCAACAGGAGGCATTCACCCAATGGCTGAACCAGGGCGGCATTGTTTTTCTGGGCGGAGGAGCCCAAGCGGGGGCCGCCTATCCGTTTTTTGAGCAGTTCACGGGGATCAAAGCCGGGCCTACGTCTCAAAGTGAAAAAGACATCACCCCCGCCCTGTTGGCCTTTGAGGAGGCAACGGGCAAGCCCGTAGAAAGCAACGTATTGCTATGTGAAATGCAAAACGCGAAAAATGTGCTTGTTTTAGACACATTGCCCTTGCTTGATATGACCAAGGTGGGCGACGGTTATGTGTATACGGCGGCATTCTCTCTATCTGATAAGCCCTTGAATGGTTGGCTGAGCACCAACGCCACTTGGCAGAGGGTGCTGGCGGCGTCCTTGGCCAGGCGCTATGCGAGCATCGTGGAGACCTATCGGAATCTCTACAGCCGGGAAACAGGGTATTTGGATGTTGGTATTATGAACCATATCCCCATCACCAGCGAAAACAACATTGCATTGCCCATGCTATTGCTGCTGACGTTTGTGGCGTTGGTGGGATTTGGGAGCTATGCCATCCTGAAAAAGAAGGATAAGCGCGACTGGATGTGGACCACCATTCCGACCATTTCCTTGATCTTTGCGGTGGTGATGGTGATTTTGAGCAACAGCATGACCTTCAAGCAACCTATCGCTGTCATTTCCGATTTGATTGGCATCGAAACAGACGGAACCCTTCAGCAACGGGCCATTGTGGGCCTGAGTATTGCGGAGCAGGAGCCGGCGACCATCGCCGTACAAAAGGGCCATATCTGGATGCCGGGCAACCAAAGCAACTACTATGATTATGCAGACGGAGAAACAACCCTTTTGGAGCAAAAGTACGTCTACCACCTGGGAGACAAACCAGCAATGACCTTTCCCGTGGATGCGGCTTGGAAAGTCAACAGCTTTTTCGTAGATGGAATGGATATCCCCCCGATCAAGCTGGAGAGTGATGGGTGGTGGGAAAAAGATGGGTTGCACTTTCAACTGATCAACAGCGGCGAGTTCCCCTTGGAGCCCGGGTATTTGATGACGGGTTTGGGGTATTGTAATGTTCCCAAACTGTTGCCCGGGGAAAAAGCGGATCTGCTGCTGTCCTTGCCAAAGGAAAAACCCAACGCCTCAAAAAACGTAGAAGAGTATAATCAATATGGAAACCCCATTATTTTGGCAGGGACGCTGCTAACGCCGATACAGCAAAAATCCGTCAGCGCTTATTCCATCATGAGCGCTATGATCCGTCCGGATATGTTTTGTGATGACTCTGTGACAATGGAGAAATTGACCCAAGAGGAACAAGAGCAGTTGGCCACGCGTGAGATGCTGTTGAACTATGGCAGCAATTATTGGCGTTGGCACGATAACGAGCAGGCTGTTTTTGGGTATGTGACGTTTGACAGTAGTTTGTGTGACATGCGTTTAAGCGTCAATGATCGGGAGGTAAAGCGTACCGCCCAACAAAATGTCATCGGCGTGAAGCTAAACTATCGACCGATCAGTGACAGTGGTATCGCCGTATTCCCCCGTGGTTTTATCCCCGTTTTCGAGACAACAAAACTGGATGATGGTACGTATGTGCAAGGCGACGCCATGGAGGGAAGGCGTTATTATCGGTTGCAGGATCATCCAACATTCTGCTTTGTGCTGCCGCCGGAGGCTCGCAAGATCAAGTTGACAGACTTGGCGATTGACCTGCCCTACAGCGCAGGAGGAACCGACTTGAGGGTGTACAACATGAAGACCAAGGAATGGGTTGCCATGGATCCTAAAAAGAGCCTGTTGAAGCAAATCGACCTATCCGTTTATCTTTCGCCGGAGGGTGAACTGTTTGTACAGTTCCAACCCAGCCAGGGCAATTCGGACTTTTATGCGGAAATAGCCCAACCCTATATCACGCTGGAAGGAGGGGTTCAATAATGCTGCAATTGGATGGTTTGACCCGGTACTATGGCAATTTCTTGGCGCTGGATCATTTAAGCATGTCCATAGGGGATGGCGAGTTGCATGGCTTTGTTGGCCCCAATGGCGCAGGAAAAACCACCACCATGAAGATCTTGGCCACGCTGATGCTGCCCTCTGCGGGTACGGCCACCTTAAACGGCGTTCCTGTGGACAAAAACCCCAAGCAGATCCGGCGGATGATGGGTTATATGCCAGATTTTTTTGGGGTGTATGACCGGCTCAAGGCCTGGGAATACCTGGATTTTTATGCGCGCTGCTATGGCTTTGGGGTAAACGAGCGCCTGCATATGATAGATAGCCTGCTGGAATTGGTGAATTTGCTGGACAAGCGGGACAGCTATGTGGATGTGTTATCCCGGGGCATGAAGCAGCGGCTATGCCTTGCCAGGGCCCTGATTCACGACCCCAACCTGCTGATTTTGGATGAGCCAGCGTCCGGCATGGATCCCCGGGCGCGGGCGGAAATGAAAAACATCCTGCGTACGCTGAAGGACATGGGCAAGACCGTGCTGATCTCCTCCCACATCCTGCCGGAACTGGCGGAAATGTGTGATTCGTTGACCATCATCGACCATGGCAAGCTGGTGTTTTCCGGCTCGGTAGCGGAGTTGGAAAGTCACATGAGCGGCCATGCGCCCATTCGCGTGCGCTTGCTGGAGCAGATAGGCAGCAGCCAGACGGAGCAGGCTATCCAGATGCTGAAACAGGTTCCTGGATGCAGGGACATCCATCAGGAGGAAAACAACCTGCTAAGCGTGTTGTACGATGGTACGGAGGAAGACGTGGCCCAGCTGCTGGGCAAGCTTTGCGCCCAGTTTTCTGTGGTGGATTTCCACAGGCCGCCGATGAACTTGGAGAAGGTATTCATGGAGGTGACGCAGGATGATTAATCCCATTTTGGCTACCTCGGCCCGGCAGAGGATGCGCTCGCTACGCACACCTCTCATTGTGACGTTGTACAGCCTGTTGCTGCTTGCGGCTGTTTACTTCTTCTGCTTTAGGGGCATAGGCGCGAGTACCTTTACCATTGGTCAGATGCGCCAAACGTTGGATGGATACATCTATTTGCTGTTGCTGCAATTCCTCCTGCTGGTGTTGGTGTCTCCGGCCATGACCGCTGGCAGCATATCTGGAGAAAGGGAGCGCCAGACTTTGGATCTGCTGCGGGTAACCAATATCAACGCCATGGAAATCATCATCGGCAAGTTGCTGGAAAACTTTGGTTTTCTCTGCCTGCTGATCATTTCTTCCCTGCCCATGATGGGGTTGCTGTTGCTGGCTGGCACCGTATCGTTGGTTCAGCTGATGACCAGCATGCTGTTCTTGCTGCTGGTGGCTTTGGCGGCATCCTGTGTAGGACTCTTTGCGTCGGTGCTTTTCAGGCGCACCGTGACGGCCACGGTGGCGGCTTATCTGTCGGTGTTTGCCCTTGGAGCGTTGACCTTGGTGCCGATTTTTGTTGACATTGACAAACTCGGGGACATTATTACCCTGGCAAGGGATGTCAATCAAAATCAGATTCAGGCCGCCATCAGTCAGTATACGCCAATCTCTTTTGTGATCAATCCAGGTCTGGGATTGGTTTCCTTGCTCGTTGACCAGACCAAGCTGCTGCAAACAACCCTTGGACAGTTCAGCTATACTTTTAGCCAGGGCTTTCCATACATGCCTTTTGGGACCTACCTTACCTACAACATGATCTTTCTGGGATCGTTTTCCGTGCTTTTGGTGCTGCTGTCCGCCTGGAGGCTCCATTACCGCAAGGCGGATCGCCCAAGTTTTAGGAGGGAGAAAAAGTGATGATTCTACAGGCGACCTTGCGCAGTGTCCAGCGGCGTATGCGGGCGGAGACAGCCCTGCGCTGGGGCAGCATGGGCCTGTTGATTGGCGCGGCAGGCGCTTTGTTGCTGCGCCTGGCCAGCTTTCTGTGGCCTATCCAGCAGGTCTGGGCGATGTGTGGGCTGTGTGTGCTGGCAGGGGTGGCGCTGGGGGGTATGGTGGGTTTGTTGTGGCCTGTTCCGTCTAAAGAAGCCGCCAAACGGCTGGATGCCAGCGGCTTGAGGGAGAGGATACAGACTGCGTTGGAACTTCAGGCGGACCAGACCCCTATGGCTCAATTGCAGCGTAAGGATGCGGCAAATGCCCTGGGTCATATGAGCCTGCGCCGGGCCATTCCGTTGCGGGCTAGAACCCGCCTGCTGGCCATTGGCGCTGGGATGATGGCGCTGGTGATAGGCCTGGGGTTTGTACCCAATGCGCAAAATGATTTTTTGAAAGCCAAGGCATCCTTTCGGCAGGAAATGAAAATGCAGGCGGATTTGCTGGAGGATGGCGCAAAAAAACTGGACGAGGCCGATGCGAAGGAGGCCCAGGAAACCCGCAAGTTGCTGGGAGATTTAGCCAAGGAATTGCGCGCCGCCGAGAGCCCTCGTGAAGCCTTGACCGCGCTGGATCAGGGCCAGCGCAAACTGGAGAACCTGCGCCAGAACAATGCCAGCCATATGCGCAACGCCCTATCCACGGCGGGTATGAACGACTTGGCCTCAGCGTTGGAGCAAGGGAACCAACAGGCGCTGGACGAGGCATTAGAGCAAAAAAACGCTGAACAGCTATCCAAGCAGTTGGCACAGGCGGCACAAGGCGCCGGTTCTCAGTCGGCTGCCCAGGCGTTGCAGCAAGCCTCCCAGGCAGCGGCGGTGGGAAATATGTCTCAGTTGCAAAGCTCCATCAGCCAGGCTTCTACGGGACAAACGGCTTCCGGTGCGCAATGTAACGCGTTGATGCAAATGGCCAAGAATGCAACGGTCAAGGCAGGACAGGCCATGAGCAATGCCAGCCCTGGCAATGCCGCAATGGCGATGGGGGCCCTGGGCATGCAAAGCGGCAGTGGCAATAGTGGTACAAGTGGAGTAGGGAATGCTGCAACGCAGGGCGCGGGCAGCGGAGCAGGTCGAGGCAGCACAAACCTAGATGCGGGGTATCGAAGCTACAGCGGCCATGCTCCGGTGCAAGGTAACGCGAAACCCATCGACAACTTTGGGTTGTACGAGGCAATCTACGACCCTACCCGCTTGGGCGGTGATGGAGAGGTAACCCAGGAGCGGGGCGAGATCCAACAGGGCGAGACCACCGAGGCCATGCTTGGGCCAGGCCTTGGAAGCTTGGATCAGGGGGTGCCCTATCCCGATGTGGCTTATGAATATCAGCAAACCGCTGTGCAAGCGGTGGAAAACGCAAACTTGCCAGTGTATATCCAAAAATGGGTGGAGAGCTACTTTGCCTCTTTGCTTGAATAGTGGAGGACGATTATGATTTCCAAGGAAGAGATTCTGGTGTTTGGGGAGACGGTTAGACAGATTCGCGATGAAATTGCAAAGGAAATCGTGGGGCAGGAGGCTGTGGTAGAACAGATGTTGACGGCGCTGATTGCCGGGGGCAACGTGCTGCTGGAGGGCGTGCCTGGCCTAGGCAAAACCAGATTGGTGCGCACCATTTCCAAAGTGGTGGATTTGCCCTTCTCCCGCATCCAATTTACGCCAGATCTGATGCCGGCGGACATTACCGGTACCAACATCATCGTGAAAACAGACGGGGGCAATGAGTTTCGCTTTCAGCCAGGGCCGTTGTTCGCCTCCATCATTCTTGCGGATGAAATCAACCGCGCCACGCCGAAGACCCAATCCGCCCTGCTGGAAGCCATGCAAGAGCAGCGCGTTACCGTGGCGGGGGAATCAAGGCCTCTTGGGGATCCGTATTTTGTGTTGGCTACCCAAAACCCCATTGAGCAGGAGGGGACATACCCCCTGCCGGAAGCGCAATTGGACCGGTTCATGCTGAAGATATTGGTGGAGTTCCCCTCTCTGGCGGAGCTTGGCCAGATTGTGGGGCTGACCACCGGCGGAGAGCATGAACAGGCAAAGACCGTAACCAACGGCGAAAAGCTGCTGCACCTGCGGCAGGTGGCGCAGAGTGTACCCATCGCTGAGGCGGTGCAAGCCTATGCCCTCAAGCTGGTGCTGTTCACCCATCCAGGGCAGCAGGACGCGCCGGAAGTGACCCGAAATTTTGTGCGCTACGGGGCCAGCCCTCGGGCAGCCCAAGCGCTGATCTCCACGGCCCGGGTACGCGCGCTGATGCAGAGCCGCTACAACGTGGCTTTTGAGGACATTGAGGCGCTGGCTCCCGCCTGCCTGCGGCATCGCATTGCGCTGAATTTTGAAGGGCTGTCCCAAGGCAAGACGGTGGAAACGCTGATTGCGGACCTGCTGAAAGCCTTGCCTCATTAATCGCAGCCCAAAGGGGGAAGATCCATGCTGGATGAGAAATTCCTGGAGCGGCTGGATACCATGCGCATTTCGATGCGTCATCCCAGCTCCGGTGGTGCGGGGGGCCTACGAAGATCCAAGGCTTTGGGCAGCAGCGTGGAGTTTTCGGACTTTCGGGAATATGCCCATGGGGACGACATCCGCCGCCTGGATTGGAATGCCTACGCACGCTTTGATAAGCTTTTTTTGAAACAGTTTATGGAGGAGCAGGAAGCCCACGTTCATCTCATCGTGGACGCTAGTGGGTCGATGGCTTTCGGCGAGCCCACCAAGTGGGACACTGTGGTGGCATTGACGCAAATCCTATGTTATCTGGCGTTGATCGGCAATGACCGGGTGACGTTGTACGCTTTGCAAGGTGAGGCCTTTCGACAGACACGGCCTCTGATGGGGCGGCAGGGGTATGTGGCTGCCACTGAGTTTTTGCAAGGGATAACGCCCAAGGGTAAGACGCAGCTGTCTGCCTCCGTTGCCAAGTTGCCCATGCCCCAGGGCCGGGGGATGAGCGTGGTTCTGTCAGACTTTCTATGTCCGGATGGATACGAAGGGGCGCTGGCCTCTTTGCGCTATCGTAAGCAAGAGGTGTCTGCGCTGCAAATCCTCAGTAAGCAGGAGTTGGAACCGGAGTTTCAGGATGCTGTGCAGCTTTTGGATAGCGAAACCGGCCAGATTCTGGAAGTGTTGGCCAGCTATGAGGTACTGCGCCAGTACCGGCAGACAGCCTTGGCCTTTTTAGATGGCCTGAAAAAACACTGTCATCAAAACAGCGTGAGCTATACCCTGCTGCACACCGAGGCGGATTTGGAAAACACCATGCTTCGGGAATTATCGCAGGTGGGCCTGCTCATGTAAGGAGTCAAGAGGATGGAATGGTTACTACCTGCAGGCGCTTGGGCCTTTTGGGGGATCATGGTGGTGATTGTGCTGTATTTGTTACGGCGCAAGGCCACCCGCATTGTGGTACCCAGCCTGTTGCTTTGGCAAAAAACACAGTCCGCGCAGGAAGCTTCCAAACCTTTTCAGCGCTTGCGCAAATCCTGGCTATTGATCTTACAGCTGCTGTTGGTGACGCTGATGGCCTTTGCTTTGTTGCGCCCTGCGCTCCCCGGTGGCCCTCAGGGGGAACTGGCACTGGTTTTTGACGTATCCGCAAGCATGCAGGCAAAAGCAGGAAACAGCAGCCGCTTGGAGTGGGCGGTGAAGGATGCGCTGACCTTGGTGGATGGCATGAAGGATGGGGATACGGTAACGGTCTTGACAGCAGGCTCAAGGGTTGGGCAGGCGCTTACCCGCTCCACGGATAAGCAAAAGATTCGTGCTGTTTTGAATGCCCTTGAGGCTGAAAATGGGGGAGCGAACATGGATGGCGCGTTGTCCTTGGCCCAGGCCATGCGCCGTGATCTGCCGGAGCTTTCGATCATCGTGTATTCGGACAGTTATGAAGGACCGACAGGGACCTGGGCCAAGGACGAAGCCATGGCCGGAAGCGGCATGAGCATCCGGGCCGTAGGCATTCCGGCGGACAATCGCAGCATCCTTTCCCTGCGGTGCAGCCCTCAGGAAGACGGCCTGATTGCCTTTGCCCGCGTCGCCAATTATGGCGCGGCGGCCGAGGTGACAATTGAGTGTTACGCGGACGGCGCGCTGTGCGATTTGCGCACCCTTGCCCTGCTGGAGGGCGGGGAGGAAAGCGTGCAATTTACAGTGCCCATGGATGCCAGCAGCGTGTGGGTGACATTGAAAACCCCGGACGCACTGATGGCTGACGACATCCGCTTTTGGGTGGCGCAGGAGGCGCGTCAACGAACGGTGCTGCTGGTGACCCCGAGCAACGTGTTTTTGGAGAAGGCATTGGCATTGCGCCAAGACATTCAGGTGCTGAAAACCACCGGCGCTGATGGAGGCTCCATGGAGGGTTATGATCTGGTGATTTTGGATGGAGAAAGTCCGGAGAACTTGCCGGAAACGGGATCGATCCTGGCACTGTCCCCGGGCAGAGAGATCCTGGGGATCCAGCCCGGTGGATCCGCCACGGCAGGGGGCGCCCTGCAGGCTGAAACCAGCGCGCTGGCACAGCTTCTCACCAAAAACCTTCTGTTGACAGAGTTTTCCCTACGAACCTTTACGCCGCTAAGCGGTGGGCAGGGCATCCTCACCTGGGGAGAAAGCACACTGCTGGCAGTGTCGCAGCAAGCGGGGCGGCGGGCAGCCGTATTCGGCTTTGATCTACACGACAGCAATCTGCCAATGAAGCCCGACTTTCCGATCCTCATGCAAAACCTGATGGATTATCTGCTGCCAGACGCTGTGGGCGCGGTGGACGCAACTTCCGCTGAGCAGCCGGTGGTGATTGTGCCGGATGAACGTGCGGTTTCTGTGCGGGAGGTGACCCCTTCCGGCCGGGAGGTGACGGTGGAGGGCGAAACAATCACGGACACCGGAGAAATTGGCATCTATGCCCTGCGGGAGGAGCGCGTGGATGGAACGCAGCGCATTACGCCCTTTGTGCTGCATATGGCCCCTTCTGAGGCGGATGTGAGGCAGGTGGCCACCTCCACCCAGGAAGAACAGACGGAAATGATGCAGCGCCGTGGCACAGGGCGGGAATGGACAGTATTCCTATTGCTGGCGGCCTTGTTGCTGCTGCTGGTGGAATGGGAGGTGAGCCGCCGTGGGGCTTGAATTTAATTTTCCGTTGGCGCTGCTTCTGCTTCCGATGGCTGTGGGTTTCGTGCTGTGGACAGATCACCGATATCGCAAATCGCGCCGTTTTCTAAAGAACCGTGTAACGCTGGGGGTACGAATCGCGCTGGTCATTATATTGGTACTGGCCATTGCCGCGCCCTCTATCCTGTTGCCCATCGGGGCAAACACCACCTGGGTGTTGCTGGATGTATCTGATTCCACCGCCACAGCTCAGGCCGATATACAGCAAAGGTTAGCCCAAGCTTTTGTTCAGATTCCTGACGGGGAACAGGCGGGGGTAATCGCCTTTGGCGCCAACGCCATGGTGGAGACCCCGCTGTCGGATGAAGGCGCTTTTTCAGGCGTTCGCACGGCGGTCAGTCCCGAGGGCAGCGACTTGTCAGGGGCATTGCAACTGGCAGGCGCGCTGATTCCAGCGGAAAGCGCTGGGCGCATTGTGGTGATCAGCGACGGGCAGACCGATGATGCGAAGGCGGCCGGTGCTTCTCTTGCGGCTCGGGGCATTGTGGTGGATGCTTTGCAGATCGAGCCCTCGAACCCCCGTGACGTGCAGGTGACGGAGGTGAAGACTCCTGCGGAGATCTATGAGGGGCAGGCCTTTACCATCCAAGTCACCGTGGATAGCGACTTTGACACCACGGGCACGTTGGTACTTTATCAAAACCGCAAGCCCACCGCTACCCGAGATGTGGTCTTGCGCAAGGGACAGAATATTTTTGCGTTCAAGGATGTGGCCAGCCAGACAGGCGTGGTGACCTATGAAGCCAGATTGATTGCCCAGGGAGATGAACAAAGCAAAAACAATATCGGAAGTGCTTATTTGTACGCTTCAGGAACCCCGAACATCCTGTTGGTGGAAGGCAACCCCGGCGGTGGCGATGAAATGACAAAGATGCTCACGGCCATTGGTATGCGGGTTGAGCGGATTTTGCCGGCCGAGCTGCCAAGCAGCGGGGAGGAGCTGCGCCGCTATGATTCTGTCGTACTGGCCAATGTGGACTTCGACAGTGCCACAGAGGCCCAGTGGAAAGCCATTGAAACGGCAGTGCGGGCCTTTGGGCGCGGGCTGTGCGTGCTGGGTGGGGACAGCAGCTATGCGCTGGGTGGGTACCGGGGCAGTCTGCTGGAAACCATGCTGCCTGTGACCATTGATGTGCGCAACAAGCTGCAAATGCCGGCGCTGTCGCTGATGTTGGTGATTGACAAATCCGGTTCCATGACAGAAGGACAGTTTGGCACCACTCGGCTGGAGGTGGCCAAAGAGGCTGCCATGCGCGCCACGGAGGTGCTGACGGAAAAGGATCAGATTGGTGTTATCGCATTTGATGATGCGGCGAAGTGGGTGGTGCCATTGCAGGAAGTGAAAGATGTGGCTGCCATTCAGAACATGATTGGCACCATTCGCCCAGGCGGCGGCACATTGTATTATTCAGCGCTGTCTCAGGCCATCGGTACGCTGATGATGACAAACACCCCTCAAAAGCACATCATCTTCCTGTCAGATGGCCAACCCGGCGACACTGGGTTTCAGGGATTGGTGCAAGAGGCGATGGACAGCGGAATCACCGTCACCACCGTAGCGGTAGGCGAGGGCGCCAACGCAAAGCTGATGGAGTTGATCGCGACCATCGGCGGTGGCCGAACCTATGCTGCAGGGGAGTTTGATAACATTCCCAAGATTTTTACCAAGGAGACCTTCCTGGCCGGCGGCAGCTATGTGCAGAATCGGGAATTTACGCCCGTGGTTACAGAAAGTGCCACCATGACAAATTTTGATGGTTTCCCCAAACTGCTGGGCTATTTGACCACCATGGAAAAGCCGCTGGCAACGGTATCCCTGGCCAGCGATCATGACGACCCCATTTTGGCTTGGTGGCCCTATGGGGCGGGCGCAGTGGTGGCTTGGACCAGCGACACGGAAGGGGCTTGGACCAACGATTTTTTGATGTGGGAAGATGCTCCGTCGTTCTTTGGCGGTTTGGTCAGCAAAACCTTATCCAAGGAAGCCAGGGATGGGTCTTTGGAGGTCGAAACGAAAAATGGCGTGGCATCTGTGCGGTATATGCTGTCAGAGGGCAGCCCAACCCAGGAGGGAACCAAGACCCAGGCCAGCATTTTGCTGCCGGACGGCACCCAAACCAGCGTTCCGCTAACCCAAACCGAGGCGGGCGTGTATGAGGGAAGTTTTGCCGCTGAAGGCCAAGGCGCTTATGCCTTGCGCGTGGAGCAGACCCTTGGGGAGGAGTTGCTTCGGGCGAAAGAAGGCGGCACAGTGGTGAGCTTCGCGGAGGAATATGACCTGCGTAGCCAAGGGGAACAAGGGGTTTTGGAGGGGCTGGCACAGACCACCGGTGGCAGGATGTTAGGGGATCAGGACCCGCTGCTTTCCACCCAGCGCCATCGGGCCACCACCCACAGGCAAATCACCACGCTGCTTTGTGTGATGGCGCTTATCCTGCTGCTGCTGGACATCGCTTTGCGGAAACTGTCCTGGGAAGCGGCGGTGGAAAAGTGGCTCCGTCAGGGGAAAGAACACAGGGAAGAAAGGGCGCAAAAGGCAGCGCGGAAGGTGGAACAGCCCGCAAAGATCGCGACTCATATGACCGTCAAGCAAAAAAAGGAGCAGGACGCAAGAACCGCCATGGAAACGGCCAGCAAGCTGCTGGAAGCCCAGCGAAAAAGAAAACAATAAAAAAGGAGCAAGGTCAGTTGCAACAGCTGGCCTTAGCTTGTCAAAAAGCCTTTTTGCAGAGCTTTAGCCCCTGGATCCCACCATGGCTCCGCGCTGCACCCACTTAATAAAATGCCTATTTGATTGACAGTTCAATAAACGGATTCTTAAGGGCAACAGCCCTATGCCGTCGGCGGCCCTTCCCTAGTGCCGTTTCTCTTAATGGAAAGAGCTTAGAAGCACAGCCCATATTTTGGGCATAAAGATGAAAGCGCCGACCAACGCGGCAGCTGTGCAGATTACAAGCACTGCGCCGGCGGCGGTGTCTTTGGCCAGTTTGGCTTGGGGGTGCACCTCTGGAGAAACCTTATCCACCACAGCCTCAATGGAGGTGTTGAACAATTCCGCCATAAAAACAAGGCCGAAGAGCAGGATGCACAGGATCCATTCCAATTTGCTAAGACCCAGCAAACCGCCAAAGACCACCACCAGGGTCATAATGCCAAAATGAACGATCATGTTTCGCTCGGCTTTCAGTCCGCTGGCGATCCCCTCTAAAGCAAAATGAAAACTGGATAGAAATTTTGCCCTTTGCGGAAGGGTATACTCTTTTTCCCGGGAGTTGTGGTGGGCAAAATAACGGTTCACAAAAGCGGTAAATACGATGAGATAAAACACAGATATGAAAATAGCGGCCAGCACGTCAGAAAAGTAGTGCACGCCAAGATAGATCCGGCTGAGCCCCACCAGGAAGATCACGATGGAAAGCGTTGTAATGACCAGCCGTTTTTTTCCATTGGATAGGTTGGAGTGCAGCGCCAGATACATCAAAAACCCATAGAGGCAAGCGGCGGACATGGTATGCCCGCTGGGAAAGCTATACCCGCCCGCTGACGCAAGCAAGGATACATCTATGGGTCGAGGGCGGCCAACAAGATCCTTGAGCGCAATGTTAAGCAGGACTGCCAGCATCAGGTTCAATAGCAGCGGCACCCGATACTCCTTATGCGGATACCAGAGTACCAGGGCAAAGCAGAGGAGCAACAGGGGAAGCGTGCTGGCCAGGCCGGTGAAAAACATAAAGAAACCTGTGGCAAAGGGGGATATGAGTCCGGACACAAGCCGGTAGACCACCTGATCGACGGGGGCGATCTGGGGGAGCAAAAGGGCAATCAGGAGAAACAAAACCGCACAGATGGCGGCAATTAACCATTTGGCCTTTCCGTGGCGCTCCATATCCATTCCTCCCACAAGCAGCGATTGCCCGCATAGCATACCATACAATTGCCAAAATGAAAATGGGAGGATCGGGCGGGGAGGGAAGGAAGTATGGCGAAGAATGTAGAAATGAAGGAGGGACAAGCCGCGGCTGTCATTGGCAAAGGAGAGGGAAGCATGTATAAACTCGGGGTGTATTTTGGCCGATTCTGCCCGCCGCATAGAGGTCATTTGTATCAGATGATTGAGGCTTCCACACAATGCGAGAAGCTGATTGTGGTGATCTCTGACAACGCCAATCAGACACGTCAAATTTGCGCTGACGCGAACATGCCCTACATATCTTACCAACTGCGCAAGCAATGGATTTCCCAGCAGGTACAGGATATGGAACATATTCAGGTGCGGGTTTTGGATGAAACGGACATCCCCGAATACCCTAAGGGCTGGAAGGAATGGAGTCAGCGGATGCGAATCGTTGTCCATGAGCCCATCGACGCTTTTTTCGTGGGAGATACGGATTATGAGCATACGTTGCAAAAGTATTTTTCCGAGGCAAAGGTGGAGCTATTTGATCCATCCCGTACCCGTTACCCCATTTCCGCTACAGATATCCGTAACGACATCCTGGGGAACTGGCATTACATTTTGGGTTCCGCCCGCCCCTTCTTCGCCAAAAAGGTGCTCATCGCAGGTACAGAAAGCTGTGGCAAGACAACGCTTACCAAGTGCCTTGCAAAGCTATACAATACCTCTTGGTCGGAGGAGGTAGGCCGTTATTATGCCCGGAATTATCTAGGAAATGACGAGAGCATTTATACGGATACGGACTTTGGCCGCATCGCGCATTTGCAGTATGAGCAGGACTACCAGGCCCTCCGTTCCGCCAACAAGGTATGCTTTTTTGATACGGACGCCACCTATACGGATTATTTCAGCGAGCTGTACATGGGCCATCGCAACCCTTTGGTGGAAGCCTATATCGATCCCGGCCGCTATGATGTGTTACTATACTTGCTTCCCGATGTGAAGTGGATTTCCGACGGGCAGCGGCGACACGGAGACCAGCAAGAACGCATGAAGCTCAGCGATAAGCTCCGGGGTATGTATAAGGCCCACGGGGTTGGGGATAAGCTGGTGGTGGTGGATGGAAATTACAATGAGCGCCTCACCAAAGCCATCGAGCTTGTGGATGAGCTGTTACGGGGCAGCGACCGATAGTCCAGGAGCCTTTCGTGGAAGCCGCGTTTAAGACAAGAAGCCCAGCGACCCGGGCGAAAAGGATGATGCACCGCCCGGGTTTTTGCTTGCTCAAAACCATGGGCTGTGGTATGCTGGGTGCCGGATGCAAGACAAAGATAGGATGACGCTATGAATTTTGATCAAACTGGCCTGATGCCTGCGCTGCTGAACGCGGTTCAGGCGTATGGCTATCAGGAGCCCACCCCCATCCAACGGGAGACCATCCCCATTGTGCTGGCCGGGAGGGACGTGCTGGGTTGCGCCCAAACCGGCACTGGTAAGACCGCTGCATTTGCATTGCCCATTTTGCAGCGGCTGTGGCAAGACAGGCAGAATGCCCAGGGCCGAAGGCCTATCCGTGCGCTGGTTTTGACCCCCACCCGGGAGTTGGCGCTTCAGATTTTTGAAAATTTTCAGGACTATGGCAAGGGGCTATCCTTGCGAAGCTGTGTGATCTTTGGTGGAGTGAATCAAAAGCCACAGGTAGAACAGCTAACGCGAGGTGTAGATATCCTGGTGGCGACGCCGGGCCGCTTGAATGACCTGATCGGGCAGGGGTACATCGGCCTTGGCAGCCTGGAGATTTTCGTGCTGGATGAGGCGGACCGGATGCTGGATATGGGGTTTATCCATGATGTGCGCAAGGTGATCAAACTGTTGCCCGCCAAGCGGCAGACCTTGTTTTTTTCCGCTACCATGCCCGGTGATGTGGAAAAGCTGGCCATGAGCATATTGCATGATCCGGCCAGCGTGAAGGTAGACCCGGTGTCTAGCACCGTGGATAGCATTGATCAAACCCTCTATATGGTGGATAAGGCTAACAAAAAGAACCTGCTTGCCAGCCTGTTGCGCCGGCCGGAGGTGGTAAACGCGCTGGTATTTACCCGTACCAAGCACGGTGCGGACCGAGTGGTGCGTGAACTGCACAAGGCCGGCATCGCCTCCAAGGCCATCCATGGCGACAAGAGTCAAAATGCGCGTCAAGAAGCCCTGGGCGACTTTAAGGATGGAAAGATCGCCGTATTGATTGCCACGGATATCGCGGCCAGGGGCATCGATATTGCCGGTCTCTCCCATGTAATCAATCACGATCTGCCCAATGAACCGGAAGCCTATGTGCATCGGATCGGACGCACAGGCCGCGCAGGGCTGGCGGGCAGCGCCATTAGCTTTTGCTGCTATGATGAACTCAAGGATTTGCAGGCCATCGAAAAGCTTATCGGTTTTGCCATTCCCCGTCAAGAAAGCCAATGGCCTATGCAGATTTTTACCGAAACGGTCAAGCAACCCAGGCCGCCAAGACCGCCCAGAGCGGACAGGCAAAGCAGGGGAAACCAGCCGATGCGCCAACAACCCAAGCAGGAGCAAGGCCCAAAGCCCACACAACAGGGGCAGCTTCCTCCACGGCAGGTACAGCGCAATCAGCCCCAGCCATCGTCCAAGCAAGAAAACGCCAAAGGAGCCCCCAACGCTCCAGCCGCGGTCAGTTCCAGCCGCCGTCGACGTCGCAGGGGTGGCGCATCTATGCCGCCCCAACTGAAAGGCACCCGCTTGCTTTGACCCAGCTTGTCCACTTTCTTTCCGCATGACTTCCTTGGTTTTGAGGCAAACTGTCCTCATGATCAAGGGTTGAAAAAGGGGGAAGGCAGGTTGGAAAGTGGAAGCATGCGCAAGGAGTTACACAACCCACCAGAGGTGGAGCTAAACAATATAACCGCAGCCACGGAGTGTACTGGATTGATCCCCGCGGTGGTGGGAACGACCGATGAAGCGGAGGCCTATGCGAATTTGCTGGTGGTGCATCCTCCCCTGCCTACTCGGAAAGAACCAGGGCCGTGAACGGCTTAGAAACAACACAAACAATATTAAAAATCAGCTCCCTCGGGGAGCCGATTTGATTGCATATTCAGTTGCTTCGCATCATCTATTGTACTGGCGTAGACGTAATCACAGGTAAAGTGACAGCTTGGGATGCGGATGGCGCCACAGGTGTAGACGTCAACCCAGCGTCTGTGAGCGGGTCGCTGGCGGGAGGGGTATCGTCCTGGATCACTACGATGGCACAGGTCATCCCCTGTTCGGACTGCTCAGCCACAGACTTAAAGAGGGACTCCATGTTTTTGACGGCGGTAGCCCAGGCGGCATCCAGATAGGCTGGATTTTCAGAGCACTCCTTGAAACGCTTGTTTTCAATTTCTGTCTTGATGGAGGCATATCGCTCAGGCGTGAGAGGATAGAGCCAGTCGTGCTTTTTCATATTGGCTTCATCAACTGTCAGCTTGGAATACGATGCTTTAGGTAATGGCAGGTGAACCTGAATGCTGTTGGTATCGGGGTCAACCGTAACGCTGCTGTGCTGCAAGTCAATCACAAAGCTGATAGAGTAGGAATAGGGCACCACGACCTCCTGTACCTTGCCCAGCAGCCAAGCTTCCTGGGAAATGGTCTCCTGCCCTTCCAGGGTGGTTTCATAGACAACCAATTCATTCTTTTCCTTAAGCTGTTCGCTAAACTGCTCACTGATCCACTGGGTATTGCCGCTACCGAAGAAACGGTAATACAAGGTGGGACCAAAGCGGATGCCCACAAAAACAAGCACCGCACATAAAAAGATCCAAAACAAGGCTTTGAAAAACGCGCTTATTTTTCGCATCAGTTTCATAGAACCCCCTTTCTTAAGGAATCGGAGCCGCCGGCCCCATCCATTTTTGGATCTCAACAAACAAAAGAACCAAAAGCTGGATTAACACATACAGGGTGGTGCCTGCGCCTACCAACATCAAATAACCCCGGAAGAAGCGACCAAAGGATCCTCTGCGGCGGCGTGGTCTTTCATTTTGCGGGGGCTGGTTCAGAGGCTGCTGCATAAATACCCTCCTTTGTGTCGCAACCAAAGTATTGGATGCATCTTTAGTATACGATATTCCTTACTAAATTGCTATCAAAAAATGACAGAAAAGAGAAGACAGTCCCATTTGGAGAGAAAAATGGTAGGAAATGGGGGAAAAGAAGATGGGCAATGACATGATTTGACAATCATTTCACCCTGAAGGCGGCAGGAATCCAACCGTACAAAGTCAAAGCATCCTATCAATCGATAGGATGCTTTGCGGGGAATGGGGGTGGATAAATGCGTCTGCTGATGGCCTTGTTACAGGACAGAAAGGCCCGTATCACGGAGGAATGTCTACAGATTGCTTCCACGGCTTGGGACGTGGCGTCGGCTAAAGACGGGCAAGAAGCCCTTCAAAAACTGAGACGGGAACGGTTTGATCTGCTGGTTTTGGACGGCTGCCTGCCCAAGACCGACGGCCATAGGGTGCTGGATACCCTCTGGGGTCTGAAGATGCCCTGCCCGCCCCGGGTGTTGATCTTAAGCCAGTTGGAGTTTTACAATCGCTCTGCCTTGCGGGCAGATTGTGTGGCACCGCTGATGGCGCAGCCTCACCAGATCGCGGCGCTGTTACAAATCTTGTCCACGAAACCTGTGCCCATGTTGGCGGCAGCCACCCAAGAGATTCGGCTCACCATGATCGAGGAATTGCTACGTGACCTCAAACTGCGGGATTCATTAAAGGGAAAGCGGTACATCACCTGGCTGCTGGACCATATTATTCCTTCTCCTTTGTTGGAGCATGGAATAACGGCCGCACTCTATCCAGCCTGCGCAGCCGCTTATGGGACGACCTCCGCCGCGGTGGAGCGTTGTGTACGCCATGCGGTGGAGGAGGTGTTCACCCGGGGTAGTATCCGGGGGATTGAGCGGTATTTTGGCATGACGGTAGACCCGGAGCGAGGGAAACTCACCAACCGGGCGTTTTTGATTGGGGCGGCGGAACAGCTTCGAGCCAGGATGGAGGCCGCGACCTATTCTCTGACCCTGGCGCGCTCGCCAAAGAGCATGGAAATACACCAAAGCCCCGCGGCGCCAACCAGCGTGTAGACGATGCGACTGAACACCGCGGCTTGTCCGCCGAAGAGATAGGCCACCAGGTCAAATTGGAAAATGCCAATCAGCGCCCAGTTGATTGCGCCGATGATCACCAGTACCAGTGAAATTTTGTCAAGCATACAGATCCTCCTTATTTTGCCGCCATGCGGCCATTGCAAGGAAGTTTGCTCCAAAACCGATCAAACCATGCATCAAACAAAACAGGCCTGGGTTTCACCGCCAGAAAACAAGCTTTGCGCCAACCAAGGTTGTTCCAGTGGGATCCATTGCACTTGGCCACTCATATCGCCGGCCGCAAGGGCCAGATCACCTTGGCAGCTGACATCTGTACAATGAGGGAGGTTGGGCAGGTTCCAAAGAATCTCCCCGGTGCGCAGGTCGATCCGCATCAGTCCATCCAGCGCGCCCACCAGCGCGGTTTGCCGATCTGGGCAGACGCAAAACCCGCCGGGCTGACCCTCCAGGCGCAATACCTCCACCGGGCGGATTTTGTGGGGCGCCAGGATGAGGAGCGAGGTCTGGATATCCTGATTCTCCACCGCGCAAAGAATTGCCAAACCGCCCTGCCAATCCTGTACGGAGCAACAACAGCCCGGAGCGTGAAAGGTGGCGTAGTGGATCAAATCTGGCGTCTGTAAGATCACCACTTCCCCGGAGGCTCCGCCAGCCACCAGCAACAGTTGCCCCTGGGGCCGCAGTTTCATATCTCGGGGAAAAACCCCCACTTTGCAGGCATAAAGCAATTCCCCACTACCCAGATGTCGGGTGTGGACGCAATCCGCCTCCGTGCTGAGCTGATAGACATAACGCTCACAACCGGATACGCATACGGCCGACAAGGCCGGAAGCGCCGGGAAACGGCTGGTCTCCCGAAGACTTCTTCGGCTGAAGCAGCAGCAGTCGCATTCTTTGCGACAAGCGCACAACAAACAATCGCTGGTGGCGCGGGGCATGTAGGGGCAGGCAAGGGAGCACTCCATGGGGAGCAAGAACTTTCCTGAAGGGTGGTACAGGCGAAGGCCTTGGTCGCAGTCGGTGATCAAGATGTTCATGGCGCTGCTCCTTTACGCTGGTAGCGGGGCAGAGCCGGATGCCACGCAGGCTTCTGGGTGTCCGCCTTCCCTTATCCACAGCATATGCGCCGCGAAAAGCTGTGTGAGGAAGCGGCAGGATTTTGGGGACAAGTTGGAGAAAGTTAATAGTTGGGTTTTTTTGATTTCAGAAGTGAGGAGCAGGCCCGATTTGGAAACAGAACAAACAGCCGTATTTTTTTCGCAACAGCCAGAGATTAGCGGCGAAATTTTGAAGGGCGTCGAGAAAATGGGATTCCGGGAGATGACGCCCGTCCAGGCAAAAACCCTTCCTTTGATGATGGAAGGCCGCGATATTATCGCCATTGCCCCCACGGGCACAGGGAAAACCTGCGCCTTTGGCATCCCTATGCTGGAATATGTAAACTTGAAAGACAAGCGGGTACAAGAGCTGGTGCTGGCGCCTACCAGGGAGCTTAGCCTTCAGATCGCGGATGAGCTTACCGAGCTGGCCCGGTTTATTCCTGGGACGCGTATCGCGGTGCTCTATGGTGGACAACCCATTATGAAGCAGATTAGCTTGCTCCGGCAGCATCCGCAGATCATCGTGGCCACGCCCGGCAGGCTGCTGGATCATATGAACCGTGGCAACATCCGCTTGGATAGTGTGCACACCATGGTGCTGGACGAGGCGGATGAAATGCTGAACATGGGCTTTGTGAAAGATGTAACCAAGATTATTGAGGCGACGCCGCCGGAGCGGCAGCTGGTGCTGTTTTCCGCCACAACCAACCAAGATGTAATGACCATTGCCTGGAAATACCAGCATGAGCCCGTTGAGGTAATCGTGCCTGCCACCCAAGAAAATAAACCGAAGATCACTCAATATGTGATTGAAACCACTCAAGCCAAGAAATATGAGGATCTCCTCTACCTGTTGGACAGTGACGTATACCAGCGTGTGATGGTGTTTGTGAATACCAAGGACATGACCCAGCGGCTGTGCAAGCGCTTGCAGGAAGCGGGATACCCTGCCGATTGTCTCCATGGGGACATGCGCCAAAGCGCGCGTAATCAGGTGATGCAAGCCTATCGTAAGGGTAAGTTTCAGATCTTGCTGGCCACGGATGTGGCTGCCCGCGGCATTGACGTGGATGATGTGGAGGCCGTGATCAATTACGACCTGCCCAACGAAAACGAATACTATCTCCACCGGATCGGACGTACGGGCCGTGCCAAGAAACACGGCGTTTCCTTCACACTGATGACGTATTCCGAGTCGGTGAGGCTGGACGCTATTTTAAAATACATTATGGCCAGGCCCGTGCCATTGAAATTCAATGATTTGGGCATTCTGACTACTGAGGATGGAGAACCATTCTTTGAAAACATGTGATGGAAGCTGGGAAAATTTTACAGCAGACCAGGAGGAGCAACACCATGGGCATTATTCCTTCTCGAAACCTGGATCAACAGCGGCGGGAAAAGGACGGCATTGTTTATTTTGACCGAGGCGTTATCACCGGCGCAGATGGCCGCCAGTATGACCGGTACGCCATTCAAACCCACTTTGTGCAGGTGGGGGAAAGCCAAAAGGATCTAGTGGAAAAGTATGTACTGCCACTGTTTCAACCCGGTGACATGCTCAGCTTTGGCGCCAAGGTGATGTGCATGTGCGTGAAGTCCGTGCGAACCCGGGAGCAGGTGAAGCCTGGTTTTTGGGCGAATCTCCTTTGGCGGTTCGCGGGCATCAACCATACGGGTGTGGGCATGCATGAGCCATACAAACTGCAACTGGTGATCGATATGGTGGGCTTGCCCCGGGTGTTGCTGGCGGTGGTATGCAGCGCGGTAACCAAGCTTTTTGGTGTCAAGGGCGTGTTCTATCGGGTGTGCGGCAAGGGCGTTGGCGGGATCGATGGGTTTTACACCCGCTCCAGCTTTGAGATCTACCACCAGCTAGCGCTGATCAACCCGGAAAACGCCAACGAGCTTTGCGAGCAGCTTTGCAAAGACACCGGCATTCCGGTGGTGCTGATGGATGCCAACGACCTACAGCGTGACCAACTGGGCAAAAGCAGTGATTTCCCGCTCACCGATTCTCAGATTCAAGATGCCATGGCTGACAACCCAAGTGGCCAGGGGGATGAATTAACGCCTTTCATATTGATCAGGCCTGTGTGACTTTGTTGAATCATCAAAAGAGCTCGTCCATGGGACGAGCTCTTTTGATGCGTTGTGGGCAACTTTATTCTGCGGAGAAGGGCATCAACGCGATGGCACGGGCGCGCTTGATGGCTTCGGATAACTGGCGTTGGTGCTTGGCGCAGTTTCCGCTCATACGGCGAGGCATAATCTTGCCGCGCTCATTCACGAAGCGGCGAAGACGGCTGATATCCTTGTAATCGATGTATTCGATTTTGTCCACGCAGAAGCTGCATACCTTGCGGCGCGGCTTGCGGCCACGGGGACGCATTCTTCTTTCACCACGATCTTCAGACATGGGCTGAACCTCCTTACCGGAAAAGTAGGGGAATGGAGCCACCTTACGGGGCATTCCGCTCTGTTAGAAGGGCAAATCCTCGTCATCCACCTGCTCAAAGCCATGATCCGCAGAAGCGGAAGGCTTGGGAGAATCATCGGAAGAGGGGACGTAACCGCCCTCATCTTGACGAGATGACAGGAATTCAACATCTTCGGCGTTGACTTCTAGGGAGAACCGGGTGCCGCTGCCGTCCTTTGCTTCATAGGTGCTGACGGACACGGCCCCAACCACCGCCACCTTACGGCCCTTGGCTAAAAACTTTTGGCAGTTTTCGCCCAACTGGCGCCAAGCCGTGACCCGAAAGAAATCCGCTTCGGGTTGGTTGTTTTGCGCGCTACGGCGACGATTGACAGCCACCGTGAAGGAGCAGACGTTTATGCCCGTGGATGTGGTTCGCGACTCGGGATCACGGGTCAGGTTTCCGATGATGGTCAACTTATTCATCTTCTGTCACCAACCTTTACTCGGCAGGAGCTTGGGGGGCGTCTTCCGCTACGGCGGGTTGTGCAACCTCAACCTTTTCTGGAGCAGACGCCTTGAGGGCGGCGGCTTCCTCAGCCTCAGGGTTATCCTCTGCTTCGAGCGGTTCCGTTTCAGGGGCTTGGGCGTCTGCTACCACAGCAGGCGCTTCCGCCTTGGGGGCCTCGCCCAGGTCTTCCCCTTGCGGGGCATCCACAGGCGGCGGGGGAACCGGCGCGGCAGCCCGCACAGGACGGGGCTTTACGCTCTGTTTTTTCTCCACCAGCTTGATGATCAGATAGCGCAGAATGTTTTCGTTGATTTCCAGGTTCCGCTCCACCTCGCGGGGAAGATCCCCTTCGCTGGCAAAAGTTACCAAAACGTAATATCCTTCCAACATATCGTTGATGGGATATGCCAGGCGGCGCTTGCCCCACGTTTCGTCCACTTTTTCCACTTCACCGCCATTTTGCTGGATCACGCCGGAAAATTTTTCGATCAGCTCTTTCCGTGCGTCCTCTTCCAGCTTGGTGTCGATGATGTAGGTGAGTTCATACCTATTCATACCTTTCACCTCCTCTTGGACATATGGCGCTACGCTTGGTGACGCAGCGCAAGGATGTGCCAATTTGATATTATAGCAGTTGACTATGGGAAAAGCAAGCAAAAAGTGTACGGCAGAATGCCTGTTTTCTCCGTCAATCTTTATGAAGATGCAGCGGTTCCATTGCTTGACACTGGATATTGGCAGTGCTAAAATCAGCTTGGCATTGACCCAAAGAGAGAAGAGGTGCGTGATATGGCGAAAGGACAAACATGGATTCCAAAGCAACGGCTTGGTTTTCGTGTGCTGGCTGTGCTCTGTTGTTTGGTGACGGTTGCATCTGTGCTGCCGATTTTTGCGGTCTCCTTTTTTAACCACCCTTATTATGACGATTTTGTACCCGGAGGCCAAGTGGCCGTCAATGCCTGGGAGAAAGACCATTCCATCGGTACGCTGCTTTCCAAGGCCGCTGATGCCACAGCCGATTGGTATATGGAGTGGGAAGGAAATGTGACGACCATCTTTTTTTATTTTTTGCAGTTTGGGGTTATATCACAGTCTATGTACTTCTTGGTGACGTTTATTTTTGTGCTTCTCCTTGCCTGTGCCTGGCTGATGCTTGGCAGAGCCCTTTGCCAGGCCATGCGGGCGTCACCCTGGCTAGGCTGGCTGACAGCGGCACTAATGTTCAGCTTGTCCATTCATTTTGTGCCACACCCCAACGAAGTGTTGTTCTGGTACGCCGCGGGAGTGAAGTACACTCTTGCTTTTGCTTTGCTGCTCATGCTAATCGCACTGATCATTCGCACGTCAGCACTCGCCCCTGCAACCAAACTGCGGGAAGGGCTTCGTTTAACAACCATGTGCTTGCTGGCAGCTGGCTGTGCAACTACCAACCAGATGACCGCGCTGAGTTTGTCTGTAGGATTGGTCTTTTATGTTCTCTACCTATGGTGCACCAAGGCGGAGCGCCGAGTGAAGATCCCTATGACACTGGTGTTGCTGGTTGCCCTGTCCAGCCAGGCTTTTAATGCTTTTGCGCCAGGGACCATCGCCAAACAAGGGATAACGGGGACAGCCGATCCGATTTTGTCGGTGGTTGAATCCATCACGGCTACGATTGAATACATCGGGCGATTTACCACATTGCCTTGGATTGCTGCACTGCTGCTGCTGATCCCCCTGTTTTATCAATCGGCATCAAGTTGCGGGATGCGTTTCAGCAACCCACTGCTAATGCTCATAGGATCTTTTGGGGTGTTGGCCTCCCATCTTACGCCCGCTATCTACGTCAATCTGTATTATGATTCTGGTCGGATTGTGGACTCGGTATACTGGATGTACTGCTTATTCATGCTCGTCAACACTTGGTACTGGACCGGGTGGGTTGCCTGTCGAAAAGAAACGCTGGGCTTGCATGAAAGCCCCAAGAAGATGGATGGGCAGACGGGCCTTCCAGCCATCGTGGCGCTGGCTTTGGCTGTTGTGATGGCCGTAGGTTGTGCCGGGTATGGGCTGACCAAGATGACAGGCGGTGCATCGATGAAAGCATTGGTCACCGGCCAGGCAGCCCGGTATGATGCGGCTTATGAGCGACGTACGGCCCTTTTGGAAGCGCCGGAGAAAGAGCCGGTGATCTACGCGCCAATCCAGGATGTGCCCCTGGTGTTCATGCCAGAGCTGGCTCATGCTTGGGCTGGCATTGTGAACACCATGGGGATTTTCTATGGCAAGGAGATTCTTGATGGGCGTTAAGCCCGCGCTGGCTGGCGGGTGCTGTGCAAAGGCATAAGAATGGGGGTACCCTCCAGTGCCTTGGCTGGTTAGGGGAGGAGAAACGATGGAAAACGCGGTTGCGGAAAGCATGCGGTTGATCCCCTGGTGGGGGTATGCTTTGACGGGAGTGGCGGGCCTGGGCTTTGGGATTTTGCAGGTCTGGTTGATGGGCCGGAGCTTACAGGATGGTAAGCCAAAGCCCTGGCTGTTTGCTGTTAAGCTGTTATTATGGGCTGTGGCGCTGGTGGGGATCGGGTTGATTTCCATTCCGCTGGTACTGCTTTTTGCCGTTATTGGATCGATTGTGCTGCTATGCGGAAGCTTTTGGACGTATTGCAGGGCGCAAAAGGGGGCGAAATAGATGGAGCTGGAGGTCAGCCTGGTCCAAAAGCCATTTTGGATCGGCGGGTTGAATGTTGGGCTGTCCGTGGTGACCGCTTGGTGCGTGCTGGCGCTTTTGTTGGTTGCGCTGGCATTGATCCATCTGCTGGTGGTACGCCGGATGAAGCAAAAGCCCACCGGCCTTCAAAACGTGCTGGAGCTGGCGGTAGAGGGTATCTATCGTTGGAGTGAAGGCAAGGTGGGGGAAGCGGGTTCCTTTGTGGCTCCGGCCATCATGACGATGATGGCCTATGTGTTCTCCGTCACCGTGGTGGAGCTGTTCGGGTTTGCCCCTGCCACGGAGGACATCAACTGCACCTTCGCCCTGGGTCTATGCACTTTTTTGCTGGTAAATGTGACGGGGCTTAAATTTCGTGGCATCAAGGGACGCATTCACGGGCTGTGCGTGCCCTCTCCGGCAGTGATGCCCATTCGCATTGTAACTGACCTGATTGCACCCTGTTCCATTGCCATTCGTTTGTTTGCCAATATCATGGTGGGCGGCATCATCATGCAGTTGATTTATGCCGTGGTGCCCATCATCCTGCCGGCGGTCATTGCTTCCTATTTTAATGTGCTGCATGTGGGCATTCAAACTTTTGTGCTGGGGCTACTCTCTCTGGTCTACATAAGCGAGGCCGTGGAATAAGCATATGATTTACTCAATCAATTTTGGTAGGAGGATATGAACATGAGCATTTCTTTGGGTTTGGTCGCTATTGGCGCGGGGATCGCAGCACTGTGCGGGGCTGGCGCTGCGTTGGGCATGGGCAATGCAACGGGCAAGGCCGCTGAGGCCATCGCGCGACAGCCGGAGGCCGCCGGAAAAATCAACAGCTCGCTGATGTTTGGGCTCATCATGATGGAGACTTGTGCCGTGTATGCGTTGCTGGTGGGCATCTTGATCGTGTTTATTCTGGGCGCGAAGGTAGCCTGAGCGCAACGATGAAACCGCAAGGAGGGATGGCGCGTGGAAGGCCTTTTTAATCCGGTTTCCATACTGCTTCATATGCTCAACGCTGCCCTGTTATTGGTGTCCCTGTATTTTTTGCTGCTGAAGCCTGTGCGGAAGTTTATGAATGCTCGCACGGCCATGGTGGAAGCGCAGCTGCAAAGCGTTACCGACGCGCAGCAAGGCTTGGAGCAGGAAAAGCGAGAGGCCCAGGATGAGGTTGCTGCGGCTCACAGAACAGCGGCGGATACCATTGCCAAAAGCGTAGCCCAGGCACATGAACAGGCGCAGAAAGTGATGGAGGACGCCCACGAGGATGCCGCCTACATTATGAAACAGGCTCGCACCGAGGCGGAATCCATGCGTAAAAACGCCCGGGAAGAAATGCGAGGCGAGGTGGCCGGGCTCAGCGTGGCGTTGGCTGGCAAGCTTTTGCAGCGGGAAGTGACCCAGAAGGATCATGACAAGTTGGTGGACGAGTTTCTAAAAAAGGTGGGCTAAGCATGGCAGAGGCTGATAACGTTCTTGTCGGCACGCAGCAGGCAGCCGGCGGCAGCCAGGCGCCTCCCGATTTTGTCCAGGAAGCGCTGGAAAAAAGAGAGAAGCTTTTGCACCGGGAGAGCGAGGAGGAAACCGTTCTTCGTGGCCGCATCGTGACGGGTATGCCGCTGTCCGTGGCTGCGCAAAAGCGGGTGGCAAAACGCTTGCAAGAGATTTTGGGCAAGCGCGTCAAATTGACTTGCCGCCTGGACAAGAAACAGTTGGCCGGCATCCGTGTGGAGTTGAATGGCTATAGCTATGACGGGACGCTTCGCGGGCAGTTGCAGGATTTGCAAAAGAGGCTTACGCGCCCTGACGAGGAGGAGCGATGACTGTGCACGACTGGACAGAAGTGGGCAAAAGCCTACGGGAACGTTTGGGCGATTATGAGCGTGGCGTGGATGTCCGCAGCACTGGCAAGGTATTGTTTGTAGGCGATGGCGTTGTGCATATGGATGGGCTGAACGACTGCAAACTGGGCGAGTTAATCGAGATGGAAAGCGGCGGGTATGTCATCGCCATGAACCTGGAGGAAAAACTGGTTTATGGCGTGGCGTTGAGCGATGAGGCGGATATTTCGGTAGGCATGGCGGCTTTTGGTACGGGCCGGGTGCTGTCCGTACCTTGTGGCGATGCGCTGCTGGGCCATGTGGTAAATCCTTTAGGTTTGCCTTTGGATGGCAGCGAGCGGGTGGCTCATGCGGATTTTTGCCCCATTGAGACCCCTGCGCCGCCTATCTTGCACCGCAAGCCGGTAAGCAAACCCATGCAGACAGGCCTCATGGCCATTGATGCCATGGTGCCCATCGGCAGGGGCCAGCGGGAGCTGATTATCGGCGACCGCCAGACGGGCAAGACCAGCATTGCCGTGGACACCATCCTGAACCAAAAGAACACCAATGTGGTTTGTGTGTATGTGGCCATCGGCCAGAAGGCTTCCAGCGTCGCCCAGCTGATTACCCATCTGCGGGAGAAGGAAGCCATGGATTACACCATCGTGGTCAGCGCCACCGCCGCGGATAGCGCCACCATGCAATACATCGCCCCATACGCGGGCTGCGCCATGGCGGAGTGGTTTATGCGCAAAGGCCGGGATGCGCTCATTGTCTATGATGATTTGAGCAAGCATGCGGTGGCCTATCGATCCATGTCCTTGCTGCTGCACCGGCCGCCAGGCCGGGAGGCCTATCCCGGTGATGTGTTCTACCTTCACTCCCGCCTGTTGGAGCGGGCGGCAAACCTCAGCGATGACATGGGCGGCGGCAGCCTGACCGCTCTGCCCATCATTGAGACCCAGGCAGGCGATATTTCCGCTTATATTCCCACCAATGTAATCTCCATCACCGATGGGCAGATTTTTCTGGACACCGAGCTGTTCCGCGAGGGCATCCGCCCGGCGGTGAACGGCGGCTTATCCGTGAGCCGGGTGGGCGGCGCGGCCCAGCAAAAGAGCATGCGCAAAGTGGCGGGCACACTGCGGTTGGAACTGGCTCAATATCGCGAGCTTTCGGTGTTCGCGCAATTTGCCAGCGACATGGACGCCGCCACGCAGGATAAGCTGAAATACGGCGCTCATCTTACTGAGCTTTGCAAGCAGCGCAACAATGACCCCATGCCCCTGGCGCTGGAAGTGGCTTTCCTGTATGCCGCCACCCAGGGTCTTTTGCCAAAAGATATCGACTTCAAAACGCTGCTGCGGTTCAAAGATGAGTTTCCCGGCTATTTTACCGCCCATGATGCGGACCTGGAAAAGGCCATGAACGTATCCGGTGAGTTAAGCAAGAGCAACGAAACCAGGCTGCGGGATGTCATCCAAAACTGGTTTGTCAAGACCATGGGCGAGGACTCCGCCAAGGGCGCCGCCGGCAAAGGAGATGGGGCGTCATGAGTTCCATTGCGGAAATCAAGCATCACATCAAGGCCATCGATGATACCGCCAAGATCACCCGGGCCATGCATTTGATTGCTTCCGGCAAAATGAAAAAGGCTGTGCGAAGTCATGAGCAGACCATGCAGTTTTACAACCTGGTCCGTTCCAATATGCGCTTCATCCTGGACAACTCGCCGGAAAATTTCAGAAGCGTGTACTACCGGGATCATGGCAAGCGATGCGCCTTTTTGGTCATCGCTGGGGATAAGGGCATGTGTGGCGGCTATAACCAGGACGTGCTGAAACTAGCCCTGCAAAAGGTAGTCGAAAGTACGACCCACCAGCGCGCCCGGCTGTTGACCTTTGGGCATATGGCCACGCATTTTTTTAAACGCAAGGGCATCCCGGTGGATGGCGTCTACCTGTCCGCCGTGCAAAACCCCACGCTGGAGACCGCCCGGGATCTGTCCGCCGAGCTTTGCGCCCAGTATGAGCGGCAGGAGTTTGACGAGATGTTTCTTATTTTTACCCAACTGCTCAAGGGAGGCATCACAAGGCCTACCTGTTTGCATGTGCTGCCCATCAACCGATCCGCTGTGGTGGATGTGGAGCCCATGCACACCCCGCTGGCTGGCTTGACCTTTGAGCCTAGCCTGGCCCAAACGCTTGACTCCATGGCTCGTCACTTTGTCAGTGGCGTGTTGTATAGCGCCTTGGTGCAGAGCTATGCCAGTGAGAACCGGGCCCGGATGACCGCCATGGAATCCGCCACCCGCAACGCGGATGATATGCTTAAGAAGCTCAGGCTGGCGCTGAACCACGCCCGACAGGCTGCGATCACACAGGAAATCAACGAGATTATTGGGGGCAACCCGGATTCGTTTACCTTGTAAGCGGCCGCGATACGCATCAAGAAGGAGAACGTAACCATGACGAAGGGAACAGTCATACGAATTGTTGGGCCCGTGCTGGACATCCGCTTTCGCGCCGGGGATGTGCCGCCCATCCATACGTTGGTCAACATCATTGATGGAGAGCGCATCGTGGCCGCCGAGGTACATCAGCATATTGGTAACCTGGCCCGCTGCATCGCTTTGGAGGCCACGGACGGGCTGTCTCGCGGGCTGGAGGCGATCAATACCGGCGCGCCCATCACCATACCGGTGGGCATGGAAATGCTGGGCAGAGCCATCGACGTGCTGGGGCGGCCGATTGACGGCAAGCAGACGCCCAAAACAACGGAGGAAATGGCCATTCATCGGGACGCGCCTACCTTTGCGCAGCAGCAGCCGGTGGCCCAAGTGTTTGAAACCGGCATCAAGGTCATCGATTTGCTGGCGCCCTACGCCAGAGGCGGAAAGATCGGCCTGTTCGGCGGCGCGGGTGTGGGCAAAACCGTGCTGATCCTGGAGCTGATCCATAACATTGCTACCCAGCAGGGTGGGTATAGTGTCTTTGCAGGCGTGGGCGAGCGTAGCCGCGAGGGCAGCGACCTGCTGAACGAAATGACGGAATCCGGCGTCATCAACAAGACCGCGTTGGTCTGTGGCCAGATGAATGAGCCGCCGGGGGCCCGCATGCGGGTGGCAATGACGGGGCTGACCCTGGCGGAGTATTTCAGAGATGTGAAGAAGCAGAACGTATTGCTGTTTATCGACAATATTTTTCGATACATTCAAGCAGGCAGCGAGGTTTCCGCGCTGCTAGGCCGCCTGCCCAGTGCCGTGGGGTACCAGCCGACGCTTGCTTCGGAGGTGGGTGCGCTGGAAGAGCGCATCGCAAGCACCCGTAGCGGCTCCATTACCAGCGTGCAGGCCATCTACGTTCCTGCTGACGACCTTACCGATCCCGCCCCGGCTGCTATCTTTACCCACCTGGATGCCACCACGGTGCTTAGCCGTGCTGTGGCGGAGATCGGCATCTATCCGGCGGTGGATCCGCTGGATTCCAGCAGCCGTATTCTGGACCCCATGGTGGTGGGCCAGGAGCATTATCAGGTGGCCATGCGGGTACAGGAATCCTTGCAGCGATACCGCGAGCTGCAGGACATCATCGCCATTTTAGGCATGGATGAGCTCAGCGAGGAGGACCGGCTGGTGGTGCATCGAGCCCGCCGCCTGCAGCGCTTCCTCAGCCAGCCCATGTTTGTGGCGGAGGTGTTCAGCGGCATCCCAGGCCGCTATGTGAAGCTGGTGGATACCATCGCTTCCTTTAAGGCCATCGTGGATGGCCAGGCCGATGCTTTGCCGGAGGACGCCTTCTATATGGTGGGGGATTTGGAGGACGCCCACAAGAAAGCCAAGGAACTGGAGGCGAAAGCCCATGCCTAAGACCTTCCAGCTCAGCATCTTGACCCCGGAGCACGCTTTTTTTCAAGGCCCGGTGGAGATGCTTGTGGTGCATGCCACAGATGGAAAGATTCAGATACTGCCGGAGCATGCCCCTACCGTGGTGTCCCTGGCGGAGGGGGAGCTGAGCCTTCGTGACGGTAAAGGCCAGGAGCGCTGGGCTGCCGCCTCCGATGGGTTTATGACCGTGACCCAGGACAATGTGGTGGTGATGCTGCAATCCGCTGAGTGGCCGGAAGATATCGACCGGGTTCGGTCTGATCGGGCCGAGCGCCGAGCCAGGGAAGCTTTGCTGCAAAAGCAGGATCGTCAAAGCTATCTGATGAACCAGGCGATGCTGCTTCGGGCCATGACCCGCTTGCGGGTCAGCGGCCGTAAGAATGTGAACAACTAATAAAATAATTGCGATTATGCATTCCAAAGCCGCTTTTGATCATGGAAGCGGCTTTTTGATGGAGGAAAAACACAGGGGGAACGGAGCAATTTCCTAAATTGACAAAACAGGGCAATCCGATTATGCTATCCATAACCAAGAGAGGTATGGCTGTCACAGGCATCCTGCAAAGTTGTCCATCATGTACCTCCCCTTTTAGGATGGAAAGAAGGCATGCCAATGGATGCAAAGCAATGGGTCCGCGCCTACCGGGACGAGCTGAAAGGAATCGCGATCCTGTGGGTGGTGTTTTTCCATGGGCAGTTTTTTGCGCCCGGAGTGCTTCACCATATCCAAAAAATCGGCTATGGCGGCGTGGATCTCTTTTTCTTTTTAACGGGTTTTGGTTTGGTTCATTCGCTAAGCAAAAACGGAGATTTGAGAGGTTATATGAAGCGGCGACTCTGGCGGATAGGGCCGGCGTACCTGCCGTTGATTGTGGTTTGGATGGTGGTGATGTTCCCTGGATACGGGCTTACCACCACCCAGGCGATCCGAGGCGTGCTGGGCAATCTGTTCATGGTGGGTTTTTGGCTGAGCACCCCACGGGTATTCAATTGGTATGTGAGCGCACTGCTGTTGTTTCTGGCGCTGGCCCCCTTTGTACATGCATGTCTATCCAAAAGCGAGAAGCCGGGGCGCAGCCTGGCATGCTTGGCGGTGATTGCTTTGGGCGTGGGCCTTTGCTGCATCGGGGATGATCGGTACATGGGTATCGCCCGCATTCCCATTTTTTTGCTGGGCATGGCATTTGCCATGAACTGGCGGCCGGCCATGGGGATATGGCTGAAACGAAGTCTATTGGTGCTGTGCTTTGTGGCGGGGACGGCTTTGCTGATGCTTTGCTTTGAACGATATCCGGAACTGCTTAACGACTATGGTATATATTGGCACCCCTTTGTATTCATCACACCGCCGCTATGTATCTTCTTCGGTTTTCTGTTTGACAAGGCCAAACATTTTAACGCAGCCTTTGGGCCATTGCGCTGGATGGGCCGGGCCTCTTTTGAAATCTATCTGATGAACATATGGATGGTGGAGCTGTTGCGCAAATACCAAGTGCGGGGGGATTGGCCCTGGATTTTGGCAAGCCTTGGTTGCCTGGTGGCGGGCGTCGGGTATCATTGGTTGGTGGATGCTGCGGTAAAGCGCCTACCCCAAAATCGCGTTGGAGTCCGGGCATGACAGATTATGAAAGGAGCCGGGATGCAAAATACATTAAAAAAACAATCTGAGAAAATATGTTTGAATTGACATTGGAAAGTCAGATGATATAATAATATATACCTTTTGCGAATCGGAAAGGGCGGATTGCTCTTTCCGATTTTTTAAGTAATGGGCATCACCGGTGCCTATGATTTGTGATGAAGAGCCGGGTGGAAAGATTTTTACATGCCGGAGGGTTGCGTATGAATTCCAAATTTATGACGTACTTGCTAAAACGGCTGGGGATGTCGCTGCTGACGATTTTTTTGGTGGTGGTGATTACGTTTTTCACCATGCACGCCATTCCCGCAAGTCCGTTCAGCTCTGAAAAAGCGAAGAACAACAAGACCATAGCGGCCTTGGAAAGAAAATATGGCTTTGACAAGCCTGTCACAGAGCAATTTGTGACCTATGTCGCGGGTGTTATACAGGGAGACTTTGGCCTATCCACGGGCTGGGTGGGCAATACCGTGGCGGAGTTGATCGCCGGCGGTATTGTTTATTCGGCCAGGATAGGCTTTTCTGCCGCGGTCATCGCGATCGTTTTTGGCTTGGCATTGGGGGCCTTGGCAGCGCTGAAAAGAGGGAAATGGCCGGACAAGGTGATACAGGTGATAACGACGGCGCTGGTTTCCATGCCCCCTTTCGTCATGGCCACGATCTTTTTGCTGGTTTTTGGCCTGTATCTTAAGTGGTTCCCCACCAACGCGACCGCGCCCGGTGGGCTGGCATTGCCAATCATTTCTCTCAGCTTATATCCGATGGCGTATATCACCAGGCTGGAGCGTTCCAGTATGCTGGACGTGCTGGGGCAAGACTACATCCGGACCGCCAGGGCCAAAGGCGTCAAAAACAGCTCGGTGATCTTTAAACACGCGCTCAAAAACGCTCTCAGCCCCGTCATCACCTATGCCGGCCCGATGATGGCCTACATTCTTACGGGCAGCATGGTTGTGGAGAATATTTTCTCCGTGCCGGGCTTGGGACGACTGTTTGTGAACAGCATGCTGAAAACGGATTACATGATGATTATGGGTGTGACCATTTTCCTTGCTTTTATGATTATCATGATGAATTTTCTAAGCGATATGCTTTATAAGGTGATGGATCCCAGACTTGATTTGAGATGAGGTGCGCATATGCCAGATAAAGTGTTGAAGAATCCGCTGAGTTTTCAAATCGATCCGAACTTATGGCAGCCGGCTACCGAGGCGGAAAAGCAGCAGCAGGAGACCCAGCGGGAATCTGTTTCCTTCATGAAAGACGCCATGAGACGGCTAAGGCGCAATCGAATTGCCATGGTTTGCGTTGCCATCATTCTGCTCATCACGGTGATCGCCTTCATCGTGCCGGAGATTTACCCCTATAGCTATACCCAGCAGGATGTAACGGGCAAGTACTTAAGGCCTTTTGAATACTCCAAGAAAGAGCAGGCGCGTATCGCCAATGGCGAGGCGGTGTTTCCGCATATTATGGGCACGGACAACCTGGGCCGTGACTATGCCATCCGCGTGATATACGGTACCCGCATCTCGTTGCTGGTGGGCATTGTGGCTGCGCTGATCGTGGTGATTATTGGCATCATTTATGGATCCATTTCTGGTTATTTTGGCGGCAGGGTGGATATGGTGATGATGAGAATTGTGGATATCATTTACGCCTTGCCGGATGTGCTCATTGTGATCCTGTTATCGGTCGTTCTTAAGGATGTGGTGGGCGCCAGCAAAAGCGAATTGATGATTAAGATGGGCGCAGGGATGGTGAGCATCTTCATTGTATTCGGCATGCTGTACTGGGTGGGCATGGCGCGCCAGGTTCGTGGTCAGATTTTGTCTATTAAGGAGCAGGAGTATGTGCTTGCTGCCCGGGTCACGGGCGCTTCGCCCACGCGGATCATCCGCAAGCATATGATTCCTAACTGCGTTTCCGTCATTATCATTACGGCTGCCATGCAGATTCCTAGCGCTATTTTTACGGAGAGTTTCCTTTCCTTCCTGGGGTTGGGCGTGTCGATCCCCATGCCATCGCTGGGCTCCTTGGCTGCGGATGCTCGAATAGCGCTGGTGAGTTATCCTTTCGCATTGATATTTCCGGCACTGTCCATTTTTCTGATCGTGCTTTCTTTTAACTTGCTGGGCAATGGCCTGCGTGATGCCTTTGATCCAAAGCTGCGGACTTGATGGGAGGGAAGAGAGATGGCAATGCTTGAAGTCACAAATCTTCAAACCACTTTTTTTACTCCTTCCGGCCAGGTGAAAGCGGTGGATGACGTATCTTTCCATTTGGATGAGGGCAAGGTGCTTGGCATCGTGGGGGAATCGGGCAGCGGGAAGAGCGTGACCGCCTATTCCATCATGCAAATTTTATCCCATCCGGGGAAGGTCGTTGGAGGCAGCATTCGATTTCGGGGCCAGGAGTTGATCGGCGCATCGCAGGAAACGGTAAGGCAAATGCGCGGCAACAACATCAGCATGATCTTTCAGGATCCCATGACCAGTTTGAACCCCACCTTGACCATTGGCAACCAGCTGATGGAAGCCATTATGCTCCATACCAAGCGGAAGCGCAAGCAAGCCTGGGATCGTGCGGTGGAGATGCTGGGATTGGTAGGCATTAACGATCCGACAAAGCGGATGAAACAATATGCTTTTGAGTTATCCGGCGGCATGCGACAACGGGTGATGATCGCGATGGCCTTGGCCTGCGAGCCGGATATTCTGATCGCCGATGAGCCCACTACCGCCCTGGATGTGACCATTCAGGCACAAATTCTGGAATTGATGGGTGAGTTGCAAAAGAAGCTGGGCATGGCCATCATCATGATTACCCATGATTTGGGCGTGATAGCGGGTATGTGTGATGAGGTGATTGTGATGTATGCAGGCCGCGTAGCTGAGCGCGGTACTGCGGATGAGATCTTCTACAAACCCAAGCACGAATATACCAAGGGATTGATGCGGTCCATTCCCAACATTGATAAAGAGGATAAAGAGCGCCTGATCCCCATTGCAGGCACCCCCATCGATATGCTGAATATGCCTATGGGCTGTGCTTTTGCGCCGCGATGTGAGGCGGCCATGAAGGTGTGCCTACAAACCAAGCCAGCGGAGCACTGGGTAGGCAAGGATCATTTGTCCGCTTGCTGGAGAAACGTGGCGGATGGCAGCGTCCTGCAACCTACGGAGGGCAGTGGGGTGAACGAAGGGGGGACAAAGCATGAGTGAGGCGATGCAGGATCGGCAAGACCCGGTCAACGTAGTGGAAGTGAAAGATTTAAAGCAATATTTCCCGATTACCACAGGGTTTTTAAAGACGACGATGTTGAAAGCGGTTGACGGGGTAAGCTTTGCCATCGCCAAGGGCGAAACATTGGGGCTGGTGGGGGAAAGCGGCTGTGGGAAAACCACCGTGGGCCGTTCGTTGCTACAGCTGTACAAGCCCACCGAGGGCAAAGTATATTTCAACGGCCAGGAAATTTCCAGCAAGGAATCCATTGACGCGTTGCATAGAAGGGCGCAGCTGGTTTTTCAGGATCCGTATTCTTCCCTTAACCCACGCATGACGGTGGGGGACATTGTAGCGGAACCCATTGATGTGCATAAACTTTGCGCGTCCAAACAGGAGCGAAGCGCGCGTATTAACGAATTGCTGGGTATGGTTGGCCTTTCCAGTGAGCAGGCCACCCGCTATGCCCACGAGTTTAGCGGCGGTCAACGGCAGCGTATTGGTATTGCTCGTTCTTTGGCTTCCAATCCAGAGTTTATTGTCTGCGACGAGCCGGTCTCCGCGTTGGATGTGAGCATCCAGGCACAGGTTATCAACATGCTGGAGGATTTGCAGAATCAGCTGGGCCTCACCTATCTGTTTATCGCCCACGATTTATCTGTGGTGAAACACATTTCCAACCGCATCGCTGTGATGTACCTGGGCAAGATGGTGGAGCTGGCCAGCTCCAACGAGCTTCACCGCAATCCATTGCACCCTTATACGATTTCTCTGTTGTCCGCAGTGCCCATCCCTGACCCGGACAAAGCCCGCAAGCTGAAACGCATCGTGCTGGGAGGGGACGTGCCAAGCCCGCTAAAGGTGCCTTCAGGCTGCAGCTTCCGCACTCGCTGTTCCCGCGCTACCGAAAAATGCGCTGCCAGTTGTCCGGAGTTCACGGAAGTTAGCAAAGGGCATTTTGTGGCTTGTCACCATTTGTGATTGTGCACATATTGTTTTTTCATTGCATATGAGACAATGATATGATAGTATAATAGATACACCAATGAAAACACATTATAAAGAGGAGGGTAACTGAATGAAAAAGGTTCTTGCACTGATGCTTGCAGCGATGATGGTGTTGGGCACTATCGCGGTTGCAACGGCGGAAGAAAACAACGTGGTTTCGATCTACTACGGCGGCGGCACCCCCCTGTCCATTGACCCGGCGCTGAACAGCGCCTCCATTGGCAGCAACACCATTCGTCTCGCTTTTTCGGGCCTGATGGGCACCCAGATTGTAGACGGCAAGCCTGTGCTCATGCCGGAATTGGCTGAAGGCTACACCTTGTCCGATGACAAACTGACCTACACCTTTACCTTACGGGAAGGCTTGAAATGGTCTGATGGCAGCGATCTGCTTGCCAGCGACTTCAAAAAATCCTGGGACCGCGCTTCCTCGGAAGAATTGGGCGCAGACTATGGCTACATGTTTGGCTATGTGGACGGTTACAATGATGGCAAAGGCCCCCTGAATGTGCAGGCGGATGACGCGGCCCGCACCATTACGGTAAAAGTGGTCGCGCCTTCTCCCTTCTTCCTGGAGCTGGTCGCGTTCCCCACCTACTTCCCGGTCAAAACGGATATCGCCGATGTGCAGGGCGCTTGGTCTACCAAGCCGGAAACCTACATTGGCACCGGCCCCTTCCGCATGACCAAGTATGCGGTGGACGACGTGATCGCTTTCGAAAAGAACCCCTACTACTGGAACGCTGAAAAAGTAAGCCTTAATGGCGTCAACTGCCTCATCTCTGAGGATAATGTGGCGATGCTGACCGCCTATGAGAATGATTCCGCTTGCTATATTGACCAATCCATTGATCCGGCCGAGTTTGAGCGCCTTAAGAGCACCTACCCCGGTGAATTTGGCATTGCGGATATGTTTGGCACCTGGTATATCCTCTTTAACGTACACAAGGATGTTTCCCCCACTGGCAAACAGCTGACCGTACAGGAGCAAAGCAAGGCTCGCTTCGCGCTGGGTCAGTTGGTGAACCGTCAGGATTTGGTGGATTATGTGACGCAGGCTGGCCAGGTGCCCGCGAAGGGATTCTTCCCCGCTGGCCTCAGTGATGGTCTGAACGCTGATGTGCGCACTGCGGAGGGCTATGACTCTTGGTATACAGGCACTTCCACCCCCTCCAAAGAGAATGCGAGCTATACGGAGGATCAGGTGGCAGCCATCAAGACCTTGATTGACCTGGGCTATGCTTACACCGGTACCGTTGAAGCCGGAGATATCAAGTTTACCGATTTCCCGACCATTGAGTTCGCCTTCAACCCCTCCGGCGCCAACACCGCCATCATCCAATATGTGCAGGAAGGCTGGAACCAGGTGGGCATCACCGGTATGGTAAACACCGAGGCTTGGGCAACCCTACAGACGAAGCTGAAGACTGGCGACGCGGAAGCCGCGCGCATGGGCTGGGTTGCGGACTTCAACCATACCTTGAACTTCCTGGAAATATTCATCTCCGATTCTGGCAACAATTACCCCCGTCTGGGTAAAGACCTGGGTGACTATACCCGCAATAGCGATGTGACCAAGGACGCCGGCATGGGCGCCTACTGGGGCCTGAACGGCGATCAGACCTGGGCGGACGCCTTCGACAAGCTGGTGGACGAGGTCCGCATGGCGGCTACCCCTGAGGAAGCCGCAGCTAAGTCCGCCGAGGCCGAGAAGGTCCTGATGGCTACCGGCGGCGTGGCTCCCATGTACTTCTACACCAAGCCGTTCATCCTCAAGCCCTATGTGAAGGGCCTGGTGCAGCTTGCCAGCGGCGACGTGGTTTGGAATTACGTCACCATTGAAAAGTAAGCCAACCCAACGTGACTGGCCGCCCCCGCTTGCGGGGGCGGTTTTTGTATGCATCCTCCACTGGCGGACGATGGATGGGCAAACGTGCTTCCTGATCCTGGATCACTTGACGGGAAAGGGAAAATGAAGTATGCTAAATGCTGAAAAATTTAGTGTAAAAAATGGAATCCCATTTTTTTATGGATGAAGGAGTCATGTTCATGAGAAGTCGCAAGGTTATGATTGCTATATGCCTGCTTTTATGTGTTGTTGTGTTTTCCATGGCTGCGATTGCCGATCAAGATACGCAGCTCGTTCCCAAGAAAGACATCATCTATGTGACAGTGGGAAAGACAGCGGATATTCGGGTGGATATTTCACCCAGGGCGGCTCGGGCGAAGGGCGTGAATTATGAAAGCGACAATGTAGAGATCGCTACGGTCAATGGCCATGGCCGTGTAACCGGTGTGGCGGTGGGCACCTGTTGTGTGACGGTGGCAAGCAAATATGATGATACCAAGATCCAAATCCCTGTGATGGTCGTCCGCCCAGCCAAGAAAGTCGGCCTCACTGCTCCATCGGATACCCTCCGTGAGGGGGAAAGTCCGCTGACGCTGTCCGTAGCATTTGAGCCAACGGACACCACCGTGCAACAAGTTACTTTTAAGTCCACCGATCCGCAGATCGCGACTGTGGACGACCAGGGCGTGGTTACGGGCGTAAAAGCAGGCAAGGTATCCATCGTGGCCACTGCGGTGGATGGCAGCAATGTGCGGGGCAAGATCAACCTAACAGTTGCCCAGCCCGTAACGGGCGTTCATTCTCAAACTCCGCAGGTCCGGGTAGGGGTCAAATATCACGGAACCTTTACTGCTGTCCTTGAACCCAAAAACGCCACGAACCATACGATGACCTGGACTGTGGCCGACCCTTCCATCGCGACTGTAAGTGGAAGTACTAACCGCTTTCGTATCAGCGGCTTGCAATGGGGGCAGACCACCGTAACGGGCGCCACTGAGGACGGGGGATTTCAGGTATCGGTGGTGGCCAACATCGGAAGTTTGCGACAAGCCATTAAAGTGACGGGGCTTACCATCCGAAACGGCAAGCCTCATATCACTTTGAAAAATGTAAGCAACATGAACATCACCCAAGTGCGTTACCAGATCATGGGGTATGACAAGGATGGCAATCAGGTCCAAATGAGCCGCAGACAAAACAACATGGTGGGGACCTATGACGAAGGCTTGGGACCAGGAGATTATTCGCAGCACGGCTTGTTTACCTTCCTAAACAAGATCAACTATCCTCCCTTGGACACCTTTCAGCTAGCCATCACCGGCTTTACCACGGACACCGGATATGATAACGATCAAGGCGAGAGGATCTACGAGTACAATATTTCTCAGCATAACTGGGACTGGATCCCCAATTCCTAAGCCATCTCAATCGGGGTCGGGAGAAGCGTTTCTCCCGGCCCCGATTTTTTGTGGAATGCAGCGAGCGTATGGATGGTGGTCTCTTTGCTGGCAACCAGCCATAGCTATGCCGATTCTCGCACAACCAATTCGGTTTTCAACAAGAAGCTTTGATGTTCTCCAAGGGGATTGAGAATCCGATCCGCTAAAATCTCACTGGCCATATATCCCAATTGGAACTGAGGTATGGTGACGGTTGTGATGGAGGGATGGGTGATGGTAGACAGATAGGTATTGTCAAACCCGACGATGGAAAGGTCCTGTGGTACCAATACGCCGGCAGTGCTGGCGGCCTTGATGGCTGCGGCCGCAAACACATCCGTTGAGGCTAAAATTGCATCGGGCCGCTCCTTGGCCTGTAAGAGCTGGCTGGATAGCTGGAGCGCATTGTCAAATACCATATCGTTCACATTTAATACGAGGTCGGGGTCGATGGTGATGCCCGCGTTTCGCAAGGCTTCCGCATAGCCCATGTACCGGTGGCGGGAAAACTTGAATTTGAGCGAACCATTCATCAGCGCGATGCGCCTGCGGCCATGGCTGAGCAGGTGTTCCATGGCATTGCGGGTTGCCAATATGTCGTCCACGCCTACATAAGGCAGAGGGCAGTTCTCGTGGAATTCCACGCACTGCACCAAGGGCGCAACCGCGTTGATTTCTTGCAAAGACATCGGATCGCTGACCGGGGAAAGCATGAGAACCCCGCTGGCATGTACTGAGTGGAGGCTCTCGATGACCTTGGGGTATTGAAAATCCACGTCCATACAAACATGGATCAGATAATCATAATGGTGGCTTTTGCAGGAAGCGTGGATGCCTTGTACAATTTCGGTATAAAAGGGGTGATCCAAGGTGGGCACCACCACGATGATCAGGCTGTTGGCAGCGGTCCCCGTTGGCGCGGAATAGCGATAACCCAGCTGATCCATGGCGGCGGTCACCCGATGAAGAGTGCTTCGATTCACAATGGGCTTGGCGTTGAGCACACGGCTTACAGTGGCAATGGAAACGCCCGCTAGGCGCGCCACATCCGTAATGGTGGGCTCATTGCTTTTGGTTCGCATGGAGAGGCTCCTTTGTGAAATAGTAGACATTAATAATAAAATTATTGTAGCATTTTGTTCTTACAATGTAAAGGATACATTTTGGGGATGGGATAGGCTCCTTGGGCTCACTGTATAAGAAGCGAATGCAAAGGGGAAATCATCATCTGAAATGGGATATTCCATCAACAAACGACAGTGTCGCTCCCCTTCTTGACAGTTACAAAGGGGCGTGCTATGATGCATCAAGGTTCTGGCGCGCCCGTGAGAGAGTAAACAGAAAACATTCATGCAAACGACTAAAGGAGGCCCAAGGATGCTGCGAGTTGGTTTGGTGGGTTTAGGCGGCATGGGGACTGTGCATTACAACAACTATCTGCATATGGAGGAAGCTCGCGTGGTGGCGGCAGTGGGCAAGACCGATCAGGATGCCCAGCGTGCAAAGGCGTATGGCGTCCCGCTTTATGAGCAAATACCGGACATGTTGGCCCAGGAGAGCATCGATCTGCTGGATGTTTGTACGCCCACCTTTTTGCATAAAGAACAGGTGATGGCTGGCTTATCCCAGAAAAAGCATGTGATTACAGAAAAGCCCATTGCATTGACGCTGCGAGATGCCCAGGATATGTATGCCATTGCCCAGGAACAAGGCGTGCAGCTTTATGTGGCGCAGGTACTACAGTTTGCCCCAGAGGTGGAGCTCTTACACCAGTTGGTGAAAAACCATGCATATGGTCGGCCTTTGGATGGCTGTTTTGAAAGGCTTTCCGCCTGCCCCCAGTGGAACCAGGGAAGTTGGCTGCTGAATCGCACCCTGAGCGGTGGGATTCCTTTTGATTTGCATATCCATGATTTGGATTTGATTGTAAGCCTGTTTGGTAATCCCAAGGGGCTACGATATACCTCCTGTGGTGGCAAGGATAAGGCATATCAGGAGCAATACCGCTTTACCTATGATTTTGAGGACTTGCATGTCAGTGCGGAGGCGGCCTGGTTTAACGCGCCGATTCCTTTTACGGCCCGCTGGCGGGTTTATTTTGAAAATGGCATACTGATGTATGACGGTCAAACCATAATGGGTTACCGCATGGGGGAGGAACCCCATGTGTATGAAGTCCAGGACAAGGTGAGGATCCCCACCGGCATCAACCTTCCGCCCACGGGCAGTTTTTTGCGGGAGTTGACTCATTTTGTAGATTGTGCCATCCACAATAGGCCCTCCGACAAGGTGCCCAAGGAGCAAGTGCTGGCAGTGATCAGTCTTTTGGAAGGCATCCGGGAATAGCAAAAAAGCGGACATCGTTTCAAAGCATAGGAGAGCAGATGGGCAGCAGCTCCTCTGCTTTTTTCTCTTCCTGGGATGTGGTACAATACAAGGGTATTTCCATGCCGGGAGGAACCATGAAAAAGCTGATGGTTTACCTAAAGGAGTATCGCAAGGAAGCGATCATCAGCCCGCTGTTCAAACTGTTGGAAGCGGTGCTGGAGCTGCTGGTGCCGCTGGTGATGGCCGCCATGATTGATCGGGGCATTGCCCAGCGGGATGTGCCCTACGTGTTGCGGATGGGTTTTTTGTTGCTGACTTGCGGCGGGGTGGGGCTGGCGGTGTCGTTGGTGGCGCAGTATTATGCGGCGAAGGCGGCCGTTGGCTTTAGCACAAAGCTGAGGCAAGCTCTGTTTGTCCGGATTCAACAGCTTTCCTACACTCAGTTGGATGGCGTGGGCATACCCACGCTGCTCACCCGCATCACCACGGATGTCAACCAGGTGCAAACCGGCGTTAACATGACCCTGAGGCTATTGCTGCGTTCGCCCTTCGTGGTGTTTGGCGCGATGGGCATGGCCTTTGCTGTGGACGGCCGTGTGGCGTTGATTTTTGTGGCGCTGATCCCATTGCTGGGGCTGGTGGTATGGGCCATCATGGCATGGACGTTGCCAGGCTATGAACAAGCTCAAGGAAGGTTGGACAAGGTGCTGCTGCGCACCAGGGAGACCCTTACCGGGGTGCGTGTCATTCGCGCATTTGCCAAGGAGGAGGGCGAGATTGCGGACTTTGTGGAGGAACACGACGGCCTCACCCAAATGCAGATAAGGGTGTCGCGCATTTCCGCGCTGCTTAACCCCATGACCTATGTGCTGGTGAATGTGGCGCTATTGGCGCTCATGTGGAGCGGCGGTCTGCGGGTGGACGGCGGGTTGCTGACCCAAGGCGGCGTGGTGGCGTTGGTGAACTATCTATCGCAAATCCTGGTGGAGCTCATTAAGCTGGCCAATTTGATCTTGACCATTACCAAAGGCGTGGCCTCTGCCAGGCGGGTTTCTCAAGTGTTGGAGATTCAGCCTGACAAGATGGAGACGAGGGAGCGGGGGATCTCCCTGTGGGATGCGGTTGCTTTCCACCAAAAAGGGCGTCACCATGAGGCTGTCACCTTTGAGCATGTCTCCATGTGCTATGCGGGCGCAGGGGCGGATGCGCTGACCGATATCAGCTTTGAGGTAACGCCTGGGCAGAGGGTGGGGGTTATCGGCGGCACAGGCAGTGGCAAAACCACCTTGGTCAACCTGATTCCAAGGTTCTACGACGCCAGCCAGGGTGTGGTATGGGTGGGTGGACAGGATGTAAGAGACCAAGACATTGCGGAATTACGGTCCCATATCGCTGTGGTGCCGCAACAAGCCACACTATTTTCCGGCAGCATTCGGGAAAACCTGCTGTGGGGCAATGAAAACGCAACGGAGAAGGAGTTATGGTTGGCCTTGGAAATGGCCCAGGCAGCGGATGTTGTACGGGGCAAACCCCAAGGCTTGGAGGAGTGGGTGGAGCATGGAGGACGCAATCTCTCCGGTGGGCAACGACAGCGGTTGACCATTGCCCGCGCTCTGGTAAAAAAGCCGGACATTCTGATACTGGACGACAGCGCTTCCTCACTGGATTTTGCCACAGAAGCAGCTTTGCGACAGGCATTACAAACTCTGGAGGGGAAAGTGATGGTGTTTGTGGTGTCCCAGCGGGTATCCACGGTCCGTAGTGCTGATTTGATTCTAGTGCTGGAGGATGGCCGGTTGGTAGGTAGCGGCACCCATAGCGCGCTGCTATCCATATCTCAGGTATATCGGGAGATCTTCGCCTCCCAACATCCTGGGGAGGTGGGCGCATGAACAAGGAACAATGGGCCGTGTTGCGCCAGGTGATCGGCTATATCCGAAGGTATCGGGGGATGATGGGGCTGTCCTTGGGGCTATGCTTGGTGACGGTGGCCGCGGCCCTATACGTGCCGGTGCTGACGGGGCAGGCCATTGACTTGATGCTGGGCCCAGGTCAAGTGGCATGGGCTCAATTGCCGCCACTGTTGTTGCAAATGGCCCTGGTGGTGGCCATTGCCGCCATTGCTCAGTGGGGTATGGGGCTGTGCAACAACCGTATGACGCTGGAAGTGGTGCGGCAGGTTCGTTGCGATGCCTTTGCCCATATCCAACGGCTTCCACTTTCAGCCCTGGATCAAATCCCTACCGGTGAGTGGGTCAGCCGTGTCATCGCGGATGTGGATCAGTTTGCGGATGGCTTGTTGCTGGGGTTCAGTCAGCTGTTTTCCGCGACTTTAACCATTATCGGAACGTTGGTGATCATGTTCCTCCTCCAGCCGCTAATTGCCATGGCTGTGGTGGTAATCACGCCCATCTCTCTGGTGGTGGCAGCGGTCATTGCCAGGCGAAGCTATGCCCTTTTTGCCCGACAAAGCCAAGCGCGAGGCCGACAGACCGCCTTTGTGGAGGAAATGGTGAGCCATCAAAAAGTGGTGCGCGCCTTTAGCAGGGAAGAAAAAGTGCGGCAGCGTTTTGATGAGCTCAACGATCAATTGGAGGAAAGCTCCAGGGAGGCCATCTTTATATCCTCCATCACCAATCCTTCTACCCGTTTTGTAAATGCGCTGGTTTTCGCTTGCGTTGGCGTAGCGGGCGCGATGGTGGCCATTACCTTCGGCGGTATCACCGTGGGACAGCTGGCTTGCTTTCTCAGCTATGCAAACCAATACACCAGACCCTTCAATGAAATCTCTGGCGTGGTGACCGAGCTGCAAAACGCGTTGGTTTGTGCGCGCCGGGTATTTGAACTGATCCAGGCGCCCGCAGAGGAACCGGACGCTCCGAACGCGGCTTGCCTGACCCAGCCGGAGGGGAACGTCGTTTTTCAAGATGTGAGTTTTTCCTACCGCAAGGACCGGCCGCTCATTGAGGGTTTTTCTCTGGAGGCCGCACAAGGGCAGCGTATTGCCATTGTAGGGCCCACGGGTTGTGGCAAGACTACCTTGATCAATTTGCTGATGCGCTTTTATGATGTGGACAGCGGCGCTGTCCTGGTCAGCGGACGAAACATCCAGGGCATCACTAGGGCTAGCCTGCGCCGCTCCTTTGGTATGGTGCTGCAAGATACATGGCTGAAAACCGGAACCGTCCAAGACAATATCACGATGGGCAAGGAGGACGCCACAGGGGAGGAAGTGGTGGCTGCCGCCAAGCGTACCCATGCCCATGGCTTTATTCAGCGGCTGCCCAACGGATATGATACGGTCATCAGCGAGGACGGCAGAAACCTCTCTCAAGGGCAGAGGCAGCTGCTATGCATCACCCGGGTGATGCTGACCCTGCCCCCCATGTTGATTTTGGACGAAGCAACCTCTTCCATTGATACCCGAACGGAGCTGGAAGTTCAAGCAGCGTTTGATCAGCTGATGCAGGGAAGAACCAGCTTTGTGGTGGCCCACCGGCTATCCACCATCCAACATGCGGATCAAATCCTGATGATGGGGGAAGGGCGGATTCTTGAGCGAGGCACTCATGGAAAGCTGTTGGCGCAAGGCGGACCCTATGCCAGGCTGTACCAAAGCCAGTTTGCAAGCGCTGACAAATAGAACAAGCCCCCTTCCTAAAGGGGCTTGTGACGGAAAGGTTCACAGGGTGTCCGGCGACGTGCAGCGGATGGGCCAACGTGGACGCAGGGTTAGACCTCCACCTGGATGACTGTGACAGGGCAACTTTGCTCCGCCTCTTTGGCCGTGCCCAGGGTTTTATCCGTAATTGATGCATATATCTCTGCCAAGTTGTCGTCCGCAAGGCGGAAAACCTCCGGGCAGATGTCGCAGCAAAGGCCACAGCCGATGCATCCGTCACGATCGATGGTAGCTTTCATGTATATACCTCCTTTTGCCTCTATTGTAGTCTGCTGAGGGGGAATTTATCCATGTTGTGTATTGGACAAATGGAAGACAGTTGAAACACCTTTTGTATGCGCTGGCACGTGAAAAGGAGTATGATGGAGCCAACCTATGATACTTGAGGAGGAAAAGAAAATGAAACGTGAAGCCGTGGATCAAAGTATTCAAGCCATGCCCCAGGAGGCAAGGGCACGTGTCCTAGAATTGGTAAACTACATGCGCAAACACTACCCGGACCTTGAGGAAGTGGTGTCTTTTCAGATGCCGACGTATAAGCTAGGCAGCGGGGCAAAGCGAAATTACATAGCCTTTTCGGGAGCAAAAGGCCACGTTTCCATGCATACGATGGATTTTGACATGATCCAGCAACTGAAACCGAAGCTGAAGAGCCCGGGAAAGGGCAAAGGCTGTGTGCAGATTGGCCTGACAGATGAGGCGGACCTGCGGGTGGCGCTGGAGGCTATCCCGGAGATCGTGCAACGAGCGGGTCTGTAAAACGAAGGCAGTAAACGAAGGGTCTACAGCAGCTTTCCATGGACGATCATCGGGCATGATTCCTTCTGAGTTGAAGGCGTTGGCGATGGTTCGGCGGAGATGGAGATAGTCAGGGAAAAGGCATCTAAAGTCACCTGCTTGCAGGTAGCTTTTATTGGTGAAAAGCGCAATAAAAAAGTGACCCGTCTGCACGAAGCTAGACAAGCCACCTGTGGCAGGGGCAGAAGGACTCGAACCCTCAACAAAGGTTTTGGAGACCCACGTGTTACCATTACACCATGCCCCTTGGAGCACGTTTCACAGTATACACTAGGCTCCAAGGGCTTGTCAAGAAAAACCCGCTGGAAATGCGGAAAAAGCAAGGAACGAAGAAAATTATACCGGGGGATCAGTGCATGCTAAGTGTATCTCTAACTCATGATAGCCTGTAGTTTCGTCAAAAATTGCGCCAAAGCGAAAGCCTGGCAGAGGGCACAGTACGATCTCCGCAGTGGTGTTGACGATGCAACCCTCCAGCAGATGCCCGCCATGGGTGGACAGGTCCTGCTTGGCAAAAGCCACATGGAGATGGCAACGGGTCTGGCTGACGGTTCCCGTCAAGCTGACGATTTCCATGTTTTCATTGATTTGCCGAGCGGTCACGCCGCTGGCATCCCGGATGCAGGCCTGGGTCACACAGCCCACGCAGCAGCCTACATAGGCGGCAGTCAGCCCATGCTTCTGGGCAACCGCCCGGATCCCTTCCAGCAGGTCATCGCCCCGTTTTAACCGAAAAATGATGGGTTCCATCTTTTGCCTCTTTCCTTTATAGATTCCGGTTCATAGCGTAGGCGCCGGCCGCCCGGACAAAGGTTAAAAAGAGAGCGTAGGCGAACTCATCCGTGCGATACATGCGCTCCGGGTGCCATTGCACACCCAAAAAAAACGGAAGGGCCGCATCTTCCACAGCTTCCACCACGCCGTCGGGGGCCATGCTGCTGGTCTGAAGCGATGGGGCTACCCTTTCAACGGCCTGGTGGTGGAAAGAATTGACATGAATCATCGTCTCATGCACAATGGCAAACAGGTTGGAGCCTTTGTCGATATGGATGGAGTGACTTGAGTACTGGCCAGGGGACGTCTGGTTGTGGAGCATCGGGGTTTTGGATTCGCTGGGGCCAAGAAACTGGGTGGCCAGATCCTGACAGAGGGTACCGCCCAGGGCCACATTCATCACCTGGATGCCACGGCAGATGCCCAGCACGGGTATTTGTCTTTCGTGACAAGCACGGACCAAAGGCAGCTCAAAGCCATCCCGCAAAGGAGAAACTTCGCCCAGGCCTTGTTGAGGCATGGCATGATATAGCCGCGGCGCAATATCTCCACCGCCAGTCAGCAGTACCCCGTGCAGATGCGACAAGCATAGGGCAAGCCTGTCCTCATCCATGTCCGGGCTCAGGAGCATCGGGATGCCACCGGTTGCCAAGACCGCCGCCATATACTCCCTGGGCAGATACAGCTGGCTTTCGTCAGGTTTGATGCTGCCGGAGATGCCAATGACCGGAATCACGTCCATGATAGTCCCTCCTTTCAAGCGGGTTACATTCATTTTTATGTTTATTCCAGTCCATGTATCTGCATTCCTTCTTTTCCATAGAAAAACTTGGATTTTTGGGTGCGCCATACGATGGGAAGCAAGGCGAAACCAGCGCTGCTTTATGCAATCAAAAGCCCCTGGAACACATGCCAGGGGCTTTTGTAGAACCAAGAGATTGCTTAGATCGGGCTTTTGACCTTCTGCCACATGGTGTTATAGATGGGCAAAAATTTCTCTTCGATGTCATTGAAAAATTCGCAGCGGTCAAGGAACTCCTGGGGGGGGTTCATGGTGGTGTTATTCACATAGTCGTCGCCCATCAGCTTGACGGCCTCAACATTGGGGGTGGAGTACCAAATCTCGTTGCAGTTCATCTGCGCAATGTCTGGGCGGCACATGAAGTTGATGAAGGTTTCCGCATTATCCTTGTTCTTGGCCCCCTTGGGGATCACCATGGCATCCACCCAGATGTTGCTTCCTTCTTGGGGCAGCACATAGACCAAATCCGGGTTCAAATCGATGGCATACTGGGCGTCCCCACTCCACATCAGGGCCAGGGCAGCCTCGCCCGCCACCATTTTATCCTTGGTTTCATCCACCTGGTAGGCTTTCACGATGCCGTCTTTTTTCTGCTTGATGAGGGTTTCAGCAGCAGCGTTGATCTGAAAAGGATCCCGGGTGTTCATGGAATAGCCCAGGTATTTCAGGGTGATGCCCATGGTGTCCCGGATGGAATCCATCATGAACACATTGTTCTGATACTTGGGGTCAAACAGCGAAGCCCAGCTGGTGATCGGGCCGTCCACCAGTTTGCTGTTATACAAAATGCCCACGGTACCCCACATATAGGGCACGGAGTATTTTCCATCCTTGTCATAGCTTGGGGTTTTCAAATTGGGATCAATGTATTGAAAATCCGGCACCTTGGAAAAATCAATTTCTTCCAGCAGGTTTTCACTTACCAGGCGCTCCACACAGTAATCCGAGGGAAATACCACGTCAAACGAGGAGGGCGAGATGCGAAGCTGCACCATCATGTCCTCGTTGGTGGTAAAGTTCATCATGTTGACGCTGATGTCTGTCTCCTGCGTAAACTTTTCCAGAGCGTCTTGGCTGATGTAATCCTCCCAGTTGAAGATGTTGACCACCCCTTCCGCAAAGGCATATAGGGGGATCAACAGCAGGGCCAGGGCCAAGCAGGTGACGTGAATGGCGGTTTTAATCATGATGGGTTCCTCCTTGCTTGGATTATAGGGATTCCTTTACCTTGGCGGGCATGCTGCTTCGGCGGTTAACGAGGAGCAGCAAAAGCAACAGGGCCAAAAACATTAAGGCGCTTAAAGCGTTCAGGGTAGGCTCAATGCCAATGCGCGCCTTGGAGTAAATCAGCGTGGACAGATTTTGCACCATAGGACTGGTAGTGAAATAGCTGATGACAAAATCGTCCAAGGATAGGGTGAAAGCCAGCAGCGCGCCGGTGACCACCCCGGGGCTGATTTCCGGCAAAATCACATGCAGCAATGTATAGGTGGGCGTAGCGCCCAAATCCAGCGCGGCCTCATAGGTATGTTTGTTCATCTGTTTCAGCTTGGGAAGCACCGACAGGATCACGTAGGGGGTGTTGAAGGTGATATGAGCCAACAACATGGTGCCATAGCCCCGCTCAATCTTGGAAAAGGTGAACAGGATCATCAGCGAGATACCGGTGACGATGTCGGGCATGGTCATGGGCAGGTTGGTGATGGTCATCATCACGCCTTGCGGGCGTTTTTTCATGGCATGAATGCCGATGGCGGCCAACGTGCCTAAGATGGTGGCCACAATGGCGGCGATGACCGCAACGGATAGGGTTACATAGAGAGCTTTCATGATAGCCTGATCCTGAAGCAGCGCCTGATACCATTTAAGGGACAGCCCTTCCCACTTGGCGCGGCTTTTGCCCGCGTTAAAGCTCTGCACAATCAACACGGCGATGGGCAGGTATAAAAACAGCAACACCAGCGATAGATAGCTCCGCTGCAAAAACCGCTTCATACGATGCCGCCTCCTTCCCCTTCAGGATCTACCTTACGCAGGACGCTGAGGCTGATGAGGATAAGCACCATCATCACCAACGATAGCGCGCTGCCTACGCCCCAGTTGTTTTCGGTAAGAAATTTATTCTCGATCAAATCGCCGAACATCATGGTGTTGCCGCCGCCCAAGATGCGGGGGATAAAAAACGTGGTTATTGAAGGCATGAACACCATGGTGATGCCCGAGACCACACCGGGCAGGCTCAGGGGAAAGGTGACTCGGGAGAAGGTACGGGCCGGGTTGGCGCCAAGGTCCTGGGCAGCCTCCAGCAATTTACCGTCCATTTTGTTCAGGGAGGTGTAGACGGGGAATACCATAAAGGGCAGGAAGTTATACACCATCCCCAGCAGCACTGCCCCGTCATTGTACATTAGGTGAGCGGGCGCCAGGCCCAGGGTTTTCAATATGGTATTGATGAGACCAGAGTCCTCCAGAAGGGTCATCCAGGCGATGGTGCGAAGCAGAAAGTTCATCCACATGGGAATGATGAATAACACCACCAAAGTGGCGCCCATCTTCATTTTTCGGTCTGTCATAAAATAGGCCGCCGGATAGCCCATCACCAAACAAATTACGGTACAAAGAAACGCCATCCAGATGGAGTAGATCAGCACGTCGATATTCACCGTGCCATGCTCCATCAGGGAGGCAAACTCCGGCCCCATTTCCGTGTACATTTGGTTGACGGTATAGTTGCTGTCCCAGAAGTTGGCAAAATTGTCCGCCGTAAAGATGCCGGCGTTATCCGTAAAGGCGTAATAACCGATGAGCAGCACCGGAATGAGGGTGAAGATCACCATCCATACCGTGTACGGTGAGGCGAAAAAGGACCGCTTGATGCCGTGGTTCTTGCGGACGGAAAAGACAACGAGCGCCACAAAAGCAAGGAAGCCCAGTCCCAAGACCCATAGGGACCAGGAGGGAAGGAGCAGGCCGCGGGTCATGTCATGCTTCGCCTCCTTCGCCTAGGGGCTCTGGAGAAGGATGCTCGTTATCGGGGAGCGATGCTTCCATGGGTTTCATGATGTGGATATTATAGGGCACGATGGACAACCCCACATGGGAATCTTGGGGTTGCATCACAGTGGAATGTACCTTAAAAACGGTCTCTCCGGCATCGATCATCATCTCATAATGCACGCCCTTAAAGAGCACGCTTTGCACTGTGCCGCGAACCTGACCGATGTCTTCGCCCACAATCATGATATCCTCGGGGCGCACCACCACATCCACAGGGGTATTCTCTCCAAACCCGCTGTCCACACAAGGAAAATCATAGCCGCTGAAATGCACCAGCTCATCCTCAATCATGGTGCCCCGCAGAATGTTGCTTTCACCGATAAAATCCGCCACAAAGGCATTGGCGGGTTCATCGTAGATTTTTTTGGGGGTGCCAATCTGCAAGATGTTGCCGTCCCGCATCACCACCACCGTGTCGCTCATGGTGAGGGCTTCCTCCTGGTCGTGGGTCACATACAGAAAGGTGATGCCTAGCCTCTGCTGCATGTTTTTCAACTCCAGCTGCATTTCCGTGCGGAGTTTCAAATCAAGCGCACCCAGGGGTTCGTCCAGCAGCAAGACCTCCGGCTGGTTAATCAGTGCCCGGGCAATGGCCACCCGCTGTTGCTGTCCACCGGACAGGGCTTCCACGTTGCGCCGGCCATAGCCCTTCAGGTTCACCAGTTCCAGCATTTTGTTGACCCGGCGCTTGATCTCATCCCGGGGCACTTTCGCAATTTTAAGACCAAAAGCGATGTTGTCCTGTACGTTCATGTGCGGAAACAGCGCATATTTTTGAAAAATGGTGTTCACCTTGCGCTTGTAGGGGGGGACATCGGTAATGTCCCGGCCCTCAAAGAGCACCTTGCCACTGGTGGGGTATTCAAAACCCGCAATGATGCGCAACGTGGTGGTCTTACCGCAGCCGCTGGGCCCCAGCAAGGTGACAAATTCTCTTTTGCGAATATACAGATCGATGTCATTAAGGACCTGGGTGCCGTCAAACTCTTTGGAGATGCCCTTTAGATCGATGAGATGCATGCTTTCAACCATAAAAGTGCGCTCCTTTATGATGCATTAAAAACTGGGAGGCGTGGAGACCCATAAAACGGTAGCAATGGCTTTGCCTGTATTTTCCAAAGAGTGGGTAGTAGATGGATGCAGACAAAAGCTGTATCCTTGGCGCACTGTGAAGTTCCGCTTTCCTGCCCGCAGCCTTACCTGGCCCTGAAGCACATAGCCAAACTCCTCCCCCTCATGGGGCGGAAGCTCTTGGGAGGCACTGCCCGGCTTCAACTCCAATAAGATCGGCTCCATGGTATTTTTCTGGGCGTCCGGCACCAGCCAAGTAATCTTGCCTCGCTGGTTTTCATCGTCCGCTTTTTCAAACATATCTTGCGGCGCATAAACCACCTTTTCCTTGCGATCCTCCGAAAAAAAAGCAGGGAGGCTGCTGCCCAGGCATTCCAGCAAATCGGTTAACGTGGCGATGGAGGGGGAGGCTTGATCCCGCTCTACCTGCGAAATGAAACCCTTGCTGAGCTCGCAGCGATCCGCCAGTTCCTCCTGGGTAAGATTGCGCTGGATGCGAAGCGCACGAAGCTTTGGACCGATGTTCAAGGCTCCACCTCCGACCGTTTGTTTTTGCAAAAAGTTTAGCTTTGGTAAACTTCGAAACAGACATTATTAAACCATAAAGCGATGAGGGTGTCAATGGGTTACACAAAAAGAAAAACGCCACTGTAAAGCGGCGCGGGAAAAAGGTTCGCATGTATTGTCTTTTCAGCAATCCGGAAGGGTGGGAGGCCTTACAACTCCGCCAGCAGCTTGTCAACTTTTTCTTTGCTGGCAAAATTCAACGGCGAAAACCGCCCTTTCAAGATGGTTTCTAGCTTTTGCTTGGCGGCGTCCTTGTTACCGTCTTCTTTATCATACTGTGCCAAAAAATACAGCGTGTCGATCTGAGCGGGTTTGAGGGCATGGGCTTTGTCGAAGTATTCCTTGGCGGCTGATTTGTTCTTCTTCAGGCGGTAGTAGGTCTGGGCCAAGTTGTCCAGGGTGATGGTGTCTTCATCGTCGTACTCCAGGGCCTCCTGGTTATAAGCCAGGGCTTTTTCCGCATCGCCTGCCTCAATGTACAGATAGCCCAGTGTCTCATAAACGATGCCACAGGGCGACTTGGCATGGATGCGCTCCAGCACGTCGATCGCTTTTTGCAAATCGCCCAGTTTATAGACCGCACAGGCATAATTCACATGCAGCGTGACGCGCTGATCCTCCGTCATGGGGGCTTTTTGGAACTTGACCAGAAGTTCCCGGGCCTCCTGAAATTTCCCTGTGCGCAGCAAGAGCACTGAATAGCTCAGGATGTATCGCGTCTCGGTTAGGCCTTCGTCCAGAGCCTTCTGATAAAGCTTGATGGCGCCCTCCACATCTCCCTTGCTTTGCAAATTGGATGCCTGGCGGGCGTTTAGGATCGTTTTAATACCCATTGTAGAACCTCCTTGACAGATAGCGCTACCCCAGTTTGCGTTGCAGGCGCGCATAGCGGTATTGTAACGCAATTTTGCGTTCTTGTACAGAGGCAACCGGGAACAACCGCGGCTGGCTCAGCAGCAACAGGGCTTGGCGTGTGTAGTGCAGCGCGTTTTGCACGTCTCGTTTTTGATGCTCATACAGCTTGGCCAAAGCCTCGCAGGCAAAAGCGGGGTCCTCCCCCCGGCGCAGCATAGCGGTGTAAAGCCGGATGGCATGGTCCGTCTGGCCTTGGCGTTTTTGCTGGGCAGCCAAACCCTGAAAAGCCTGGGCACGGGTGGTCCCGCGGGCACTTAGCCGATAGCACTTGGTAGCCTGGGCATCCTGTCCCTTTTGGTCAAAAAACCGCGCCAAGGAGAGCAAGTCCTCCCCATGGGAGATCCCCTCCGGCCGGGCGTATTGATGGCACAAGTAGAAGAACAATTGGGCCAGGCTTACGATGTCTTGCCGGTTATGGGATAAAACCCGCTGGATGGGCTCAAAGACGCGATCTTTCAGGTACCGGAAATAGACTTGGGGCACCTGCGCGCCGGGCAGGTCGTCCGTGCGGGTGATGCCCAGCAGCGTTTCTTCCAGATGAGATAACCGGCAGCTTTGCAGCCGTAGCTTCCACAGCCTGCGGGCCGGGTATAGTAAATCCGCGTGGGGGAGGGACAGGCATGCAAGATCCAGGCGGTTCATCTGAAAGCGACTTTGCAGCAGGGGCACATCAAAAGTACGTCCATTGAAGCTTACCAAAACCGCAAACCGGGACAGTCGGGCGGCAAGCTCCCGAAGCATCAAAGGCTCCTCGTGGTAATCCCGCATGAAAAACTGCTCCACAACGAAGTGTTGATTCTCCATATAGCCAAGTCCCACCTGGAAGGCCAGCGTGCCCACGCCGCCGGATAAGCCGGTAGTCTCCGTGTCCAGAAAAAGAAAGTCCTCAGCCTGTAGCCGCGCGGGGAAATTCCCGTTAAATACCTGCGACAACAAGGGAGAGTGGAGGGCAGGCCGAAGGTCACAAAACAGCGTGAGGGGAAAGGACGTCCGGATGTGGTGGAAAGGCGTCTGCGCTTGCGGAGCGGCGGCGTGAGGGGAAAGGGAGGGCTCGCTGGTAGAGCCATCCGGCCGCATGCGGGTGTCCGCATCCATCTGACGCAACTTGTCAAGTAGATTTGACATCAGCCCATCAGCCCTTTAATAATCTGTCGGGCATAGGCCTTGCCATGCAGGCCTACCTCCCCGATGGGCCCCGTGCAGCTGGGGCATCCGCTGTCGCAGGGGCATCCTTCTAGTACCTGAAGGGCCTGTTCCAGCAACAGATCCTGCATCTCGTAGGCTTTCTCGCTGAGCCCGATTCCGCCGGGGAAACTGTCATACAGGAAGATGGTCGGCATGTCCGTGATGGGCGCTTTTACTTGGTAAACCACGGAGATGTCCTTAGCGGCGCACATCAGATAGATGGGGGTAACGATGCGCAGCAAGTTGGCAATGGCCAGCAGTGCTCCCTGAAAAGCATCATCGGAAAACTGGCCGGCAATGCGCTGGGGCACCGTCCACCACATGCCCACGGTGTGCATATCGCTCTGGGGCAGACGCACGGGGCCAAAGCCTAAGTTTTCATGAGTGTCCATCTTGATTTTTTTGAAAAGCTTTACAATGGTACTGATTTTCAGCTCTCCAAGCGTCACCGTGATATCCCCGGGCAGGGCTTTTTGATTGAGTTGATCCAGAATCGACAGGCTCACGTTCAGATCCGCGTCGGTGTAATAGTCCACATCCACAGCGCGGATAAAGGCTTTGGAGGCGTCAAAATCCAGTTTTTCCACTTGGAACTGTCGTGCCTCGTGCATGTAGATGGCGTTTTCGTGTAGCAGCATGGGCACCGTGAAGCGATCCATTTCACCGATCACCCGGTGATGGGCCGGGTCGGTAATGTCGATAATCACAAAGTTCTCCGCCGCTGCGGAACGAAGGCTGATTTCGCTGGCGGGGAAGTCCTCCTCCATCCAATAATACTTGCCGTCCACATGCCGCAGGGTGCTGTTTTCACAAAGAAATTCCAAAAAATGCCGGGTGTCCATCACATCGCCAAAGCGCTCGCCCTCTTCAAAGGGCAACTCATAGGCGGAGCATTTGATGTGAGAAAGCAAGATATAAAGGTTGTTGGGCTGGAGCAGCGCATGCTCCGGAGAGCGGGACAGAAAGTACTCTGGATGGTTGATGATGTACTGGTCGATGGAAGCGGAGGAAGCCACCAGAACGGTCAGCGCGGTGTCCTTGCGGCGGCCGGCCCTGCCTGCCTGCTGCCAGGTGCTGGCCACCGTGCCGGGATATCCGCAGAGGATGCAGGCGGTTAAGGAGCCGATATCAATGCCCAACTCCAGCGCATTGGTGGAGATGACCATATCGATTTCCCCGGCACGTAAACCCCGCTCGATCTCCCGGCGCTCGCTGGGCAGATAACCGCCCCGGTACCCGCGTACCCGCCCGGAAAAACCAAGGGGGTCGCGAACATGCTCCTTCATGTAGCGGGTGAGCACCTCCACCTGGAGGCGGCTGCGGGCAAAAACGATGGTGGGGATGGTGTTTTTCAGAAGCTGCTCGGCGATATGCCGGGTCTCGGGCACAACGCCTTTGCGAATGCCCAGCTGCCGGTTGATGACCGGCGGGTTGTAGAACACAAAGTGCCGCTCACCCATGGGCGCGCCGTTGTTGTTGATGAGCGCAACATCGTGCCCCACCAACAGCGCGGCCAACTCGCCAGGGTTGGCGATGGTGGCGCTGCATAGGATGAACTGAGGCTTGGCTCCATAAAAGGCGCACAGGCGCAACAGCCGCCGTAGCACATTGGCCAAATTGCTGCCGAAAATGCCCCGGTAGGTATGGATCTCGTCAATGACGATGTATTTAAGGTTTTCAAACAATTTTACCCATTTGGTGTGGTGAGGTAAAATGCTGGCATGCATCATGTCCGGGTTGGTGACAACGATGTGCCCTGCCTGCCGGATGGCCTTGCGGGCCGCGCCCTGGGTATCGCCGTCATAGGTATAGGCCTTGATATCCACATCTAGGGCTTCGATGAAGCTGTACAAATCCGCCACCTGATCCGCGGACAAGGCCTTGGTGGGGAACAGGTAAATGGCCCGAGAGTCTGGGTTTTGTAAGATGGAGGAAACCACGGGCAGATTATAACAGAGGGTTTTGCCACTGGCGGTGGGGGTGACCACCACAAAATCCTGCCCCTTTTCAGCGGCGGAAAAGCTTTCCGCTTGGTGGGCGTATAGTCTATGAATGCCTCGCTTGCGAAGCACCTCCTTGATACGTGGGTCCATCTCTTCCGGAAAGTCGGTATAGCGGCCTTCCTGGGAGGGCAACACCTGCCAGGCGGTGACGCAATCCATAAAGGAACGGTCTTTTTTCAGCTTTTGAATAAGTTGGTCAACATTCATGCGCTAGGTAACGTCCTTTCATCGGGAGGAATCGGGTTACTTTTGGGGCGGCTTGCAACGCTTGCAGGGTTCGTAGCCAAGCTCTTTGGCGGTTTTCAGCGATACGGATTCCGGGTTGTTCATGTTGCTGCAGAAGGGATTGTCATGGTATTTTTTGCCGCCATAGACCGGCGCCCATACCTGGGCTTCCTCCTCATCCGTCTGGGAAAAAAGCCGCACCATGGTGCGCGTATCCATGCCATTCTCGCGTTCTAGCTCCTGGTCATTCTGAAAAGCCTGCAAGGCCTGTAACGTGATGGTCGTACCGCTTCGGCGCTGGGTGGGGGAGGGCAAATACCCCAATTCGTACAGCTTTTGCCGCACAGTTGTATCGGAAACATCGGCGGGCGTCAGTTGATAATCCGCAAGAGAAACAACACAAAACGCACACAGCAGCAAAAGGACAAGCCCTAAGACGTAGCGATGCTTCATGGCTTTTGCCTCCTTGGATGTGCGTATGAACATACAGAACGTCCATTTGTGTTATGATGCTATTATACCAGCTTGAAATTTGAATTACAAGATTCCCCATCAAAATGAAAATGCCCTTTGCGGCAAAACCGCAAAGGGCAAAAAACTGGGTTAGGTTGGTTCGTTGGCAGGCTCGCTTTTAGGCTCGGCCACAGGTTTTGCTTCGCTGCCCCTGTGGAAGGATATTTTGCCATCCTCCACCCGCAGCTGGACACTGTCTCCCAGGGCAATGTGGCCGGCGATGATCTCTTCGCTCAAAGCGTCCTCCACACTGCGTTGGATCGTGCGGCGTAGAGGGCGAGCACCAAAGCTGGCATCATATCCTTCCCGCGCCAAAAAGGCTACCACGTTGTGATCGTAGTGCAAGATCATGCCTCGCTCCAACAGGCGCTTGGCAACGCTTTGCAGCATCAGCCCAGCGATTTTTTCGATATCGTCCGGCTCCAGGGCATGGAAAACGATGATATCATCCACGCGGTTAAGAAACTCCGGCCGACAAATGTCCGTCATCTCTGCCAGAACCTTTTCCTTCATGGCTTCATAATCCCGTACCGCTTCAACGGATGTGCCAAAGCCCAGGGACCGACCGCTGGTGATGCTGTGCGCCCCGGCATTGGAGGTCATAACGATGATCGTATTTTTGAAGTTGACCACCCGGCCGGTACTGTCAGTGAGGCGACCATCATCCAGAATTTGCAGCAGAATGTTAAACACATCCGGGTGCGCCTTTTCCACTTCATCAAAGAGCACCACGCTGTAAGGCTTGTTGCGCACCTTTTGGGTAAGCTGGCCACCCTCCTCATGGCCTACATAGCCGGGAGGGGAGCCTACCAGTCTGGATACGCTATGCTTTTCCATGTACTCGCTCATGTCAATGCGCACCAGCGCGTTTTCATCATCAAACATCACTTCGCCCAAGGCGCGGCAGAGTTCCGTCTTACCTACGCCGGTAGGTCCCAGGAAGATAAAGGAACCGATGGGGCGCTTGGGATCCTGCAAACCCGCCCGGGCCCGCCGCAAAGCACGGCTCACCGCGCTGATGGCCTCATCCTGGCCGATGACCCGCTGGTGCAGCAGCTCTTCCAAATGCAAGAGGCGCTCGCTCTCGTCCTCTGTCAGTTTTTTTACCGGCACGCCGGTCCAGCTTGCCACGATCTGCGCGATATCCTCATCAGTGACAACTTCATGGGCAGAGCTTTTGCGCAGTTCCCAAGCGGCTCGTTTTTCCGCGATGGCCACGCGTACCTTGCGCTCCTCATCCCGCAGCGCAGCCGCTTTTTCAAAGTCCTGGTGGGCAATGGCTTCCTTCTTCTCGTTTTGAAGGGCTTTCATCCGATCCTCTTGCTCCTTCACGTCCGGCGGTGCGGTAAAGGATCGCAACCGCACCCGGGAGGCTGCCTCGTCCATCAAGTCGATGGCCTTGTCCGGCAAAAAACGGTCGCTGATGTATCGGTCGGCCAAATGCACGGCAGCCTGAAGCGCGTCATCGGTGATCTCCACCTTGTGGTGGGCCTCATAGCGATCCCGAAGGCCGCGCAGAATCTCCACGGCTTCCTGGGTCGCGGGTTCTCCTACCTTCACCGGCTGGAAGCGCCGCTCCAAGGCGGCATCCTTCTCAACGTTCTTGCGGTATTCCTCAATGGTGGTAGCGCCGATGCATTGCAGATCGCCCCGGGCCAGGGCAGGCTTGAGGATATTGGCGGCGTCCATGCTGCCCTCCGCCTTGCCTGCGCCCACCAACGTATGAAACTCGTCAATGAACAGGATGATATTGCCTTGTTTCTGGACGTCCTTGATGGTCTCCTTGAGCCGTTCTTCAAACTCACCCCGGTATTTGCTTCCGGCTACCATGCTGCCAAGATCCAGCGATACCAACCGCTTGCCGGTGAGGGTCTCGGGCACTTTGCCCGCTACGATCATTTGGGCCAGGCCTTCCACCACTGCGCTTTTGCCAACACCCGGCTCTCCGATCAGCACCGGGTTGTTTTTTGTGCGGCGGCTTAGGATTTGGATGATCCGTTCCACCTCGGCGCTGCGCCCGATTACCGGGTCCAGATCTCCGTCCTGGGCAGCCTTGGTCAAGTCCCGGCTATACTTATCCAGGACAGAGCCTTCCTTACCTTCCGAGGCCTCGCCGTCCTCATCCACACCGTTGGGCTGGGTGTTTTGCAGGGTTTCTTGCAGTTTTTGCTGGAACACCGGGACATCCACGCCCAACTCCCGCAGCAGGCTGATGGCAACACCTTCCCCCTCCCGCAGCAGGGATAGCCAAAAATGCTCAGTGCCTACAAAGCTGTGGTGCAGGCGCTTGCTTTCCAGGATGCTGCCTTCCAAAATCTTTTTGCTGCGGGGTGTCAGTTCCAGCATGCCGCCGGTAAACTTTTCATCGTCCGCAGATAGATCCTGCACCCGCTCAAACACCGCTTGATAGGTGACCCCCTCCGGCAAAAGCGCCGTAATCATGGGGCCGGGTTCCTTCAAAAGACCTAGCAATATGTGCTCGGTGCCCACATAGGGTTGCCGCAACGCTACGGCAGACTGTTGGGCAGCAGTGATGGCTTGCTGAGCCCGTTGGGTGAAACGTCCGAAAATCGCCATGTTATACCTCCTGTGGTGTTGGATTCAGCTTGTTGCGGATGATTTGCGCCCGAGCCTGATCCGTGGATAGACCGGCGCAATGGGCCGAGCGATATTGCTTGGTGTGGGCGTCCTGGGCGATGGTTAGCAGCTCGTCGGCTACGCAGAGATCCACCGGCAACAATCCCAGCGTCGCGCCCAACCGCAGATGGCTCCAGTGTTCAATAAACTCCTTGCTATCCATCTGCCGGGCATAACGCAGCATGCCATAGCTGCGGAACACCTTGTCCTGCAAGGTGAGGGCGGCCTCCGTCTCGGACCGGGTACGCAGGGTTTGTTCCATGTCGATCAGCTGCTTGCCAACGGCCATCACGGATTGGATGATCTCCGTTTCTGTACGGCCCAGTGTCACTTGGTTGCTGACTTGGTACAGATCGCCCAGGGCTTCGCTGCCCTCCCCATAGATACCTCGAATGGTAAGCCCAAGCTTTGCTACACTTTGGGTTACGTTACCCATTTGTTTAAAAAAAGTTAGCAGAGGCAGATGCAGCATCAGCGACGCTCTCATACCCGTACCTGTGTTGGTGGGGCAAGCCGTCAGATAGCCCCATTGAGGATCAAAGGAAAAGGCGCAAGCTTTTTCCAGCTGTTGCTCCACAGCAAAGGCGATGTCCGCCGCCTCGTCCAGACGGATCCCCGGCAGCATTGCCTGGATGCGCAGATGATCCTCCTCGTTGACCATCACGCTGACAGCCTCATCCAGCCGCACCAGCACGGCGCTGACCTGGCTGCTTTGCAGCAGATCCCGAGAAATCAAGTGCTGCTCCACCAGTGACATGCGGCTGGTGGCACTCATATGGCGCAGGGTGTGCAATTGGTAGGAAGGCGTTTCCTCCTGCATGAGCGCCTCTTTGGCTCGGTTCACGCAGGAGAGGGCATTGTCTGGACTATCCAAGTTGGAAAAAGGAAGATCATGATAGTTGCGGGCCAGCCGCACCCGGCTGGATACCACGATGGCGCTTTGGGAATCACTCATGCTGCACCGACCTTTCCGACTGCTGCCCCAGGAAGCGAATCTGGTCCCGCAGCCGGGCGGCTTCCTCAAAATCCTCCTGCACCACCGCATCCTCCATCTTCTGGCGAAGATGGGCGATGGAATCCGAGGAGGGAGAAAGATCCTTTGCAGGAGCAACGGTTTCTGGGGCAGCTTCGGCTTCCTGCGCCTGTGATGGCGCCTCATGGCCTGGCGGCACGTGCCCGGCGTGTTGGCTACGCCCATGGATGCGGGTTAGCAAGGGTTGCAGCTCCTGGGCAAAAGATTCATAGCAGTGCGCACAGCCTAGCTTGCCCGTATGCTGAAACTGCACATAGGTGAGGCCACAGGCGGAACAGGTGAGCTTGGTAGCCTTGGGTTCTACGGACAGCAGCGCCAGCAGAGAGGACAAAAAACTCTGTACATCTCCCTGGGCAAAGCTGTTTTCCATTTTTTTCATACACTCGGGGCATAGGTGGCGAGTGGTAATTTCGTCCCCGGCGGTGACGGTGATGACCACGGTGGCTTGGTTATGGTTGCATTCTTCGCAAAGCATGGTTTTCCCTCCTTACACCTGCTGTCCCTTGGCTTTGCGGGCCACTTCCATGAACATGCTTTTCAGCATTTTGGCCCGAAGAGCATCCTTCAAATCCGTCGGGATGGGCAGGCTTAGCGCTTGTGGCGACAACGCCGCCAACATCAGCGCAGCTTCGCCATCCGCCACCAGCAGTCGTTCCCGCAGTTGGGCGATCAGATGGGAGGCCTCTACCATCGTTATGGAATCGCCTACCCGTTGGTGCAGCAGATACATAAGTTGCTCGCTGGTATTCTGCTCCATACGGAAGATCCGGATATACCCGCCGCCGCCACGGCGGCTTTCTATAATATACCCATGATCCGGGGTAAAACGCGTGGCAAGCACGTAATTGATTTGAGAAGGCGCGCAGTTAAAATATTCCGCCAGTTCATTGCGCTTCAATTCAACCTCCTGCTCAGCCTGGGTGAGCAAGGTTTTGATAAATTGCTCGATGGTGTCGCTCAGGCGCATGGGCTTCCTCCCCTTAAAAAACTTGACCATCTTTGACCTTTATATCATAACACAGGTAAAATCGGAATGCAATGGGGGCGGTGATTTTTTACATATTTATAGCGGTGGGCGAGGCAGCATCAGCCTGCGGCTGCCGATCCCGGCGGCGCTTCATGCGTACATAGCCGCACAAGGTGATTAGCAAGGTCGCCAGGGAATCGATGACTAGATCCTTCATGGTGTCACGCAGGGCAGCTTGCCCCGTCAGAGCCTGGCCGGTTTCCGTGGCGAATTTTTGCATGTTTAGGCCCAGGAGGCTGTCAAAGGTGAACTCGTAAATCTCCCACACGGCCCCGGCCGCCAACCCGAAAGAAAACGCGAATAAGGCAACAAACCCTGGAGAGAGGGAGACGTGGATCATGGCACTGTCGTTAAGCTGTTGTACCAAAATGAAGCCCAGTGCCCCCAGCATCGCGCCGGAGAAAAAGTGCAAAATGGTATCCCAATGGGGGATGAGGTAGTAGAAATTTAGTACCTCACCCAGAAAAATGGCGCAGAATAGAAAGACATAGTAGAGGATGTAGATGGCATTTGGGATGTCCCAATGCCATTTCTTGCTCAGCAACGAGGGCAAAGACAGAACCAGGAGGCCCAGAAGGCATTGGGTCAACATTAGGATGTAGTCGCTTTTGACATGCACGTGGATCTGGTCGGCGGGGGCTACACTTGGCGCCACCACGAAGCGGATCAATGCATATACCATGGAAAGCAACAGGGTGGCAAACAGGATCCGGCCGATGATTCTGGCAGAAGGGCGGATGCTTTTTTGCATTTGGAAAACTCCTTTGCGGTCGTTGGGTAAAGGGGTTTACACCAGGAGCATAGCACAAATGTCCGGGGTTGTATAGTGCGTTCCTTGCTATGCGCCGGGGCGTAAAACATGGTATACTATTCCAGAAAAAAAGGCGCTGGAGCGGAGGAAAGGCGGCGTAAGATGAACCATGATCAGATTAAGGGCGTGATCTTCGATTTAGATGGAGTGATCGTCTCCACAGATGACTGCCATTATGCAGCATGGAAACGCATGGCGGATGAGGAGGGCATCTCTTTCGACCGCCAGGTGAACCAACGCTTGCGGGGCGTTAGCCGCATGCAGAGCCTGGATATTCTTTTGGAAAAGGCCACAAGACAGTATGCGCCGGAAGAAAAAGAGGCCATGGCAGCCCGGAAAAACGCATATTATACAGAGCTCATCGGGAAGCTAAGCCGAAAGGACCTGCTGCCCGGAGTCATGCACACGCTGGAATACCTTCGCAGGAGGGGCGTGAAAATTGCTATCGGCTCCTCCAGCAAGAATGCGCCGCTGATTCTGCGGCAAATTGGCCTGGAAAATGCCTTTGACGCGGTAGCTGACGGCAACCAGATCGCCCATAGCAAGCCTGACCCGGAGGTGTTTTTGCTGGCGGCACGGCTGATGGGGCTGACGCCGGTCCAGTGCCTGGTAGTGGAGGATGCGCAGGCCGGTGTGGAGGCCGCCATTGCCGGAGGCATGCGGTGCCTTGGGGTCGGTTCCGCGGCAAACAGTCCACAGGCTACTTTCAGGGCAGAGAACCTGGCGGAAGCGGATTTTGCTGATATTTTGAAATAGCCCGGCTGGCCGGGAAAGGGGAGAACAACATGCTGGACAAACGGACCGCTGGGCTCGTGCTGGATGCGGCGCTTTCCACAGGGGGAGATTTTGCGGAGGTTTTTTTGGAGGACAGGCGCAGCAACTCCCTGATGCTTCGGAGTGGGAGAATGGAAACGGTGCTGTCCGGCAGGCTTCACGGCGCGGGGATTCGTGTTTTCGTGGGCCTGAACGCCATTTATACTTACACCAACGATACCAGCCGGGATGGGTTGCTTAGCTGTGCTAGGCAGGCGTCCTCCGCCGTGCGGGAGGGCAAGCAGGGCGTACCCAGCCAACCCATGCAAGAGCGTGAGGTTGCAAATATTCATCCCCTACGACTGTTACCCTCCAAAACGGACGCCCAAAAGAAAATTGACGTGCTTCGGGCGGCCAACGCCGCCGCCCGGACCGCTGGGGATGCCATCGCGCAGGTGGTATGCAGCTATCGGGATAGCGAGCAGGACGTGCTGATCTGCAATAGCGAGGGCCTTTATGTACAGGATCGCCGTGTGTACACGCGCATAGCCTGTGAGGCCATTGCCGGAAGCGGTGTGGAAAACCAGCAGGGCTTTGAGGGCCCGGGTGGGATGATGGGCTATGAGCTGTTTGACCGCCGGGTGGATCCGGCGAAGGTGGGCCGCCTGGCCGGCGAAGTGGCCGTGACCATGCTGACGGCTCCGGTGTGCCCTGCGGGGATGATGCCTGTGGTGATCGATAACGGATTTGGTGGGGTGATCTTTCATGAAGCATGCGGTCACAGTTTGGAGGCCACCAGCGTGGCATTTGGCCTTTCCGAGTTTTGCGGAAAGCTTGGCCAGCCCATCGCCGCGCCATGTGTTACCGCTGTGGACGATGGCACGTTGCCCAATGAATGGGGCAGTGAGAACATCGATGATGAGGGCAGCCCCACCACCCGGCTGATGCTGATTGAAAAGGGCGTGCTGACAAACTACATGATCGACAGGCTAAACGGCAAGCGCATGGGCATGCCGCCCACCGGAAGCAGCCGAAGGGAAAGCTATGCGTATGCGCCCACCTCCCGGATGCGCAACACCTACATTGCCGCCGGGCAGGATGACGAAGCGGAAATGATCGTCACCATGGGCAACGGGCTATATGCCAAGCGCATGGGGGGCGGCTCCGTGAATCCGGCCACCGGGGAGTTCAACTTTAGCGTCAGTGAAGGATATTTGGTGAAGGACGGGAAGATTGCGTCCCCGGTGCGGGGCGCATCCTTGATCGGAAAAGGCGCGGAGATCCTGCTGCAGATTGATCGGGTGGGCAAGGATATGCGGATGGCACAGGGCATGTGCGGCAGCATCAGCGGCAGTATTCCCACCAATGTGGGCCAGCCCATGATCCGGGTGAAGAGCATGACCGTAGGCGGCAGGGCCGAAGGAGGAAAAGCATGAGTGGACGTGAGCAAGGGCAATCAAGCCAAGAGCAAGCTGAATTGTGGAGCGAGGAAGTGCCCGCCCAGGCCATGGCGGAAGGAACCATGGTAGAGCCAGCAGGAGACCCGGACACAGACAGCTTTCTGCAAAAGTTGCTGACGCGGGCCAAAGCATCTGGCTTTACCTCTGCGGAGGCATTTTTGCTGGAAAACGAAAGTTTTGAGGCCATGGCTATGGAGGGTGAGATCGTTCAGTACAGTGCAAACCAGACCCGTGGGCTGGGTTTTCGCGGCTTGCTGGAGGGAAGGATGGGGTATGCCTCCACAGAGGCCTTTGACGAGGATGCGGAGGAGCAGCTGGTGCATGGCGCGCTGCAAAGCGCCCGCCTATGTGAGGACAGCGACCCGCAGTTCCTTTACAGCGGCGAGGAGATAGCCCCGACCCTTGCGCTGGAAAACCCAGCGTTGCAGGCGGTGGCTCCGGAGAAAAAGCTTGGCTTTTTGCTCCGGTTGGAGCAGGAGGCCAAGGCGTACGATCCGCGGATTGACAAGGTGAGCGACGCCACGGTGTTCACCGGTAGACAGACATTGCGCATCATCAACACCCAAGGCATGGATCGCCGTTATGCCCAGGACTTCTGCGGCGCGTACCTGGCCCCCGTCGCCAAGGAGGGGGACAGCATCGCCATGGGAGAGGAAATTGTCTTTGCAAGGGATTTTGGCAAGCTGGACAGCCAAGCCTTGGCCGCCACTGCCGCTGGGATGGCGCTGGAACGGCTCCATGCTACGCCCGTGCCCTCTGGCGGCTATCATATCATTTTGCTGAACGCCGTGATGGTGGATCTGCTGTCGGTATTTGCCGAGGTGTTTTCCGCCGAACAAGCGCAGCAAGGACTATCGCTGCTGAAGGGGAAAGTGGGGGAAAACATCGCCGCGCGCTGCGTTACGCTGATTGATGATCCGCTGTTGCCAAACGGCATGGCCAGCCGCCCCTTTGACGGAGAAGGCGTGCCCAGCAGCAAGCATGTGTTGATCGACCGGGGGAAATTCCTCACTTTTTTGCATAATTTGAAGACCGCTCACAAGGACAGCGTGAGGACCACTGGCAATGCGAGCCGGGGTAGCTATGCCGCGCCGGTGAGGGTGTCCCCCACCAATTTCTATTTTCAGCCTAGCGACCTGACGCTGGAACAGTTGATCGCGACGGTTCAAAACGGCATCTTGATCACCGATATCTCAGGGCTCCACGCCGGGGCGAACGCGGTGAGCGGAGATTTTTCGTTGCTATCCAAGGGTTTTTTGTTGCAAAACGGAAAGAAGATTCGCCCGGTGGAGCAGATCACCCTGGCGGGAAATTTCTTCCAAATGTTGCTAAACATCCGTGCCATGGGCAACGACCTTCGCTTTCCAAAGGGGGGGATGGGCAGCCCCAGCGTGGATGTGGGTGAACTGTCCGTGGCGGGCGAATAAAGAAAACGGCGCTTTGGCAAGTTGACAAATTCTTCCGCATAGGGTATGATGTCGCTACTCGTGAGGGAGTAGGTGGCGTAGAGATACGCTGCAAGTCAACATACTGACCATATCCGGTCTGGCTTGCATCAAAAATCCGAGACTCATGTGTGGCTGTTGCCGCGCCTGAGGTTCCATCATGAAACCATCATTCGGGCGTTGGGAAAACGTCCGATTTTTTGTAGCGGGGGTGAAAACAGGGTGATGCAATTGGTTCTGATTGCAATAAGCTTATCCATGGATGCATTCGCGGTATCCATGTGCAAAGGGCTTGGCATGAAAACACTGCGCTATGCCCATGCCGCGGTTATTGGGCTGTTCTTTGGGTTGTTCCAGGCGGTGATGCCGATGATTGGATGGCTGCTGGGCAAACAATTTGAACAGCACATCACCTCGGTGGATCATTGGATCGCCTTTGGCCTGCTGGCCTATATCGGCAGCCACATGATATGGGAGGCATTTCATGAAAAGACCGAGGAGGAAGAGTTTTGCCCGGTGGATCAAAGGATCAATATAAAGGAAATGTTGCTGTTGGCTGTTGCCACCAGCATCGATGCCCTGGCCGTGGGCATCACTTTCGCATTTTTGCAAATGCCCATTGTCCCCGCTTGCCTGCTGATTGGTTCTATCACCTTTGGGTTGTCTTTCGTAGGGGTGCTGCTGGGCCACCGGTTTGGGACTAAGTATAAAAAGAAAGCCGAAGTCGCGGGGGGCGTGGTGCTCGTGCTAATCGGCTTAAAGATTTTGTTGGAACACTTAGGCGTATTGGCGCTGTAGGCAAGCGCCAAGGCTTGCGGGAGGTCAGCCCTCCGCTTCCCCTGGATTATCCTGAAGAAATTGGTGCACCAGCGCATGCTCCAGCTCAGCGGCGCACGCCCGCAGCTGCTGCGGACTGAGCACCGTATCCGTGCCTTGGCAGGCATGGCAACGAAAGCCACATTCCGGACAGACGCAATCCTTCTGGTCTCCTTCACTTTGGATCATGAGTATGTGGCATTGAGGGCAGCCGCAGCGCATCCAATCCCTCCTCATCCATAAGCCTGCAGCCATGAAGCATAGGATCATTTATTTTATCACAATTGCCAAGCCATTGCCAATATGCTATACTTTTTGAAGGATTTTGGCAGGGAGGCGAAGGGCATGGACAAACCGGCGGTAAAACCAGGCTTGCTCTGCCTGCTCATAGCATCCTCCTTATTGCTAAGCGCCTGTCAAGGGCTTAGCCAGCAGGATCAAAAGGCCGCCCTGGCGGATTGGGTTGTTGCAAAAGGGTTTTCATGTACCGTTGCGCCATCAGAACCCACAGAGGATCCGGCCTCCATGCCCATCTTCAATCAGTCGGTATGGGATACCTTTTGGGTGAATGGAGAGGCGCTTTACGTCTACTTCGATACCAGCAACCGGGCCAAACAGCTGTGCCAGCAGTTTTGCAGCGACCCTGATGAGGGCCGTTCCGTTGCCTTTGGTTTGCGTTTTATTGTTAATTACCGGGGAAATGAGGAGTCGATCTATAAGCTGATGGACGAAATGGCAGCGGTGGAATGAGCCTGCGCGTCCCTTGGGAGGAACAAAAGTGGGAAATCGATTAAAGCTGATGACTGTGGTGGGTACTCGGCCGGAGATTATCCGTCTGTCCGCGGTGATCCCCAAATGCGATCTATACTTTGACCAGACCCTAGTGCATACGGGTCAAAATTATGATTATGAACTCAACCAAGTGTTTTTTGAGGATTTGGGGCTGCGTGCTCCGGATGTGTTTCTGGACGCGGCGGGAGAGGATTTGGGCCAGACCATCGGCAATATCATTGCCAAAAGTTACCGGCTGATGAGGGAGCAAAAGCCGGACGCGCTGCTGGTGCTGGGGGACACCAACTCCTGCCTGTCCGCCATCGCGGCCAAGCGGCTGCACATTCCCATCTTTCATATGGAGGCCGGTAACCGCTGCTTTGATGAATGCCTCCCGGAGGAAACCAACCGCCGTATGGTGGATCATATCGCGGATGTGAACCTGTGCTATAGTGAGCAGGCACGCCGCTATCTGCTTGGAGAGGGAAGGCCTAAGGAGCGCACCTTTGTGACGGGCTCGCCCATGGCCGAGGTGCTGGCAGCCCATTGGGACAAGCTGAACGCCTCGGATGTGCTTGCCAGGCTTGGGCTTGTGAAGGATCAATACATCCTTCTGTCCGCCCATCGAGAGGAGAACATCGACAGCGAGGAGAATTTTTCTAGCCTAATGAATGCCGTCAATGCACTGGCTGAGAACTATGATATGCCCATCCTCTATTCTTGCCATCCCCGGGCCGCCAAATGGATCCAGCAGCGCCAATTTGTTTTTGACCCCCGTGTGCATCAAAACAAACCCTTGGGTTTTCTGGATTATAACTGCCTGCAGCTGAATGCTTTTGCCGTGGTTTCCGACAGCGGAACTCTGCCCGAGGAGAGCAGCTATTTTGCAAGCCGGGGACGGCCGATTGCCGCAGTATGCATCCGCACCTCCACCGAGCGCCCGGAGGCGATGGAAAAGGGCCATTTCATTTTGGCAGGCATTGAAAAGAAGCAGGTGCTTCAGTCGGTGGCCACCGCCCTGGCCATGCGTAGCGCCGGGGACATAGGCGCGGCTGTCCCCGATTACACCGATGAAAATGTCAGCGCCAAAGTGGTGAAGATCATCCAGAGTTACACTCGTGTCGTAGACCAGATGGTATGGCGGAAAATCCTGTGAGAATCGAGGACGCAACTATGTTTGCAGGCAAAACATTGCTCATTACCGGGGGTACCGGCAGCTTTGGCAATACGGTGCTGAGGCATTATCTGGACACGGATGTGAAGGAGATTCGCATCTTTAGCCGAGATGAGAAAAAGCAGGACGATATGCGCCGGGCCCTAAAAAACCCCAAGGTGAAGTTCTACCTGGGGGACGTGCGCAACATTGAAAGCGTGCGGGAAGCGGTTGCGGGGGTGGACTACATCTTTCACGCGGCGGCGCTGAAACAGGTGCCAAACTGTGAGTTTTTTCCCATGGAAGCCGTTCGCACCAACGTCATTGGCGCCGATAACGTACTGACCGCGGCGATTCAGGCAAGGGTGAAAAAGGTGATCTGCCTGTCCACCGACAAGGCCGCCTACCCGATCAATGCCATGGGTATCAGCAAGGCCATGATGGAAAAGGTCGCCGCCGCCAGGGCCAGGGAAGTGGCCGAAGGCGGCCCCGTCATTTGTTGTACCCGCTATGGCAATGTCATGGCCAGCCGTGGTAGCGTTATCCCATTGTTTGTGGAGCAGTTAGGGTTGGGCAAACCTCTCACCATCACGGACCCCACCATGACCCGCTTCCTCATGAACTTGGACGAAGCCGTGGATTTGGTGGCATACGCCTTCCAAAACGCTAAACCCGGCGAGCTGTTTGTGCAAAAAAGCCCTGCCTGTACCACGGAAGTTTTGGCCAAAGCCATTTTAAAAGTTTTTCACCGGGAAGGATATGAGATCAAATATATCGGCAGCCGCCACGGGGAGAAGTTGTACGAAACCTTGCTTACACGGGAGGAGAGGATCCGAAGCAAGGATCGAGGAGCGTATTATTCCGTGGAGCCCGAGGCCGGTGATCTGAATTACGACAAGTATTTTGACCTGGGCCAGGCGATGGACCCTGATGTACAGGATTACACAAGCCATAATACCCAGCAGCTTGATGTGAATCAGGTGGTGGAAAAGCTTCGGGGCTTGGTGTTTATCCAAGAGAAGTTGGGGCAAATCAAGCCATAGAGGGGAAGAGCGTATGGCAACAGTAACATTGGGCCGGACCGGCATCACCGTTGATAAGAACGGTTTTGGCGCGCTGCCCGTTCAGCGGGTGAGCCGGGATGAGGCCATCTTGTTATTGCAAAGAGCCTATGACGGCGGCATGACTTTTTTTGACACAGCCCGTGGTTACAGCGACAGTGAGGAGAAGATGGGCCTTGCCTTGGGCAATGTGCGGCAAAAGATCTATATCGCCAGCAAGACCATGGCCCAAACCGCCGAAGGGTTTTGGAAAGATTTGGAGACAAGCCTGCGTGCCCTGCAAACGGACTATCTGGATCTGTATCAGTTTCACAACCCTGCTTTTTGTCCCAAACCCGGGGATGAGAACGGGCTGTATGACGCGGCGCTAAAGGCCAAGGAACAAGGAAAAATTCGCTTTGTAGGCCTTTCCAATCACCGATTAGGGATTGCTCTGGAAACCGTGGAATGTGGCCTGTACGATACGCTGCAATTTCCCTTCAGCTATTTGTCATCGGACGCGGACGAACGGCTGGTGCGCAGCTGCGCAAAGGCCAACATGGGCTTCATCGCGATGAAGGCGCTCTCCGGCGGGTTGATCACCCACGCCGCTGCGGCTTACGCCTACCTAGCCGACTTTGCGGGTGCGCTGCCCATATGGGGTATCCAGCGGGAGGCTGAGCTACAGGAAATTCTGGGTTTTGTGCACGCGCCGCCGGTGATGACAGCGGAGTTTCAAGCCATCATACAGGCAGACCGCAAAGCGCTCAGCGGCATTTTTTGCCGGGGCTGCGGGTATTGCATGCCATGCCCTGTGGGGATTCAGATCAACATTGCTGCTCGTATGTCCTTGCTGCTGCGTCGTTCCCCCCCGGAGCAATGGCAAACCCCGTATTGGCAGGCGGGGATGCGGCTTATCCAGGACTGCAGACGCTGCGGGCAGTGCAAAAAACATTGCCCCTACGGGCTGGATACCCCTCAGCTGTTGCAGGACAATCTTGAGGATTACTTAGCGGCGCTGGACGGGAAACCATTGTAAAGAACAGCAAAAAGACTTGCGTTCCTAGAACGCATTGGGTACAATAATAAAGCCGTGTGTATGATGACGGTTGAGTCCTGTGCGATCGCAAGGCGTGAACCCTGTCAGGTCCGGAAGGAAGCAGCAGTAAGCGTTTATTGAGATGTGCTGCGGGAGCGCTCAATCTGAATACACCGGTTTTTCCAAAGATTTTTTGAGGGTAAGGGGATGCGAGTGTGAACTATCAGCATGTGATGGCCAATGATCCAGAGCTGTTTGCCGCGATCCAGAGCGAGGTGATCCGCCAGAGGGAGCACATCGAACTGATCGCATCGGAGAATTTTGTTTCGGAAGCGGTGTTGGAGACCATGGGTTCTCCCCTGACCAACAAATATGCAGAGGGATATCCGGACAAGCGGTATTATGGCGGTTGCCAATATGTGGACGTTGCGGAAAACTTGGCCCGGGACAGAGCAAAGAAGCTCTTTGGGGCCGAGCATGCCAATGTGCAGCCCCATAGCGGAGCACAGGCCAACATGGCCGTCTATTTTGCCATGCTGGAACCAGGCGATACTGTGTTGGGCATGAACCTATCCCATGGCGGGCACCTGACCCACGGAAGCCCTGTGAACATGAGCGGCAAGTATTATCATTTTGTGCCTTACGGCGTGGATGAAAAAACCGGCTTTATTGACTACGACCAGGTGCGAACCGTTGCCAAGGAGCACAAGCCCAAGATGATCGTGGCGGGTGCCTCCGCTTACTCAAGGGCGATCCAGTTTACCACGTTGCGGAAGATCGCGGACGAAGTGGGCGCGCTGTTGATGGTGGATATGGCCCATATTGCCGGACTGGTGGCGGCGGGACTTCATGAAAGCCCCGTTCCTGTAGCGGACTTTGTTACCACCACCACCCATAAGACCTTGCGCGGGCCCCGGGGTGGCCTCATCCTCTGCAAGGAAGCGCATGCAAAGGTCATCGACAAGGCAATTTTCCCCGGCATCCAGGGTGGTCCCCTGATGCATGTCATTGCCGCCAAGGCGGTCTGCTTCCATGAGGCGCTTCAACCGGTGTTCAAGAGTTACCAACAGCAAATTATCAACAATGCAAAAGCATTGGAAAACGCTTTCCGTAACAATGATATCCATATGGTTTCCAATGGCACGGACAACCATCTGATTTTGATGGATCTAACCAATACGGAGCGTACCGGCAAAGAGTTGGAACAGCTGCTTGGACAGAGCAACATCACCGTGAACAAGAATACCATCCCCGGGGAAAAGCGCAGTCCTTTTGTGGCTAGCGGTGTGCGTGTGGGCACCCCCGCCGTAACCACCCGGGGCATGAAGGAAAACGACATGGAGGCCATTGCCGGTTTTATTAAGAAGATCATTATGGGCGGGGAGGATGCCTGCCCCGGCGTTAAAGGCGACGTGGAGCAGATGATGCGGCGGTTCCCGCTGTATCAGGGGTTTCCCGATGCATAATGGGCTAACAGCCTATGACAAGGGCCTGCTGGGCGAGCAGCGGGCCCTTGTTTTTTTACAGGCTCAGGGTATGGTTTTGCGTTGCAAGCGATACCGTTGCGCTTATGGTGAAATTGATTTGGTGATGCAAGACGGGGAGCAGACTGTCTGTGTGGAAGTCAAGGCCAGGGACAGGGGAAAAGCGGGCGAGGGCCTTCAGGCCGTAACCTCCACGAAGCAGAAACGGTTGATACAAGCCGCTCTTAGCTACCAGGCGCAATATCAGCCGGAAGGAATCCTGCGCTTTGATGTAGTGGAGATTACGGCAGGGGGCATCATTCATTTGAAAAACGCTTTTGAGGCTTAATATTCGCCCTTGCTATAGGTATACCGCACCACCAACCAAGGTTTGCTGTCATACATGCCAAAGGCGTCCGCATAGAGGCGGTAGGTTTGGCCCTCTTCCCAGTTTGTGCGGGAGGAGTTTTCGATATATACGGTGACAGGGTTGGGGCTTGCGTCAGAGGTGCATTCCATAAATGCCCGCTGTGGCTTGGTGGTCTCGATGGAAACCACCTTACCAATGCAGACATAGATCTGCGTTTTCTTTTTGCGCAAGTCCAGGTTGTCCATCAGGTCCGTATACTGCCCTACAATGTCCCAGGCCTTGCGGGAATACTCGTCGATGGAAGGCACGTAGTATACATTATGGTCTACGGTGGTGGTTTTTTTACCGGGATAATCCGCGGTGATGGTGATCATGTTGTCGCCGATATGATCGAAGGTGGCCTTGAAAGTGAAGGTCCCATCCGTATCGGTATTGGTAATGTCCAAATCTGTGTAGGGTGACAGCACTTTCACCACCGCGCCTGGCAGTGTGTTGGCCCGAATGGTCAGCACAGGGTCGGTGCTGCGGGAGGCGATGTCTGACTGCAAGTCCAGGGGGATGTCCTGCTTTTCTCGAAAAAGGGTGACGGTCATTGTGTTCTCTCGGCAATACTGGCTTCGCACCACAATGTCGTAGTGGTTCTCGCCGATGGGCTGCACGGTGGCATTGTAGCTCACCTTGCCATCGTCGGTGTTTACCAAATCGGAGTAATCCTGCCCGTTGATAAGCACCGTGCTTCCCGCCCGGACATAGAGAATGATATTGTACATGGCCGTGCTGACCACTTTGTACGGATTGTCCGGCGTGGCCAGTTCGATAGGAGAAAGTGGGATGTCGATATCATAATGGATGGGTTCCAAAGGCTGTTGTTTGCCGGTATCCGTCATCAAATAAGGGGTGAGGGTTACAGCCATGGTCTCCTGGAGATAGTCCTCAAAATTATCGTACCACTGATGATCTGGGATGTCGAAGGTGGCTACGCCCCCGGTCACAATGGCAGAGGTGCGCAATTCCCGGATGGTAATGCGCTGCCCCTCCTGACCCGGAATGGTGATGGTGTGTGCGGCCAAGTCGTCGCGGATGGTGGGGGTGATCGTGACCTCAGCGATGGCTTTATTGTTGCTGGCGTTGATCATGGGGAGAACCACTGCCCAGCCCAGCCAGCCCACCACCAGTACGGACACGATGATGAGCAAGGCCCGCATCAAGCGCCGCATGCCAAACCGCCTGGGCACCCAGCTGCCGCTGTCGCGCATCCGTAAAGAATGTTCGTATTCGTCCTGGCGGTTCTGAAAGGGGATGTAGGCACTGGTGTCATGATAGCCATCGTAGACGGGCTGTTCATCCGGCGTTTCACCCATGCCTTGCACACGTTGGGTGAAGCCAAAACTGGGTGGACTTTGTTCCCGCCGTACTTGGGTCTGCGACCCCTTTGGCCGGTATTTCTCGGTATAAACAATTTGCGCATCCTCTTCCACATCCCCGGCCTCAATCAACGCGGGGTCCACCGGCCGCAGAGTGGCTTCCGGATTATCCACAGCCGAAAAAAAGGTACCCCGGTTGGTGGTGGTGCGCACGCTACGCGACGAAGGCGCAAGGCCGCGCTCCGCGGCAGAGGCCCGTAGCTTTCGCTGCTGGATCTCGCCCTGAAGCTTTCGGATTTTCAACTCTGCCATTTCCTTGGCCAGCTTGTCCCGCGGATCCCGGGTGGCCTCTACTTCTCCCGAGTCGTCCACCCGCAGGTATGCGTTGGCGCCGTCGTCCTTCAGTTCCTCTCGCCAAGCGGGAACAGGCCGCCTGGTATAGGGATCGATGCTTTCCAATGGCTCCCCGCAATACACGCAGTGCGGCAGCGTAGATTGGTTCCATTTTCCACAGTTGGAGCACTTCATGACAGGCGGCTCTCCTTTCGCGGGATTGATGGAGTTGCGCCAGCGGTTTTATCCTTCCGCCAGGCCGGTTTCCTGAAGGTACTGGTCCTGGAGGCGCATCGTGTCATCCAGCAAGGATGCCAAAGCCATCTCATGCTCTTGCTTCGTAGGGTGATGGGCCAGATAGGCGTCCAGGATATACTCAAAGGCATCATCTTCATCATAATCAC
>JAVBSI010000034.1:0-59662 GCA_031556815.1 Eubacteriales bacterium | reverse complement strand
ATGCCACTCTTTATACGTTTAACGTCGTTGAACTGTGGGGGGGGGACGGGGGGGACACCCTTGGCCCTCCCTCAGGCGCAGGCGGCGCGGGCGGAGACGCGACGTTCATCGTCAATAACATCGCCATTCGAGATCTCCTTTTGTACAATGGAAATTGGGGCTGGTCGCCCATCGCTGTACCCCCGGCAAGCGCTGGTGCCGCATCCGCGATACTGGGCACTTTACATGTTTTTGGGACGACTACGGAAATCACTCTGGTAGCCGGCGCCTCTGTGACGATTGCCAATGCCCAATTTGACCCCGGTTCCCGCATTCTGCGCGTCACAGGCGGCTCCATGAATACGGCACAATTTACCTTCATTCCCCCCTCCACACCCGCTGGCGGCACGACGAATTTTTTTGTGAACGCGGACCTAACAGGCTCGGCCACGGCCAGACTGGCGGTGGACCCCAGCAACCTGAACCTAGCCATTAACCAGTCCATCAATCTGGCGATAAGTAACTCTCCCATGCCCGCCGCGTGGGACAACATGATCTTTGGTGACTACCGGGCCAGCCTGAACCCGACCCGCACTGTGTTGTACCTCACCCGCATCCCCGCCCGGGCCCCCAGCAGCCTGCCCCGCACGGGGGACGATTTCCCCCTTCCCTGGCTGCTGACCGGGGTGGGCCTCCTGCTGAGCGCGTCGCTGTGGCTGGGGCTAAGAAGCCACAAAAAGGGCGCATAAGACAAAACGACCAGGGCCACCCCTGTTCCCCTGCTTTGGGTTTGGCCCTGAAACCCTCGGTTTGCCCGCATTTCTCCCGGGCAAAAGCCGCCTTCCCCAGGAGGCCCATGACGGCAAAAGAGGCTTTCCCATCGCTCAAACGCCCGCCGTTTTGGAGGCGCCTTTGCTAAAAAGATGTTGCCGTTGTTTCTGACAGGAGAAGCCACCTACTGTGAAAAGCTGAGTTTCAGTGAAAGGGTGGCTTCTTCTCATCCTTAGATTTGAAGCGAATGATGGGACCTTGCATTGCGCGCGTACTGTTTTTGCTTCCGCTGACCACTTTCCGCTGCAAAACAAAAACCATATCGCCTGTGCGTTCAAAATAGCCAATATTCTTCTTCCAACGCATGCCGCACATTGCAATGCTGCAAACCGATACATGGCCGCTTCATTTTTTTGCCGCAGTTTGGGCACACCTGATTGCTGCTGCCTATGATGAACACCTGCCCAAATGGGTGTGGATTGATGTGTTCGCAACAATGATGCCCGCCGCACTGTTCACCACGCTTTGTGCCATATCGGGCACTCCCATGATGATGTTCCAAGTGTTGGTGACGATGGGAACAGCCGGGGTGGCCGCCGTGGGGAAGCCTTTTCGCCAGGCCGACAAACAAAAAGAAGCGGGTTTGACCGCCTCACCCAAAGGCAGTTAGTTTTCCAAAATATGACATCAGCATATGGGGAATATTGTCATTTGCGAGGACGTTGATTCAGCGCCGGCGGTGGGGCTCTCATCTGGATTGCGTGTCAAACCGTTGCCGCTGCAGGGGATAAGCGCAAATCCTCTTTTTGCGTTTGACGTGATGCTCATCCTTGAAGATGTTGACTGCTGTCGACTAATCCATTATAATTGCATAAGCGTGTGTTAAGGTGGTGAGGTGTACATGCTTGCTGCGACGCCGCGGCGGTTGTTTTCCGGAATGCTCTTCCTTGCCGCATCCTCCACCGTTTTTTGACTGCCGGATAGGGATCCATTCAGACGCACATCAAAATGCTAAAGCAACAGCTCGCGTAACGCTGAAATTCACGAGAGGGATCAACCGTTTTGAATAAGACGCTACGGGAATTAGACAAAAGCAGCTCACTTGTTTTTATCATATCCATGGTTGCAAATGTATGCAATTATTTCTATCAGATCATTATGGGCGGTCTGCTGCCCACGGCGGATTATGGCACGCTAAACGCCTTGTTTTCCCTGGCCATCGTTGTTAGCGTACCAGTGGGAAGTTTGCAGCTGATTGCCTCTAAATACACGGCGCACTATCTGGCATTGGACCAACAGAATAAGGTAGGGCGGTTGTTCCAAAAACTGCTGCGGCTTGGCTGTGTGGCCGCCGGCGTTATTTTCGTTGTTGGATTGTGTCTCACCATACCCATTTCAAACCTTCTCCAAATCGATCAAAAAGGCTACATTATCGCGGTGATGGCTGTCGTTTCCATCAATAGCATTGTGCCGATTACAAACGGCACGTTGCAAGGCGCCAAGCGGTTTTTTGCGTTCAGCATGTCCAGCGTGATTGGAACGCTTTTTAAGCTGGTGGTCAGCGTTGCGTTGGTGTGGCTGGGCCTTGGTTTGTACGGCAATATCTTTGGCCTTTGGACGGGCAGCGCCAGCGCGATTGTATACGGGCTGTTCCTCCTGCGCGGCTATCTGAAAAAGGAAAAGACGAAGGATGTTTCCATTGACGCCGGCGAGATACGCCATTTCTTCCAGCATACCATCTGGGCGCAGCTGATCACCGCGCTTTTGGTCAATGGAGATATTTTGCTGATTAAGATCTTTGCGCAGGATCCTACGGATGTGGGCATCTATTCTTCCGGCATGGTGATTGGCAAAATTTCCATGTACATGGCGACGGCCGTGATCTCTGTTTTCTTTCCCTTGGTCGCCGAGCAGCAAGCCAAGGGAGTGGATACCCGGCCCCTTTTCTGGCGCGCGCTTCTCGTTGGCGGCGGATTGGCTGTGGCATGCGCCCTGGGCATGTATTTGTTTGGGGGGAGCGTCATCGTATGGCTGTTTGGGCAGCGGTATGCGCAAGCCTCCTTGCTGCAAGTGCCCATTAGCTGTTTTGTCGTTTCAATCACTTTGATTAGCATTCTGATGAATTATGTGACAGCGCGGGGAGACGCTAAAGTATTTACGATATCCATGGGCGTATGCTTTTTACTTATTATTGCTTTGGTATCGCGTTTCCATGAGAACATATCGCAGATGCTGTACATTCTCAGTTCGGTTCTGGCCGTCACATTCCTGGTCAATTTGCTAAGCGTTGTGCGCCATCCTGTGAAGGAGGCGGCCAGCGTATGACCAAAGCCCAAGAAGGACGCCTGAGCGGCAAGCTATCCTTGCTGTTGCCCGCCTATAACGAGGGGCCAAACATTTATCACAACGCGTTGAAAGCCGCCAACCAAGTCGCGGGCTTGGCGGACGCTTATGAAGTGTTGGTTATCAGTGACGGAAGCAGCGATGACACCGTCTATCAAGCAGAAAAAGCAAAGGAAAGCAACCCGCACATTGATGTGCTCTATTATGCTGAAAACATGGGGAAAGGCTATGCCTTACGTGTGGGAACAAGGCGCGCCACAGGGGATTATATTGCGTTCTGCGACGCTGATTTAGATCTTGCGCCCTCTCAGCTTGCCACCTTCATTACAGAAATGCAGCGGGAAAATGCCGATGTGGTCATCGGAAGCAAAATGCATGCCAAATCAAAGATCAATTACCCGTTTTTTCGCAAGATTTATAGCTGGGGCTATTATCTGCTCCTGTTGCTGTTGTTTCATTTGCGCACCAAAGATACGCAAACCGGGCTGAAGCTCTTTCGGGCAGAAGTCATCAAGCCTGTCATGAGTCAAATCCTGGTGAAACGGTACGCCTTTGATATTGAAGTTTTATCGGTAATCGGGTATCGCGGCTACAAAATTATTTCGGCGCCCATTGAATTGGTGTTTCACCGTGCCGCTTTAGGGAGAATTGGACTGGCGGACATCAGAAACATGTTCGTGGATACGCTGGCCGTTTTCTACCGGCTGAAAATCCTGCATTACTATGACCGCCCCATGGATGAAACCGCACAGGCCACGGAGGAGTTGCTGTGAAAGGGATCCTTTGCTTTTTTATCGGCACCGAGGCGGAGCTGATCAAACAGTTTCCCGTCATGCTCCAGCTACAGGAGAAGAATATCCCCTATCAAATCATTGCTTCCGGGCAAAACGATATCAAGCACAGCGCGGTTTTGTCAGTGCTGGGCAAAGAAAAGGTTACGCTGGAGCTGAGCGATGAAAGCCGCATCAAAAAAACGGCCGCCGGGTTGCTTGGCTGGTATGCGCAGACCAGCGCGGGTCAAAAGAAAAGGTTTTTGGAAGCATTTCCGCATGTCAATCTGCCTGGATCTATGATGGTGGTTCACGGGGATACCGTTTCAACGGTGATGGGCGCAACGCTGGGCGTTCGGCTTGGCATGCGGGTGGCTCATGTGGAAGCGGGGTTGCGAAGCCACAACTGGCTCAACCCTTTCCCCGAGGAGATCGACCGGGTGCTGACGAGCCGTAAGGCTCGCATCCATTTTGCGCCGGGGCAAAAGGCCGTGGATCATCTGAAAAGCGTAAAAGGAACCGTCATTGACACGGTGCATAATACCATTGCCGACAGCCTGGCCTTTTCCCGCCAATTTCCTTGCGCCAATCCATCTGTTGCCGAGTTGCGGCGCGCGCCTTATTTTGTTTTTGTGTTACACCGGCAAGAAAACCTGGCGCGTAAACCTCTGGTGGAAGCGTTGGTGGACCGGGTTTTCGCCCAGGCGGAAACAATGCGGTGCGCGTTGATTTTGCATAAACCCACCGAAATGGCTTTCCTCAAAATGAACCTGATGGATCGGATCCTGGCCCACCCAAACATCACCGTGCTCCCCCGCACGGAGTATTTTGACTTCATGAAACTGCTGGAGGGGTCTCAGTTTGTCATCACTGACGGCGGAAGCAACCAGGAAGAGCTAAGCTATATGGGAAAGCCTTGCCTGATCTTGCGAACGCATACGGAGCGGCAAGACGGTCTGGGTGAAAACGCGCTGCTATATGGCGGGAACATGGACGCCGTGGACGCCTTCATCCGTCATTTTGAAGACTACCAGCGAAGCCCTATCACGCCCGCTTTTTCGCCCTCGGAGCGCATCGCGGATACGTTGCGGGCAATGCTTCAGGAAGGATAATCCGATGGAACAGCCCTTGATTACAGTCATCATGCCAACGTACAATTCCCAGCGCACCATTGAAAAAGCGCTACAGAGCATTCGAATGCAATCCATTGCGGCAGAGCGGCTTGAAATCCTGGTGATCGACGGAGGCAGCACGGACGCAACCCTTGAAATCGCAAAGAAGTACGGCGCGGTGATCCTGCAAAACCCCCACCGCCTGCCAGAGCCGGCCAAATGGATTGGCTTGCAGCAGGCCCAAGGGAAGTATGCCATGTGGCAGGATTCCGACGAGGAGCTGCTTGCCCCCGATCAGTTGGAAAAGCGGCTGATCTTTTTAGACCAGCATCCAGAGGTAAAATGCATGGTTTGCGACGAGCAGTTTCCCGGCCCAAACTGCGGCGTTGCGGCCCGCTATTTATGTGTTTGCGGCGATCCGTTCACCCAGTTCATCTACCGCCGAAAAAACGGCGTTGTGGCCACCTTTGCCAAGTCCATTGTCAAGCAAAGCCAGGAAGGCTGCCTGTTCCATTTTGCCCCCGGCGATCCCGTCCCCATCGGGGATGGCGGAACCTCAATGTTTGACCTGGATTGGATCAAAAGGGCGTTCCCGGGCGAATGGGACTCGCAGTCCTTTGCATGCTCCATTTTCAGCCGCGTCTGCAATGCCACCGGCTATTGCGGCTGCATCCCTGGAGACAACATCAGGCACCATGCCCGCGCCCGGTTTTTCACCTACCTGTCCAAGTTGAAGTTCCGGGTGGTGAACAATTTGTTTCACCCGGAAGAGAGTGGATATGCCGCGCGCACAACGGGGGGACAGAACGCTGCATTGCGAAAACGCAGGAAATGGTTTATACTGTATGCGCTAACGCTTTTATGGCCTGTGTTTGATAGCGTTCGTATGGCGGTGCAATGCCGGGATGCCAGCATGCTGCTGCATTTTGTGTACGTGTATGATGTGTGCGTATGCACCGCATACTACGGGGTAAAAAGAGCGTTCGGCAAGAGCGAAAAAAACAAAAGCTACGGGAAGGGCTAATGGCATTTGCGATGAAAGAACAAGTAAGCACCAGGATGACCATCGTAACCTCATCATGCGATCAGTATGCGGATCTATTGGGTCCCTTTTCTCAGCTGTTCAAGAAATACTGGAAGGACTGCCAATATCCTTCGGTGCTGGTCACTGAATCAAAACCGGCCATCCCCGAACCCAACGCATTTGACAAAATGGATGGCTGGGGCAGCCAGACGCCTTGGTCTGATCGGCTTCTGTTTACCCTGCGGGAATTGAACACCCCCTACATCCTCTTGGTGTTGGATGATTTTTTGATGTGCGGTCCATTTTCCAATGAACAAGCGGAGCGGTATTTGGATATTTTGCAGGAGCATAACGCAGCCGCCATCCGCTTGGCCCCGCTGCCCAAACCGCAAAGAGAGATTACCCCTGAATACGGGGAATACGTTAAGGGCAAGGCCTATCGTGTATCCGCGCAGGTAGGGATATGGAACCGCTCCTATTTGATATCCTTATTGGAGGAGCTCTCGCCAAGCGAATTGTGGAACTTTGAGCGCTCCGGGTCTTTTGTAAGTGAAAAACATGACGCTCCTTTCCTGGGAACCTATGCCATGGTGTTCCCTTATATTGAAATGATTTGCAAAGCCAGATGGTTATCCAGCGGCCTGAAATTCTGCAAACGCGAAGGGGTTACGCTGGATGTTTCCAAGCGCGAAACAGAGCCTCGGTGGTTTCTCCTCTACCGGCAGGTGCGAGGCGTCATTTTTAGAATCAACCCAACCCTTATCACAAAAGTAAAGCTGCGCTTGACCAATGGAGCAAAAGGGCGATAACAATGCAAAACGTCAATATCTCAGTGGTAATCCCGGTGTATAATACGCTGCCCTGGATGCTAACGCAATGCTTCGACAGCGTTCTGCGTCAGACCCACCCGGTCCATCAGATGATTGTGGTGGACGACGGCAGTGAGGAGACGGAAACGCTTGCTTGCTTGGAAAAATATGCGGCGCAGTACCCGGGACAAGTTGTATTGAAACACAACCCTCACGGCGGAATTGCGAAAACAAGGAATGCCGGGCTTGAGATGGTGCAGAGTGACTACGTCTGCTTTTTGGATAGTGACGATTACTGGCACGCGGATTTCCTCGAAAAGCTAGCGGGCTGCGTCAATACGGAAACGGACATTGCATTTTGCGGGTATGAGCTGGTAAACACCCAGGGGGACCGGTCAGACGGTACTTTCCCATCGGCGGATACCTTGCGGGACCCCAAGCGATATCCCTACTACACCTGCGGCTGCGGCTCACGGCTCCATCGCATGGAGCACCTGCGGAAATATGGCTGTATCTTCCCGGAAGGCTCCATCATGGAGGACGAGGCGTTTAGCGACCTGTCCATCCTCACCGCCGGTCAAATGGCAAGCGTTGAAAGCTATGGGTACTCGGTTCGTCAGCGGGCCGATTCTTTTGGACAAAACCGAAAGCGCTTTAACGCCCACACGGCCACAAGCATTCCTTTGGCAACGTTTAGCCGTTGCTTGTCGCTGGCGCCACAGGCTTCCTCCTTTGCACGGGATGTGGTGTTTTACAGGATCGCCTCCGCCTTGATGACCAGCAGTTGGGTCTTTTGCTGTTATGCGCCCAAAACGGCGCGCAGGGAGATGGCGGAACAAATGGCCGGATTCTTTCGGGAGAACAAGATCAGCCTGTCAAAGGCATCCCAAGTCCATCACGCATTGCAGGATTCCAGCTTTCACCATGCCGCCCTTCGCGTCTATGGATGGGGCGTTCGCCTTCATATGGAAAAGATCAGCGCATCCTTGGCAGGATGCATGGTGAGAGCTGTGTACCGCATCAGAGATTTTTTGAAACGATAGAGATGGAGGCAATCCAGATGATTCCTTTGGTGAAACCCTACATTGCGCCCCGGGAAGAGATGATGCCTGCGATTGAGCAGGTCCTGTACAGCGGCTATATCGCCGAGGGCCAAACGGTATATGATTTTGAGGCGCAGTTTGGCCAAACCATTCAAAACGAAAACGTGCTGATGCTAAACTCCGGCACCGCGGCCCTCCATATTGCGATGCTCTTGTTGGACATTGGCCCGGGCGACGAAGTGATCAGCACCCCGATGACGGCTGAACCCACCAATACCACCATCGCGCTGACAGGGGCCAAAATCGTCTGGGGCGATGTGGACCCATCCACCGGGCTTTTGGATCCCGATTCTGTCCGCAGCAAAATAACGCCCCGTACCAAAGCCATCATGCTGGTACACTACGCCGGCATGGTTTGCGATTTGGATCGCTTTAACCAGATCAGCCAAGAATGCCACATCCCTCTGATTGAGGACACGGCCCATGCCTTGGGCAGCCGCTATCGGGGAAAGAGCGTGGGCTCCAACGCGCCCTTCACCTGTTATTCTTTTCAGGCGATCAAGCACATGACCACCGTGGACGGCGGCGCGCTGGCGCTGAAAAACCCGGACATGCTGCCCATGGCCCGCAAGCTGAGATGGTTTGGACTGGACAAAAAAGTATCGCGCTTGGAAAACGACATCACGCGCGCGGGCTATAAGTATGGCATGAACAATGTAACAGCCGCGGTGGGCATGGTGCAGCTGCGCCATCTTCCAGACCTCATTGAGCGCCATGTTGGCAATGGCAAGTATTACGACCAGGCCCTCCAAGGCGTAAGCGGCGTTACCCTGGCGCCCTATTATGAGCATACGGAGCCTTCCTACTGGCTGTATACCCTCAAGGTTGAAAACCGGGAGGGCTTTATCAAACGCTTGGAGGAAAATGGAATCTCCGCTTCGCCTTTGCATCACCGCAACGATACCCACAGCCTTTTTTCAGATTCACGCTGTGATTTGCCTGGCATGGAGGATTGGTATCGCAGCTTTGTTCATATTCCCTGTGGCTGGTGGGTCGATCAGCAAGCCCGGGAAAAAATCGTGGCGACCATTATGGGTGGTTGGTAAGCAAAGAGGTGCGTTAGGATGATTCCATTATACAAGCCGTATATGCCCGAGCTGCCGGAGCTGGACGCCATTCTTCATTCGGGCTCGCTGACGGCCGGGGCCTATACCCAAGAATTTGAACGGCAGCTGAAAGGCTTTTTCCCCGCGGATCACGTTGCGGCCGTAAACTCGTTCAACAGCGCGATCTCCGTCGTTATCAAGACATTTGGCTTTCAACATGGCGATGAGGTCATCGTTTCGCCGATGGCATGCCTAGCCTCCACGCAGTCCTACGCGGCGGAAGGGCTGCGAATCATTTGGGCGGACATCGACCCCCATACGGGTACGCTTTCGCCAGATTCCGTTAAAAGTAAAATCACGTCCAAAACAAAGGGGATCATTCACAATCATTTTTGTGGATACCCAGGCTATATTGAAGAGATCAACGCGCTGGGCAGGGAGCATGGAATCCGAGTGATCGATGACGGCATTGAATGTTTTGGCTCCTCCTATCGCGGCAATCGAATCGGGAATTGCGGAACGGACGCCACCGTATTCTCGTTTAATCCGGTCCGTTTTTTATCTACGATTGACGGCGGCGCGATTGTGTTTAACGATGATAACGAATACCGGAAAAGCCAGATGATCCGCGATTGTGGAATCGACCGGGAACGCTTTCGTGACGCCATGGGAGAGATTAATCCTGATTGCGATATTACCATGCAAGGATACAGCGCCACCATGAGCAATGTAAACGCCTATATTGGATGCTGCCAGATGAACGGCGTTCAGCAGCGCATTGCCAAGCACCGCATGAACGCCGCCATCTGGGATGAAACGATCCATCGATATGGGCCTTTTACGCCGCTGAAAAGCAGCCATGGAGAGCCCAACTTTTGGATCTACGGCATACTCGCTCCCCATAAGACAGAATGCATTGAAACATTCCGCAAGCTCGGTTATTACGCATCGGGGGTGCATATTCGCAATGACATCTATCGCGTGTTCGGGGGGGCGCAGGCGTTGCCTGGGGTAGCGGAATTCGACCAGTCTTTTGTGGCGTTGCCCTGCGGATGGTGGATGGAGGTTCAGCCATGAGGCGTCAGATGACGGTGGCGGCGCTTTGTGAAGCCCTCTGCCTGCCCTGGCAGGGAGAGAACGTGGAGATTCAAAGCCTCTATTTGGAGGGGCGGCAGACGGCGTACAACGCGGTATTATCCTATGCGGCTACTGGGAAATGGATCAAACCGCTGCTGGAGGCTGGCGCGGTGAAGGCCATTGTGGCGCGGCAACGCGACCAGCTGGAACTGGATGAGTCCGCCCGGCAAAGCAAAACATGGATTTTCTCGGATACGCCGGAAAAAACATTTTATGACATCCATGATTTTTTATATGACCATACCGATTTTTATGAAAAGTTTCAAGCCCCCCCCCTTGTGGGAAAGGATTGCCAAATCCATCCCACGGTGGTATTGGAACAGGGCGTACAAATCGGAGAAAGGGTATGCATCGGCCCTTTTGCGGTCATTCAATCCGGGTCAAGCATTGGCGATGACACAACCATTGGCAGCGGAACCGTAATCGGTGAAGACGGTTTTCAAGTGCTTCGTTGCGACGGAAAAAACCGCAAAATTCGTCATTGCGGCAGGGTTTTGATTGGTTCGGACGTAAGCATTGGCTCGCAGAACGTTGTACACCGCAGCTTGTTTGAGGGCGCTACCACCATTGGAGCGGGCGCAAAGCTCGACGCGTTGATCTACGTTGCGCATAATTGTCATATTGCGGAAAACGCCGTTATCACCTCCGGGGTAATGCTTTGCGGGTCAACCGTTGTGGGCCCCAATGCGTGGATAGGGCCCAACGCTTCGATCTTGAATCGAATCGCGGTGGGACGCGATGGCATGGTAGGAATGGGGAGCGTGGTGACGCGTTCCGTCCCGCCAGACACGCTTTTTTATGGCGTGCCCGCACGGGAAAGGACGCCAAAAGGTACTTGCAAATAACGCCATGTTCTGCTAATCTCTACCGGGAACACAGATATTGGCTGACAAGAATCAATATCAGCAAGTCTTACTGATACGAGGGAGAAAAAAACATGCCGCACAACGATCCAGTAATCCAAATGCCCTTCCGTTCTACCTTTGCATGGCTCATCAGCAAGCTTCGCGCCCTTCCCGTGGCGCTTCGCATTGTATTGCTCACCTTGGTAGTTGGGTATATTACCCATGGCTTTGTGTATGCCAACACCCTTCTGGCCCATGATAATATCCATTTGTTTGTGGGGGATGGAATCGCTACTTCACGTTGGTCCCAGCAGCTTTTTTATTTCTTTCGCGCCAGGCTGCAAATGCCATGGGTCATTGGTTTGATTTCGATGCTGGAGCTGGGCGTTGTGAATGTGCTTCTCACAGAAATGCTTTCCCTTCGCCGACTGTCCAGCCAGGTGTTATTGGTGCTGACGGTGGTTACGTTTCCGGCGGTGATTTCGTTTCACAATTACGGCAGCGTGGATCTGTTTACAGGGCCCATGCTGGTTGCGGTGCTGGCGGTCTACCTGTCTGCGCGCAAAGGATGGGGCAACTGGTTGTTATCGGTTGCTCTCCTGGCCATTGGCATTGCCGGGTACCAGGCTTTTGTGTCTACCGCCGCCACCTTGATGCTATTGTTGCTGCTGGCCAGAATCGTCATCCGGCAGGACGACGCCAAGGCCGTGTGGCTGGACGGCCTGAAGGCATTGCTGATTCTTTGCGCCTCTGTTGCGGTCTACTATGGGGTGGTAACTGCGCTCCTTCAAAGCGATCCCTCAGCCAGCCTTGCCGCCTACCGAAGCCAAAATGCCATGGGCGTATTCACGATGGATGAATTGCTGAAATGGACGAGAGACGCCTATGATTTCGTTTGGCAATTCTATGCCACAATGGGCATAGGGCCGCTGCCTCGCTGGTTATCGGCGCTGCAGCTGGGCCTTTTGGCTTTCGTCGGCCTGGCAACGGCCGTTCGCTTGTTTGGGATGCGCTTTTATCGCCATCCGGGGCGTTTGCTATTGGTTTTGGTCATCCTGCTGCTGCTTCCCCTGGCCATGAATAGCATTCAGGTGTTTAACAATGGCGTGCAGTCCCATTCGCTGATGACATTCGCCTTTATCGCGCCTTGGCTGCTTGTGCTGCAATACGGAGAGTGGCTTGTGGATCAGATCCAAGCCCCAAAAGGCCCCGCCGGCATCATGAAAAAAGTTCTCCCCATCGCGTGCGCCGCGGTGATGGGGGTAAATTCTTTTTATTGCTATGTGCTTGCCAACGCGGATTATCTAAGCCGCAAAATGAATTACGACGCCTCCATTTCGCTTGCCACCCGTATCGTTGACCGCATTGAGACCACGGAAGGCTATGAGCCCTCTACGCCCGTCATTATCGTTGGCGCTCCCATCTACTCATCCTACTATCTGCGGCCTAGGGCTGGGTTTGAACTTATGGACGGGATCATAGGCTCATACAATACCGGACAGGCTATGGTCTATAATGTTGACATCTGCACTTCCGTTGCTTTCTTTATTTCAACGGTATTGTCTTCCAATATGGTTTTTGTGGAAAGCAGCCAAATGACAGCTTACGCCAACATGGAAGAGGTGGTCAGCCTGCCGTCTTTCCCAGCAAAAGACTGTTATACCTGGATAGACGATGTGCTGGTGGTCAAACTGAGCGACTAGCGGCAGACCATAGGATAAGCCATTGCTAATGATGATTTACGGACCCGAAGCCAGGAAATACAGGGTGAACGACGCAGACAGATTGTCAGGCATTCCAGCCTAAAGACACCCTTCATTGGATGTGCCTTGAATATTTTTACGTGCACTTCGTCATCACGGTGGGGAATCCCTTCCATAGCCAGCCTTCGCCGCCTGCCCCGACTAAACCGGCGAGAGGCGGCTTTTGAAGAGCGCTGACGGCGTCAGCCCATCAGCCCATCAGCCCCCCAAGGGGCTCATAGGGCAGGCCCAAGCTTTCGGCCACATTTCGGTTAACGCACTGCCCGGCGTAAATGTTAACGCCTTGGGCCAAGTGGGGGTCAGCCTTGCACGCGGCTTCCAGGCCCATATTGGCCATACGCACAGCATAATGAATGGTGGTGTTTGATAGCGCAATGGTGGACGTGCGCGGCACCGCGCCGGGCATATTTCCCACGCAGTAGTGAACAATATCGTCCACAATATAGACTGGATCGTCATGGGTCGTGGTGTGGGAAGTCTCGCAACAGCCGCCCTGGTCGATGGCGATGTCCACAATCACCGCGCCTTTTTTCATCAGCGCCAGATGCTCTCGGCGAACCAGCTTAGGCGTCGCGCCGCCCGGAATCAGCACCGAGCCAATCACCAAATCCGCCTCGGCCAGGCTTTTGGCGATGGCGCTTTCCGTGCTGTACAGTGTGGTAATGGACGCACCAAACACATCATCCAAATAGGTAAGGCGGTTCAGGTTCACATCCAAAAGGACCACTTGGGCGTCCATGCCCACCGCCGCCTTGGCCGCATACGTCCCCGCAATCCCGCCGCCAATGATGACCACCTTGCCCCGCTCCACACCCGGCACGCCGCCTAATAGCAAGCCCCGGCCTCCAAAGTTGCGTTCCAAGTACTTGGCGCCTTCCTGAATGCTCAAACGGCCCGCAATTTGGCTCATGGGCCGCAGGCAAGGCAGGTTGCCCTCGGCATCCACAATGGTTTCATAGGCCACGGCTTTCACGCCGCTGGCCATCAGCGCCTCCGTCAGGGGTTTGTTGGGCGCCAGATGCAAATAGGTAAAGAGAATCTGACCCTGACGCAAATATTGGTATTCCTTGGGCTCGGGTTCCTTAACCTTGATGAGCATATCGGCGGTCCCATACACCTCCGCAGGGGTTTCCAAAATCGTCGCCCCATTGGCCCGGTATTCTTCGTCGGAAAAGTTGGCGCCTTCCCCGGCATGCTTTTCCACAAAAACCTGATGCCCGCCCTGGATAAAGGCCAGTACATTATCCGGAGTAATACCCACGCGATATTCATGGTTTTTTAACTCTTTGGTTACGCCAATCTTCATTGGTTCACGCTCCTTTGCCTCACCTGAGATCGGTATTCAGTATACACCAGGGCAGGGAGCTATGGCAAGACTCCGCGGCTGTGATGCGTTAAGCAACAGCCCCGGCTGATGATTGGGCCAGCCCATTTCATTTTGAATGGCCCTGTGGGAATGCGCTTTTGAAAGCAACGGCAAAGAGCATGGGGTATCTTGGCCGGCATCTATGAAATCATGTCCTGCTGCTTTTGAAAAAGGGAGCGGTATTGCTCAAACAAAGAAGCGTATTCCCGATGCATGGCAGCGTTTGGCGTAAGCGTTCTTTGGCGGCAGTATGACTGCGCAAATGCCTCCTGGTAGCTCGTATACACGCCGCTTCCAACAGCCGCGATCATGGCGGCGCCCAGCGGCGCCATATCCGCATGGGTTGAGATCTTCATTTCCAGCCCAGTCATGTCGCACACCATCTGCATCCAAACGTCGCTGCGGGTGGAACCGCCCAGGCAATGCATGACTTGGAAGTCATACCCCACATCCTGCATGGCGCGCGCCATCCATAGCAGTTCGAAGGCAATGCCTTCCATCATGGCCCGGGCGATATGATCCTGCGTATGGATGAAATCCAATCCACACAGTAAGCCTTTCGCTTTGGGACGCCATGTGGGAAACAGCGTACCGGCAAAATGGGGGAAAAAGAACAGTCCATCCGCCCCGGGGGAGATTTTGGAGGCCCTGGCGGTGATCTCATCGAAGCTCTCAATGGAAGCGCCTATAGCACTGGGCCTTCCCATGTTATCATGATACCATTGCATGGCCGCGCCACCGGCTGGCGTATACGCAAATCCGCTGTATAACCCCGGAAGGATGGACCTGCCGATGGTAAGATAGTGTTTGGTGTCATAGATCATCTTCTGGGCAACCCCCAACAGAACCCAGGAGGTTCCCGTGGAAAACATCACGTCTCCCGGATGAAACGCGCCAATGCTGATGGCGGAGCAATACTGGTCCTGCGCGCCACTGACAACCAGAACTTTCGTATCCAGCGACAGCGCTTGGGCCGCCGCCTTGGTAAGGGTACCAATCACAACGCCCGTGGGAACCATCTCCGCCAGTTGGCTACGGTCGATCTGTGCCAACGCCAGGATGTCGTCGTCCCAATCGCCGGTGGCTACGTTACAAAGCTGCGAATTTCCTGTGCTGTTGGCGTCTGTCACCATCCAGCCGGTCAGCCGCCAATGAAGGTAATCGGCCACCGTTAAGAAATAGGCCGTCTTTGCAAAGAGCTCCGGCGACTGGCGCCGCATGTGCAGAATCTGAACGAAATTATAGCAGTTGGAAAGCCGCCAGCCTGTTTTCTGGTAAAAGAACAGCTCTCCTTTTTCGGCGATCAGATCCGCGTGCTCCTTCACCGCACGGGTATCCAGCCAGGAAATGGCATTGGCAACAGGGCGGCCCTGTCTGTCTGCTGGAACCAGCGTTCCGCCTTGAACGGACAGACATAAGGCTGTTATCCGCTCATTCGTGGGCAACTGCGCCGCGCAATTGCGCACGGTATCGGTCACAGCCTGCCACCAAACGTTGGAGTCCTGCTCGACATGGGAAGAACTGGGGCTGATCAGGGGATACCCCTGATAGCTGGTATGCAGGATGGCACCATCCTCTGTGGTCAGCACAGCCTTCGTACCCGTGGTTCCCACATCAACGCCTAATAGCATATCGGTTCCTCATTTCTGTAAGCCGCCACCTTGGCGGTAAGGAGCGCAACGCGCCCGTCACTCGCCAATCACCTGGACGTTTACGGTGCGTTCCCTTGCCCTTGTCTTGTCAAAGTCAGCAAAGTAGATGCGACCGAATTCGCCCAGCACCATTTCACCCTCCACCACGGGGATGGTCTCGGATCTTCCCAGGATGCTGGACTTGATATGGCCGTCCGTATTGAGCCCCCAGTGCTTTTCCTCATGGCGTAACTGCTGCGCCCGCTGGATGTGGTAAGGCCCTGGATGCAGATATTGCCCCTCGTATTCGCAGGTTGGGATCATCTTTTCCAGGCAGTTGATCGTATCCTGAAGGATCAGCGGAATGTTTTTGTAGGTCACAGCCTCCGAATCCTCCTGAATCAACACGCTGCAACTGGTGTGTTGCGAATAGACAACAACGATCCCGTTGCGGATGCCGCAGGCGCGCAGCGCCTCCCGCACCGTGTCCGTCACATCGTCAAACGTCACCTGCATCTGCGATTGGATGCTGAATGCTGAATGAAATACTGCCATGTGTACGCACTCCCGTCCTCTATTTCTTGCCCACATTTCTCCGCTGCGTGAGATGATTGACCAGGATCACCAGGATGAGCAACGCGCCCCATATCAGCTTTCGGTTATAGGGTGAAAGCTGCCAGATGGTAAAGGCGCTGGAGAGAACCTGCGTAATGGCGATCGCGATCATGACGCCTGTGATTTTGCCGCGGCCGCCGGAGGGGCTCACCCCGCCGATGATGGCTACCAGCATCGCCTGCACCAAGTAGGCGCTGCCATAGCCAACCTTTGCCGTGGTTACGCGGCTGATAATGGTCAGGCCGGACAACCCCGCGAGGATGCCGTTGAGGGTAAACACCATCAACAGAAGCCTTTCGTTGTTAATGGCTGAAAAACGGGCGGCAATGGGGTTCGCGCCATACAGATACAATTTGCGGCCAAGGGTGCTGCGGGAAAGCAGCAGACCCAAGAGCACCGTGACCAAAAAGAACAACAGGAAGATGACCGGTACCCCTGCCACGGTGCGGGTGGCAAACTGATTGAACGCGTCTGGGAAATGCGTCACGCTTTCGCCCCCAGTCAGCGCCATAGCGATGCCTGTGAATAGCATCATCGTCCCCAACGTGGCGATCATGGGCGGCACAGAAAATTTTGCCACCAAGACGCCGTTTATGAGCCCGCAGGCCGCCGAGGAGACCATGGCCGTTGCGATACCAACGATGATGGCCGTTTCCGGCGACAGGCCAGGGAACCATGCGCCGGAAAGCACATAGGCGCACAGGATCCCCGATAGGTTTGCGGCTGCCACCAAGGACAGGTCAATGCCGCCCAGCAAGAAGGAAAATGTCATGCCCAGGGCGATCAGTCCAAATTCCGGAATTTGAAAACCCATCAGCGTAAGACGCGCGGGCGTGAACATACTCTTGCCAATCACAATCCACAAAGACACCACGATCAAAACGAATAAGATAAACAGCGTAAGAAGGCTGGCGTCTTCTTTGGTTCTCGTTTTTATGCGCTGCATGCCCTTTTCCTCCTATTCCGTAAAGATGAAATGCTTGCGGTTCTTCACCCGCTCCTGATAGGAGGTGGTAGCAACGCTCACAATCATCAGGGCGCCGATAAACAGATCGTTCCAAGAGGAGGTAAGACCCAAAAAAATCAGCGTGTTGTTCAGCAGATGCACGATCATCACACCCAGGAAGGCGCCCAGCAGCTTGCCCTGGCCTCCCGAAAGTTTCGTACCGCCGATGACGGCGGCCGCGATCACAGAAAGCTCGTCGCCCACCAGCGCATTGGGATACATGCACTTCACCTGGGATACATAAACGATGCCTGCGATGCCGGCCAGAGCGCCCATATAAGCGTATACGAACAGGCGCACCCGAAATGGCTTGATGCCGATCCGCTGCGCCGCGCTTTCGGAATTGCCCAACGCGAATATGCTGCGCCCCATTTTGGTTTTGTGCATGATGAACCAGGTCATCGCAAGCGCTACTATCATAGGGATGATGAAGGCCGACAGGCCGACGATGCCGCTGGCGGTCTGGATCTGAAACAGACGGGCGGAGGCGAACCGGGAGAATGCCTTGGGAATGGCGGCGGCGCCATAGGTTTTGCTGCCGATAAAGGTGGTCATGACGCCAAAGATCAGGTTCTGCGTGCCCAGCGTGATGATGAATGCCGGTAATTTGAACTTATGAACCAGCACGGCATTCAGGCAACCCCACAGGATTCCCATGGCGGTGGACATCACAAAGGCGATGGCCAAATTGTCCAGCCAAGGCAATTTCATGCGGGTGAGGATCGTGGTTGTGACATACACGCCAAACAGGGAAATGGCTGTGAAGGAAACATCGATCCCCCCTGAAATGATGACCACCATGATGCCGGCGGCCAAAATCATGGTCACCGCCGAGGACCGAAGGATGTCCAACAGCGTTTCCAGGCTTAAAAACGCGGGATTGACCATGGTGACCACAGCCGAGTACAAAAGGATGATGCCCAGCAGGAATAGCTCGGTTCTGTTGATAACGCTACGCTTCTTCATGAACATCCGCCTCCTGCTGCTGGAGATCTTCCGTACCGCTTTGCCCGATGAGGCGTAATATCTTCTCCTCCAGCTGCGCCGAAGGCGTGCTCAGCCGCTCCTCCTCTTCAATCAGGCCCAGCTGCTTTCCTTGGGACAGGAGCAGGATGCGGTTGCAATTGAGAACCAGCTCCTCAATTTCATCCGATATCAGCAGGATTGCCATCCCCTGGGCGGCATAGGACTGAATGCGGGCATAGATCTCGGCCTTGGACCCCACGTCAATGCCCACGGTGGGGGAATCCATAATGAAAACCTTGGGTTTACTGGCGATCCACTTGCCGATCACCACCTTTTGCTGGTTGCCGCCAGACAGCGTGCTGGCTGCCGCCTCGATGGAGCCGGTTTTGACATTCATGTCCGTGGCCGACCGCTGCGCCAGCTCTCGCTCTTTGCCGGCATTCATAAAGCCCTTTCGTTTGCAGCACGCATCCAGCGTGACGGAGGACAGGTTTTCCCGGATGCTGCGGTTGACAAACAACCCTTGTGTAGCGCGGTCTTCGGGCAGCAGACCAAGGCCCAGCCCGCGCATCAAGCTGGGGGTGATGCGCTTGAGCTTGCGCCCTTGGAAGACGATCTGCCCGTGGGTGAACTTGTTAAGCCCAAACAGCGTCAGGCCAAGCTCCGTCCGCCCCGAACCCAACAGGCCGCTAAGCCCCACGATATCCCCGGGGCGAATGGCCAGGGTGATATCGCTGTAGTTGTCTGTCTGGCTTAAATGCTGGATACGCAGGATGGGATCGCCGTCCGCGCGGGCGCGCACATAGCGATGATACTCCACATCTCTGCCGGTCATATATTGTGTCAGTTTTTTCTTGTCCAGCTCGTCGCGGGAAAAATGCCCCACGATTTCGCCGTCCCGAAACACGCTGATCTTATCTGCGATATCGAAAACTTCGTCCAGCTTATGGCTGATAAATACAATGGCGTACCCTTTTTTCTTCAGATCGGCAACGATGGTCAGCAGCCGGTTTACCTCCCGCCGTGTGAGCGCGGTGGTTGGCTCATCCATGAAGATAAGCCGCGCGTCCATGGCCAATGCGCGGCAGATGGCCGTCAACTGGCAGGCAGCCATGGTGCTTTCCTGAACGGTTTTGCTCAGATCCAGGTCTACGCCAACCTTTTGGGTCTGCTCCTGCGCGATCCGGTAAATATCCTTTTGGCTTACCAGCCCGCCCTTATGGTTCAGGACCTGATTGATCGCGATGTTCTCGGCAAGCGTCATATGGGCAAACAGGGATAGATCCTGATAGATGACCTGTACGCCCTCCGCGATGGCCTCCAAAGGCGTGAGCTTTTCATAGACCCTGTCGTCGAACTGGATATGCCCCGCGTCAGGCTGATAGACGCCGGAAACACATTTAATCAACGTGGATTTGCCGGATCCGTTCATGCCTGCAAGGCAGTGGATCTGCTGCGCGTCAATGCTCAAATGGACGTCCTTCAGCGCATGGATGCCGCCAAAGGACTTGGATAGGTTGGAGACCGTCAATAGCCGGTTGCTCAAGCGAATTCACCTCACAAAAAGGATGAGGGGGGGACCCTGCGGAGTCCAACGGATTGTCGCAAGGTCCCCTTCTTTTGGCCTATAGTACCATGGAAATCAGTAGTCGTACTGGTCTACATTGTCCGCTGTAAATTCGATGGCGGCGTCGCCAAAGCCCAGATGGCCGATGAGCGTCAGGTTGTCATAGCCCTTGATGCCCAGATCCGCGCCGTTTTCGATGGTCTCTCCCTGCGCCAGCTTCAGGCCGGCTGCCATCAGAGCGTAACCGGTGTCATAGGGCCGCCAGCCCTGGCCGTATTGCATGGAACCATTCTTCAGATACTCCAGCGACATGGAGGGCTGCGCCAGAGAAACCACCTTGATTTGGCCCACCAGGCCCTTGTCAACGAGCACCTGGCAGATACCGGCGCCATGGATGGAACAGTCAAAGATGCCTTTGAGGTCGGGATAGGTTTTAAGCAATTCCACCGTCTTGTCATACGCGACCTGGAAATCGTTCTCATCCACAAAGGGCTCGGCGGAAATCAGTTCCATATCAGGATAGTTCTCGGTGATGTAGTCGATGGCAGCTTTGTACCAAGTCATGTGAGACGTCATGGTCAGCGAGGCCACAAAGCCGCAGTATTGCCCTTTGCCCCCCATTGCTTTGGCCAGATTTTCGCCATACAGCTGTCCGAATACAGAGTCCTGGAACGCTTCCAGATCCAGCTCGACCTTATCGGCGATGTCGGGCGACTCATGCGTAATGACGGGGATGCCCGCGGCGTGAGCCTTTTCGATGCTGCTGGTCAGGGACATGGGGTCGTTGGGGTTGACGCAGATCACGTCCACTTCCTGGGCAATCAGTTCTTCCATCAATGCATTTTGCAGGGCAGGGTCACTGGATTCAGGCGTAAGAACGAATGCATCCACGCCGGTGTCGGCAGCAAATTGCTTCACGCCCAGCTCCATGTCGTCATACCAGGGATCACTCTGCTGCACAATCAGCGCAATTCGGATGTCTTTAGGATCCTTGGCGGCCTGTGCGGTTCCAGCTACCGCGATGCCTAAGAGCAGTACCAAAGTGAGTGTAATACAAACCCATTTTTTCAACGCGATGACCTCCCTATTCTTTTTGACCTTTGCCGTCGGTCTGATACGGTTATCATATCATCGCATACATGCACTTTCAATGGCTTACCAAATAATAGTTCGTAGATCATTACACGAATCGATACATATCTGATCATATAACCATCTTGCCCCATTGCGCCATGAAGGGCGCGCTAGCGCCGGCGCAGCTGTTCTTCCAAATCGCGCATCACTTCCTGAGCGGGTTCGCCGTCATACACAGCGCGAACCAGCCCTTGCGCGAAAAGGTGTTCAAGGTCGTTATTGTCCAGATGAGTGCCCAACATTTCCTCCTTGAATACCGCCGCGTCCAGATGATCGAAAATGCCTTCGATTCCCTGGATGACATATTCCAACTCGCGGCAGTGCGCCACGTTTTGCTTGGGCAGCATGCGTCCCAGCAGCAGGCTTTTGCGCGCCATCTCATCGGAGCAGCACCATTGAATGAAAGCGGCCCCGGCGGCGGACACCTCGCTTGCCATGGGGATGCCCAAAAGATAGCTGTCAATCGCCGTCATATTGCTGGGCGTGGGCCCGAAGCGTATGCGTTTTTCTCTGCTGCGCCGGTTCAGAAGCATATAGCTGTTATAGGTTACGATCATGGCGATATCGTCTGTCAGCATTTGGTTGACCTGCTCGCTGTCCATGAAGGTACGGCAGTCAGGATAAGAATAGAGGTAGGTTTCGCGCAGGTTCTCCAGCGCGCGCACATTGGCTAGGCTGGTCAGTTCCAGCGGCCGGTTTTCAAACAGCTTGCCGCAGAAGGTCCGGCTTCTGGGCCAAAACTCCTCCACAAGGCCTGTGGGGATATGTCCGGCAATACAGGTACCGTAGCATGTAGGTGAGGCAGGATTGAAGGAACGGGTAAAATACCGGGCGATGATGTTGAATTCCGTCCAGCTTCTTGGCGGGCGCAGTTCCAGCCCCACGGTGCTGTAGTAGTTCTTCTGCACGGCCGGGTCCGAGAACAGATCGTCTCGGTAGGCCAGGATTTGCACGCCCATCTCTGCCGGCACGCCATAGGACGCGAATTCCCGTTTCAAAAACACTTGCTGAACGCTGGGCAAGTATTCCGCCCATAGCTTGGGCAGGTCCATACATTCTTCCAGCGAACGCAAAAGACCCTTGAGGCCCAGATGCCTCAGCCAGTTCACATGGAAGGAAACAACATCATAGAAAGGCTTCTCACCCGAACAGCTTTCCACAATCTCCCGCAAAAGCTCGGTCATGTTTTTGCAGGTAAACGCAACCTCTATGCCCGAGCGATTGGTAAAATCGCTGCACAGAAGCATGATGCTTCTGTGCATAGGAGCATCCGGCAGCAGCACCCGCAGGGGCCTGTCCATACGCGGTGAAGCCGGCTTGGGGCGGGCTATGGCAGCATGGGCGCTTTTTCCCACCGTGGGGATGACCGTATTGGGCGAATCGCTGAGCATGGGGTCTTGAATTTGCGCCAGAAGTAAATCCACCGCTTCCCTTGCACAGCGAACCGTGTCCCGTCCCAGCATCCGGACGGAAGGGGAAGCCGGCCGTGTCTCCTGGTCGCAGGTCAGCACGTACAGACAGCTTGGGGTCAGCCCCCGGATGGAAACGATCTCCTGCAAGCAGGAGGCGATGTATTCGCTAGAGACGATCCAACAAGACGGCTGCTGCTGGGGTATCTGGCTGAGCAATTCCTCAAAAAGCTGGGCGCGCTGAAAGGGGGCTTCCAGGCAGGGAAGCTCCCTGGGGTCCACGCCAGCCTTTGCGCACCCGCTTGCAAAGCCTGTCCAGCAGCTTTCTTCACACGCGAAGCGCCGCTCGCCGGTGAGTAAGCCCACCGATTGGCCATCCTCAAGCAAAAGGGCCGTCGTCTCCTCCACCACGGCGGCATTGTCCAGCTCCATGGTCAAAAAGCCCGGCAAATGAAGGCAGTAGTCAAGCAACAGCATCGGTACGGATTGGCTGTCCAGCTCACTGAGCGTTAGCCCGTCCAGATGGGGGGAGCAGATCAGGATGCCCTTTACGCCTGTGCTGATCAGGCCCTCCAGGGCCTCCCGCAGCTCCAGGCTGTCTTCATAAACGATGCGCACGATGGGCTGATATCCCATGTGGCTGATCCGGCGCAATACGTTTTCCAGCAACTTCCCAGAATATCCGTCCATCTCCCAGAAGATGACGCCCAAAAAATTGGTCTGGTTCTTGCGCAGGTTCTTGGCCAGGATATTGGGACGGTAGTGCAGGTCTTTCATCACCTGCGTAACGCGGTTGTATAAATCGATATTGACGCTGCTTTTGTTGTTGATAATATTGGAAACGGTGGAGACCGACACACCGGCCGCGGTTGCCACATCCTTGATCGTGCTCATGTGCGTACTCCTCATGTTTGGTTTTTTGGCAACGATGCCGCTTCTGGATAAGGATCATCCAAATCATCTTTTGTGGAAGGCCTTACAGGTATACGCGGACTTCCTCTCCCCATCGACACTGGCAAGGGGCGGTCTTGTTCATAGCGGTCTGCCTTGTAAGCTTATCATAGCATTGACCGGGGGAAAAAGACAGGTCATTTTTTCCCGGCCTAAACACCCGCTTCAACAGCCGCATGATGGCGGGCGGAACGGGCGTCCCCCAAAGCATTCTTTTGTCAGGGCCCGGTTTGAACGCAAAAAACGTGAAAGCTTAACCGTTCCCGTCCAAGCGCATCACTTCGACAACGGCGCCGTCAACGGCAGAGACATGCACTAAGTATTTTTCGTGGCCATCCACATAGATGGTGACCATCCAAACATAGTGGTCTGGCCTTCCATCGGTGTAGGATAGCAAATGATAGGCATAGGAGAACGTGGGCGACGAAAGAGCCTGGTCAATGGCTGACAAGGCGATGTCCCTCGCCATTTCTTTACTGATATGCGCTTCACTAGGAACAACATACTGGTCGGAAGATCCAAACAGCCAATCAAAGAGAGCTTTGTCTTCCATTGTCCAAGTCTTCATCGCGCCTTTTTTCCGGGTCCACTGATCGATAAGAAACATGGTGATTTCCGTATCGCTGGCTTGGTAGTCAATGATGCTCGCATCCACTGCCGATAGGGTTACCAGCGCATCCGTTCCGTAAGCCAGCTCATCAAGCAGGACTACCCACGCTTTTTCGTTATTCTCAAGTTTTACGCAATTGGCTTTTACGTTAAAATTTTGAAAGCCGTCCAGTGGCACACCCTGCCTTTGCGCCATCTCGCTTTTCGCGGCAGCAATAGCGTCGGCCATCGCAATGTCCGTTTCTGACGGCGTGGCGGGCTCAACCGGAAAAACATAGGTTTCGGCAAACGATCCGCCCCACAAAACCAGCGACACAGCCATCAGCGCGGCCGCGACCATCCGTTTCATCGTCATGGGTTTCCCTCCATCTTGGCATCGGTTCATCGCAAAAAGCAACGCCCCATCATGAGGATAAACGAGATACCCCGCCAAATTTATCCAGCTAAGTTGTGTTTGTTACATATAGGTCAATGTTCATGTTTCTGTACGGCTTATGGTAAACCAGTTCCTCTTAACACACAAAAACCCGGCAAAGGCTTGGCTTTTGCCGGGCTTCTTGGTATGCCCATCCATCACACGATCATCACTGGAATGATATCGGTACGCCAAGTGGCTTGCGAGGATTCCACACATTTTTTGTCGCCGTCATCATGGGGCTCGTTGGTGAGGTAGCTGTGAAATTTCATCTGCAGCAGCGGCATGCCTTCCGGAACCTGCAACTTTTCGCATAGATTTCCCTTGGAGAGAATGGCGCGGATTTCGGTGGTGCGGGCGATGGGAAGGTCGTCAAAATGCAGGTTGCGCAGGATGGTATGGATGGATTCGTTGGCCAGGTCGCGGTTTTCGATATCCACTACATAGCGGTATAGGTAAAAGCTGATTTCGTAGGAATAGGGCGTGTCGTCTCCGGTATAGACACGTTCAAACTCAAAATATCGCTCGCCTACGCATAGGCCGTATTGGCGCGCCAGGTTTTCGTCACAATCGACAATCTTCCTGGTGAGTACCACGCGTTTGGTGGCAAAGCCCCGCTGCTTCAGCTCGGCAATACAGGAGGTATGACGCAAGATGTTGATGCCTCGCGTGCGCGGATCACTCACGAAGGTACCCTTGCCCTGGATTTTAGTCAAATATCCTTCGTTGGCAAGGTCATCCAGCGCCTTGCGAATGGTAATGCGGCTGATGCCGTACCGCTGCATGTATTCCCTTTCAGTGGGCAGCGGTTGCTTGGGCTTATAGGTGCCGTCGGCTATTTTGCTGTAAATATCCATTTTGACCTGGTGGTATTTCGGCGCTACTGGCACATTCATCACCTCACGTCCCATGGGGATGATATCATGACAACAAAATATAGTCAAATATTTGTCAAAAAATGTGGGATAACGTTAGGGTCAATGGGCAAGAAAGCGAGAAATGGGCCATTTGCAAAGGAATACTGGTAAAAGCCGCCATGAAAATTTTTTGTCCAAATCTGAAAAAGATTGCTTGACGGATGTCCAGAGAGGTGATATTATTCGTTATGACAACATGTCATCCCGTCGAGTGTTTGACTTTCCACGCACTTTTCTCCATGAAACAAAGGAGGCGCTCCTATGAATCCTGTCATTTTGATTGCTGATTTTGGTTCTTCCAATGTGCGGGTGCATGCCATTGATGCCACCAATGGAGAGATTGTCGCGCAGCATGCGGTCAAATATCCGCTCATTTCGCCGCAGGACGGCTTTTTTGAGCTGGATCCCCAGGTGATGTGGCGCAACAGCGTGGCCTGCGTCCGGGAAGTGATGGGGCAGCTGGGGGACGCCGCCCAGGTGAAGGCGCTTTCTTTCTCGCACATCGGCGCCAGTCTGGTACCCATGGACAGCAGCTTTCAGGCCACCTATCACTGTATCGTCGGCATGGACAGCCGGGCGGGGGAAGAGGCGGCGGAGCTGGAGCGACAGCTGCGCGCCCAAGGGCCGCTGCCCGCCACCAGCTTCACGTTTAGCGATGTGTCACCCATGGCCAAGGTGATGTACCTTCGCAAATACATGCCTGATGTGGCGGCCAAAAGCACCTACTACGTCAGCATTCAGCAGTACATTCTCAAATGCCTGGGGCTGCCCCTGGTATGGGACGCCACTGAGGCCGGATCGCACAGCTGCTTCGATGTCCTCAAACGGGAATGGTCCCTGCCGGTGCTGGAGGCGGTGGGCATCGCACCGGCGTCGCTGGGCGCCGTGGTGCAGTCCCACGATACCGTGGGAAAAATCACCAGGTATGGCGATGTGGCGTTTGCCGAAGCGGTGCCTGTGGTTATCGGCGGCCACGATGCGGTGATGGGCACCATCGGCTTGGGTGTCTATGACGAAGCCGACGATGCCGTCGCCGAGGTTACCGGCTCGGTGGATGTCTTTTGCTTCCTGATGAACAGCGCGTACCACTTCACCCAGGAGCAGCAGGCGGGCGTGCGGGAGGGCTCCTTGCTGATGTGCGAGCCGGGCCCTGTCCGGGACAGCACCATGATCCTTTCCGGTTACAAGACTGCAGGCGCGCTGATTGAGTGGTTCCTGCGGGAGATGTATCCAAAGGACGGCGGCGACGCCTTTGCCGATTTGTGGAGCAAGACGGTGTTTGACGGCAAGGGCAGCGTAACGGTGCAGCCCAATTTCGTCAATGGCGGCGGCGGCATCATGGGGTTGGATCTCTCGGTGACCAAGTATGATGTCTACCGCGCCTGCATCGAGGCGTTGACCTATGAGAACCGGATTTTGCTGGAAAACTGCATGAAGATCAAGAACGGGGCGTGCAACCGCGTCCGCATCGGCGGCGGGCATGCCAGCGCCGACGCCTGGGTGCAGTTCCGCGCGGATGTGACCGGTAAGACCTATGAGCGCATGGTGAATAATGAGGCCTCTGCCCTGGGCACGGCGGTGCTGGCGGCCTATGGCGTGGGGCTGTATCCCACGCTGGAGGATACCATCCACAGCATGGTACGGGTGCGCGATCGCTTCACGCCCGACGCGCGCATCCATGCGGTGTACGATGCTTTGTTTCAACGTTATATCGGGCGCTAAGCGAGCCTGATGATAGGAAAAAGAAGGAAAGGAGCATGGCCCGGATGGCGGGCGGGTCCGCGGGCCGCGGAGGAATCCAAGGATGAACGTCCGGCATGGTTCCGGGCAGTTACCCTTCACATGAGAAATACATCTATAGGAGGACAACATGAAACGCATCATAGGCATGACTCTTGTTTTGGTTTTCGCTTTTTTCACCGTCGCCGCGTACGCGACTGACGCGCAGGCATTTGACAATTATGTGCGGCCCAACATCAAAAGCGGTGAAGAGATTGTGGTGGCCTTCCTGCGGCCGCAGCTGACATCGGAGTGGACGGTGCGTGCGGTAAACCAGGTGGAGCTGGAATTTACCAACAGAGGATGGAAATCTCTGGTGCTTCCCTTTGAATCCGACGCGGAAGTGAACGATCTTATCCTAAGCGCTGTGAATAACGGCGTGGATGCCATCGTGTTGTGCAATATGGAAACCGTGGAAGCCAAGCAGAACGCCATTCGCACCGCGCGCGAAGCGGGCATTGGCATCTACAATGTGGACAATCAGGTCATTGACGGCATCATTGCCAATGTGACCATGCCCAATGGCGTGGCCGCCGCGGAGATGATGTACATCCTGGGTGAAAAGATGAAGTGGAACGGCGGCATCGCTTCGCTGACGGTGGAATCCATCCAGGTGCACAATGAGCGGACCCGTACCTTTAATAGCATCATTGGATGCTATGCCGGTTTGACGCTGCTGGACAACCAGGATTGTTTCTCCGGCGCGGGCACCTATCTGGAGAATTGCTATGACATGACTACGGCTTGGCTGAACAAGTACGGCACCGACCTGACGGGCGTCATCTGCTCGGCGGATGCCTTTGCCATCCAGGCCAATGCGGCGGCCGAGGCCAACGCCAACGAGGTAAACCCTGATTTGTGGATTGCCGGCATCGACGGCGGTTCCGAATACTTCCACCAAATCCGGCAGAACAGCTACTACCAATACTCCTACGTGCAGCCGGTGGAATACTATGTGCACACCATGTTTGACGTGATTGAGGACATCCAGGTTGAGGGGCTGAACCCCGGCGATGAGGGCTGCCTGATCTCCACCGTGGGGGAGACCCTGTACTGCAGGGGTACGCTGGTCGGCCGCGATAATGTGCCCCAGAGCGGCGACCCCATCCAAATTGTCTTTGATTACTACACCGACGATATGAACGCTTGGTACAACTGGCCAGGCAGCTACGTTTGCGAGTAAAAAAGCCCTGAAGCAAATCAGCAAAACAATTTTGATCCCTCCCGCGCCGCGCGAGCGTTGCGGCGCGGGAGGGATTCCTCATGAAAAATGACAGGCGAATGACGATTGGGGCGGTGTTGCGCATGAGCAATCAACCTGTGCTACAGGCCGTGGGGTTGACCAAGCGGTTTTCCGGCATGACGGCGGTCAACCAGGTAAACTTTGTGGTGGGACAACGGGAAATCCATGCCCTGATAGGGGAAAACGGCGCGGGCAAGAGCACCCTGTGCAAAATGCTGACCGGCGTGTACAGCGTGGACCAGGGCAGCATTGAGGTACAAGGGGAAAAAAAGACCTTCCACACCCCCGCCGATTCCATCAAAGCGGGCATCGGCATGCTTTACCAGGAGCGAAACTTGGTCCCTTTTTTAACGGCGGCGGAAAACATCTCCCTGGGGTATGAGCCGCTGGGCCGGCTGGGCATGATGGACAGCCGGACGGTGATGCGGCGCGCCCAAGCGTTGCGAACCCAGCTGGGCGTGGAGGTACCGCTGAATGTTCCGGTGGAGGAGCTGGGCGCGGGAGAACAGCAGCTGGTGGAAATCATGCGCGCTTTTTATATGAATCCCACGCTGCTGATTCTGGATGAACCCACCGCTTCATTGGGCGAGGGGGAGATAGAGCCGTTCCTTCATTTTGTAAAGAGCATGAAGGAACAGCAGGGGGTTTCCATTATCTATATCACCCATAAGCTGGAAGAAATCATGACCATTGCGGACCGGGTGACGGTGCTGGCCGATGGCGCGGTGACGCTGGATGAGGAGATCAAAAACCTGAATCTGGACGATTGCGTGCGCGCCATGATCCGCAGCGACAAAATCAAGAAAATTGCGGTGCCGGACAAGGATTACGAGGCTTTGCCCACGGTGCTGGAGGTAAAGACGCTGGCCTATGACGATGCGGTGCACAACCTGAACCTGACGGTGCGCCGGGGCGAAGCGGTGGGTCTGTACGGGCTGGTGGGCGCGGGGCGCACCGAGGCGGTGGAGGCGCTTTTCGGCATTCGGCGGACAACCCAGCGGGATTTCACGCTGGATGGTGAGCGAATCCATGGCGGGGACTCCTGTGACATGATCCAAAAAGGCGTCATCCTCACACCGGAGCTGCGGGCCAACGGCGTCTTCCCACAGCTCAACCTGATAGACAATATCTGCAATCTTTTCACCAAGAGGTTTTCAACCCGGTTGGGGGTGTTTAAGGCGGCGGAGGCCAGGCAGTTTTCCTCCATGGTGCTGGACAAGAACCTGGTGAGGTACATGTCCTCCGGTCAGTTGATGCTGGAGCTTTCCGGCGGCAACATGCAGAAGGTGATCATCGGCCGGTCCGTAGAAGTGGAAGCACTCAAGCTGCTTATCTTGGATGAACCTACCGTGGGTATGGACCTGGGCGCGAAGAGCGAAATCTACACCAAAATCCGCAGCCTGGCGGATGAAAAGGAGATTGGCGTACTTTTCATCTCCTCCGAGCTGGAGGAGCTCATCTCGGTATGCGACAGAATCTATGTGTTCTACCGTGGCGACAGCATCGCCATGTTCCGGCGCGCCGACTTCAACAAGGAGCAGATTCTTAGCTACGCAGTAAAGGGGGCGGCGCTCAATGCAGAGTAACGGAATCGTGACGTATCAATTCCGGTTCAAAAAGGAGTTTACCCGGTATTTTCTGGCGGTGGCGCTGGTGGTGTTCATCCTCCTGTTCTACCTTTTCAATCATCGGTTTTTAACCTACAACAATATCATGAACATCCTCCGGGATATGGCGGTAATGGCCACGCTTTCCATGTCGGCGATGTTCGTGTTGATGGTGGGCGAGCTTAACTTCGGCATTGGCGCGGAGGCGACCCTGGCGGCCTCTCTGTTGGGATTTGGCTGGGCCACCGGCTGGTTCCCCAATTATTTCCTGTGCATTTTGGTCGTGCTGGTACTGATGATGGCGGTGGCCTTCCTCAACTCCCGGCTCACCTGTTACCTGGGCATTCCGGCTTTTATCGCCACGCTAGCCACGTCCAAGCTGTGGGACGCAGGCACCTACCAGCTTACCGGCGGTAAGACGCTCTTTTCCAACCAGTGGGGCGACGCCTTCACCGTCATCGGGCAGGGATACACCGGTCCCATTCCCAATCTGCTGATTGGGCTGGTGCTGATGACCGCGATTGGCTGGATCATCCTGGAGAAGACGCGGTTGGGCAGGCATATCCAGGCCGCGGGAGGCAATGCCACCGCCGCGCTGCAGGTGGGCATCCCGGTGCGGCGGGTCAAATGCATCGCGTTTTTCCTCAGCACGCTATACGCGGCGGTGGCCGGCATCTTCCTGTGCTCCAAGACCGGCAATATCACCCCCACCATGGGCAGCAACATCATGATGGACGCCATCTGCTCCGCTATGCTGGGTGCGACATTCTGGCGGCTGGGACGCTTTAACATACCGGGCACGCTGGTGGCGGCCCTGATGATGTCGGTGATTTCCAACGGCCTGACCACCATGGGCGCTGCGGACTGGATGCAGTATATCATTCAGGGTGTGATGCTGACCATTGCCGTGGCGTACATCGCACTGACCAGGGAGGAGGGCTTACCGGGCGTGAAGCTCACTTGAGCCGCCCGGCATGAAAGTATGCGTAAAGAGGCAAGCAATGCTTCCGTATCGATCGATGGGAATAGGATTCCCGAGGTACAACTGACCAAACAGCAAAGAACCGTCACCTTCCTGGGCAAATTCGGTTTGCTGGGCATCGCCGCGCTGATGTTTCTGGCTTTCGCCCTGATGGAACCTCATTTTGGACGGATGTCCAACATGCTGGATATCTTCCGTACCGCCAGCATCTATGGCATCTGCGCCCTGGGCCTGTCCCTGGTGATGATCAGCGGAGAGATCGATTTCGCCTGCGGCATGGAAATGTCGCTGGGGGGCGTGGCTATCGCGCTGATTCTGGGCACTGAAAATTTCAATAGCTTTCCGTTGGCTGTGGTGGTGGTGCTGTTGATCGCCGCGGCGGTCGGGGTCATCAACTGGGTACTGCATTGCAAGGTGGGCATTCCGGCCTTCATCGCTACCATGGGCGTGTCGCTGGCAATCAAAGGCGTTCTGATGGGGCTGACCAAGAGCGCGCGCGTGTTTTCCACCAAATGGCCGGACAATTTCAAGACCCTGGGCAGCGGTCGGCTCTTTGATGTCATCCCCTATCCAGCCATCTGCTTTTGCGTGCTGGCGCTCATCATGCTGTTTTACACGGAACGCACGGCCAGCGGCAAGCGCCTGTACGCGGTGGGCTCCAACGCCAAGGCGTGCCGGTATGTGGGCATCAACGCGTCCAAGGAAAAACTGAAAGCGTTCATCCTGTGCTCTGTCTTTGCGGCCTTCGCGGGGATCATCCACGCCTCCACCAATGGCGGCGCGGTATATACCCTGGGGGACAATGCCCTGATCAACGGCTTCACGATCCTGATGCTGGGCGCGACCTTCTATCGTGTGGGCGCGTTCAATGTACCGGGGTCCATTGTGGGAGCGATCATCATCTCGGCCATGGACAACGGGCTTACGATGATGGGGGTTGGTACGGTGGGGAAATACCTGGTGAAGGGCTTGGTGCTGTTGGGCTCGGTATTCCTGGTGACCGTGCTGCGCAGGTCCGCCGCACGCCCTCAGCGCAGGGTAAAAGCATAATGGAATCAAACAGAAAGGGGAACGGCAACATGAAACATTGCGTCATTCTTCTCACCGGCATGATGTCAGAGGCGGAGCAAAAACGGTTTGACTTCCTGGCCGAGCATGGCATCACCTATGAGTATGTGCACGAATATATCGACGACACCAAGGAGCTGATTGAGCGGCACCTGAAGTTGGAGGAAGAAGGGCCGGACGCTTTCACCTATTCGGAGGACTACCTGGAAAAGCTGCAACAAGCCCAGATCATCATCAGTTTCTACTCCCCGGTGCCTTCCCTGGCCTTTGCGGGCGGGAAGACGGAGGCCGTCATCATCCTGCGCAGCGGTGTGGAAAACGTGAATCTGCAAAAGGCCACCCAGGCCGGCGTGAAGGTCATCAATGCCCCGGGCAGGCTGGCGGTGCCGGTGGCGGAATTTACCATCGGGCTGATCATCGCCGAGATGAAAAACATCGCCCGAAGCCATCACAAGCTGATGAATGGGGAATGGAGCCGCGATTATTCCAACTCCAAGACGCTGTTCAATCTGAAGGGAAAGAACGTGGGCCTGGTGGGCTGCGGGCCAGTGGGCAGGCGGGTGGCCAAAGTAATGCAAGCCATGGAGGCCAACGTGCTGGTGTATGATCCCTATTGCAAACCGGCGGAGATGGAGGCGCTGGGGTACCGCATCATGACTCTGGAGGAGCTATGCGCCGCCTCCGATGTGATATCGGTGCATTACCGCTTGACGGAGGAGACGGTGGACCTGCTGAACGCGGAGCACTTCGCGCTGATGAAACCCACCGCCGTGCTCATCAATACCGCAAGGGCCGGCCTGGTGAATGAAAAAGCGTTGCTTGACGCGCTCACCCAGAAGCGAATCGCCGGGGCGGGCCTGGATGTGTTCCACGAGGAGCCGCTGGCTCCGGGCAACCCCCTGCTGCAGCTGGACAACGTTACCCTGACGCCGCATCTGGCGGGGACCAGCACCGACCTGATGGAGCTGACCTTCGATGTGGTGATGAAATGCCTGGACCACTATTTTGAGACTGGTGAATGGACCAATGTGGTGAATTCATAGCGTCTCGCATGACAAAGGAGAATACCCATGCTTGTTAACCCAAAGAGAATGATTGCCAAAGCCCGGGAAGAACACTATGGTATCGGCTGCTTTAACGTGTTTGATTATGATTCGGTGGAGGCGGTGCTGGGCGCGGCCGAGGAGACAAACACGCCGGTCATTGTCGGCATCCTGGATTTCGTGGAGAAGAATACCGAGTTTTCAAAGTTTCGCATGAGCGAGGAAAAGTGCGCCCACTTCATGCGCTTCCTGCGCAACCGCGCGGAAGGATCAAAGGTATCGGTATGCATCCATCTGGATCACTGCAATACTTATGAGGGCTGCATTCGCGCCATTCAGTGGGGGGCGACCTCCGTCATGCTGGACGCGTCCCAGAAGCCTTTTGAGGAGAATGTCACCCTGACCCAACAGGTGGTGCGGGCGGCGCGGGCCTGCGGCGTGGCGGTGGAGGGGGAAATCGGGCATATCGCGGGACATCCCAATGCATTGGGGGAGCAATATACCTCCGTGGAGGATGCCGTCGCCTATTATGAGGCCACCGGTGTGGATCTGATGGCGGTATCTGTCGGCTCTGTTCACGGCGTGTTGACCAGCAAGCCGGTGCTGCAATACGAGCTGATGCGGCAGCTTCGCGATGCGGTGCCCTGCGGCCTGGTGATGCACGGCGCATCCGGTATGACGGAGGAGGAGTACAGCCAGAGCGTGCAAAGCGGCATTACAAAGCTGAACTTCGCCTCCTACCTGCAGATGGGAATGGCGGACGCCATGCGAAAAATGATGGCTGACAACAACCAGAAGCATCTCTTTGCCATGGAGGTCAACAACGAGCAGGTAGCCAAGGGCATGGAAATCGTGAGGGAGCATATCGGCTATTTCAGAACACAGCCCATGGCCTAGTGATGGGGCATCCAAGCCTTTTTGAGCAAGCTCCAGCCCGTTGTCAAAGTACCGTCGTCAACGGTCTAAACCTTCGCGCCGCGGCGCGAAGGTTTTTTTGGACCGGCGAGGGTTGCCCGCAAGGCGCGCTCCGCAGAGGTGAAGCGGTGTCGGCCAGGGCGAATGAAACCGATTCATCTTACATAGAATGTTAAGAAAACGTCATACAAAAGGGCTTGTCATCCCTTGTCAGGTTTTGTATAATTGTTTTTAAACTGGGGTGAAATGCGTATTGCATTTGTTCTTGTGAATGCCGACGGGAAGAAAGCAGGGATAGACTTGAGCTTTGAACTCTCCTCTTTTTTACAGCAAGTATGGACGAGCCCGGTTTTGTTGATTACGGTTTTGCTCACCCTTGGGGTGGTGTTCGTCAATGGTTGGACCGACGCCCCCAACGCCATTGCCACCGTGGTGGCCACCCGGGCCATGTCGCCCCGGGCAGCCGTGCTGATGTCCGCGGTGTTTAATTTTTTTGGGGTTCTGGTGATGACGCTTCTCAACGCCACCGTGGCCATGACCGTTAAAAATATGGTTAACTTCAGTGGCAGCGGGGAGGCCATGATCGCTCTTTGCGCGGCGCTGTTTGCCATCATCATCTGGGCTGTGGCGGCATGGTACTTTGGCATCCCCACCAGCGAGAGCCATGCGCTGATCGCGGGTCTCACCGGTGCGGCCATGGCGCTGCACGGCGGGCTGGGCGGCGTGAACGGGGCGGAATGGGTGAAGGTTTTTTATGGCCTGGCGCTGTCTACCGTGCTGGGCTTTATCATGGGCTTTTTGACCACCAAGCTGATACAGCTGCTGTTTTGCAAGGTGGACAGGCGCAAAACCACAGGCTTTTTTCAAAAAGGGCAGATCTGTGGCGGCGCGGCCATGTCCTTCATGCACGGGGCGCAGGATGGCCAGAAGTTTATGGCGGTGCTGATTTTGGGTCTATTTCTGGTCAATGGAAAGGATACCACCGGCAATGTGATTCCGCCCCTTTGGATGATGATCCTCTGTTCCGCGGTGATGGCGCTGGGCACTTCCGTGGGTGGATATAAGATCATCAAGGCTGTGGGCATGGACTTGGTGAAGCTGGAAAAATACCAGGGCTTTGCGGCCGATTTGGCGGCGGCGGGTTGCTTGCTGATCTCTTCTGTATTTGGCATTCCCGTCAGCACCACTCACACAAAAACCACCGCCATCATGGGCGTGGGGGCCACAAAGCGGCTTTCCGCCATCAACATGTCCGTGGTGAAGGACATGGTGCTTACCTGGATATTGACTTTTCCCGGCTGCGGGCTCATCGGTTTTCTGATGGCAAAGCTGTTTATTGCGATATTTTAAGAAGGTTGGAGGGATTTGACCATGAAGAAGGATCTCTATTTTGACAATTATGTGGCATGCGCGACCATGGCCTGCGATATGGCTCGCAAGATCAACGATTTTATCGATCATTATAGCACGGCCAAGCTGGACCATGGCCTGCAGGACGTCCATGCCATCGAGCATGCCGCGGACGGAAAGAAGCACGAGCTGTTTGATGTGCTGGTAAAGGCTTTTGTCACGCCCATTGACCGGGACGAGCTTATCGATATCAGCCAAAATATCGACGATGTGCTTGACGCCATGGATGACATCATGATGCACCTGGCCATCACCCAGGTGAAAACGATCCGTCCGGATGTGAAGCCCTTTTGTGAGCTGATGGTGAAGTGCTGCGACGGCATGGCCGCTTTGATGGAGGAGTTTAAGGACTTTAAAAAGTCCAAGAAGATCAACGACATCATCATTGAAATCAACCGCCTGGAAGAAGAAGGCGACCGGATGTATATCGACGCCATGAAAAAGCTGCACAAGACTTGTACCGACCCCTTGGAGGTCCTGGTTTGGCGTGAAATTTACGGCGCTTTTGAAAACGTCTGCGACCAGTGCGAAGACGTGGCGGACATCGTGGAGACCATCGTGATTGGCAATCTGTAAGCCCTTTGGGCGAGGCGTGGAGTGAAAGGCATGGGCTTTTGGTGCAAGGTGCTGGGGCACCGGTATGAAAACGTGGAGGGCAAGTGCGAGAAGCGCTGTGTCCGTTGCGATAAGATCAAGGTTCTGCCGCACGATTGGCATCACTGTGCCTGCAAGCGTTGCGGAGAGCTGCGGGATGAACAGCACGACTGGCTGTACACCACCCAGTGCGAGCAGGTGTGCAAGGTCTGTGGCAAGGAACGGGAACGCCATCGTTGGCAGCCGGTGGACAGAGGCATTGACAAATGCCGCCATTGCGGCAAGCTTCATAGGCTTACCCCGGAGGAGATTGAAAAGCGGGATGAGGAATGGAGCAACCAGTATGAATAGAAAAAGCCTCCGCCGACAAGCTGTCGGCGGAGGCTTTCGGCAGGGGCCTTATGCGCGGCTCCCATACATGGTCTCATAATAGTCCTGGTAGTCCCCCGCCAGGATCTGCTCCCACCAGGGCCTGTGATCCAGGTACCAGGCGATGGTCTTGCGAATGCCTTCTTCAAAGGGGGTCTGGGGCAACCACCCCAGCTCGGCGTGAATCTTGCCGGGATCGATGGCATAGCGCAGGTCGTGGCCGGGGCGGTCGGTGACGTAGGTAATCAGGCTTTCCGGCTTGCCCAGTTCCTGCAGGATGGTTTTCACCACAACCAGGTTGCTGCGTTCATTATGGCCGCCGATGTTGTAGACCTCCCCCTCCCGGCCTTGGCGCATCACCAGGTCGATGGCGGCGCAGTGATCCTCCACGTAGAGCCAGTCCCGGACATTTTCCCCCTTGCCGTACACCGGCAGGCTCTGGTCGCCCAGGGCCCGGGTAATCATGAGAGGGATCAGCTTCTCCGGGAAGTGGTAGGGGCCATAGTTGTTGCTGCACCGGCTGATGGTTACCGGCAGGTGAAAGGTGCGGGCATAGGCCAACACCACCAGGTCCGCGGCGGCCTTGCTGGCGGAATAGGGCGAGGAGGCGTGGATGGGGGTTTCCTCGGTGAAAAACAGATCGGGCCGGTCCAGGGGCAGATCGCCGTATACCTCGTCCGTGGACACCTGATGGAAGCGCCGGATGCCAACGGTACGGCTGGCGTCCATCAGCACCTGGGCGCCCAAAATGTTGGTGCGCAAAAACACCCCGGGGTCGGTGATGGAACGGTCCACATGGCTTTCCGCGGCAAAGTTTACCACGATGTCCGGCTTGTGGCTCTCAAACAGGGAAAAGACCAGGCCTCGGTCGGCGATGTCCCCTTTGATGAAGTGAAAACGCTTGTTTTGCATGGCTTCGTCCAAGGTGGCCATGTTGCCTGCGTAGGTGAGGGCGTCCAGGCAGAGCAGCTCATCCTCCGGGTGACGGGCCAGTTCATGATAGATAAAATTGGCGCCAATAAAGCCCGCGCCGCCGGTGACCAAAATCTTCATGGCTGTTTCCCCTTATTCGGCGATTTTGTTGTATAGGATGCGGCCTTCCGCTGCCCGCTGAAGATGCTCCCCATAGGGGGATTTACCGTATCGCCGCGCGGCCTCCAGCAAGGCGGCTTGGTCGATCCAGCCCCGCTGGTAAGCAATTTCTTCCAGGGCGGCGATTTTGATGCTTTGGCGCTTTTCAATGATCTGCACAAAATTGGCGGCCTCCACCAGGCTGTCCATGGTGCCGGTATCCAGCCAGGCAAAGCCCCGGCCCAGCACGACGGCTTGGAGGGTATTGTCCTTTAGGTACAGATCGTTCAAAGCGGTGATCTCCAGCTCGCCCCGTCCGCTGGGCTTTACCTGTTTGGCCAGCTCCACCGCGCGCTGGTCGTAAAAATACAGCCCGGTGATGCAGTAGTTGCTCTTGGGATGCTGGGGCTTCTCTTCCACAGACAGCACCTTGCCGTACTGGTCAAACTCCACAATGCCAAAGCGCTGCGGGTCGTTCACATAATAGCCAAAAATGGTGGCCTTGCCCTGCTGGGCGTTGCTCACCGCCTCGGCCAGCATGCCGGAAAACCCGTTGCCATAAAAAATATTGTCCCCCAGCACCATGGCGCAGGGCTCCCCGGCGATAAAGGATTCGCCGATGAGGAAGGCCTGGGCCAGGCCGTCCGGAGAGGGCTGCACCGCGTAGCTCAGCGACAGGCCGTACTGGCTGCCGTCTCCAAGCAAAGCCTCAAAGCGTGGGGTGTCCGTGGGCGTGGAGATGATCAGAATCTCCCGGATGCCGGCCAGCATCAGCGTGGAGAGGGGGTAGTAGATCATGGGCTTGTCATATACGGGTAAAAGCTGTTTGCTGGTGACCATGGTCAAAGGGAACAGCCGGGTGCCCGTTCCGCCTGCCAATACGATTCCTTTCATGGAGAGCCGCTCCTTTCCACAGATAAAAACAGTATACAGGAAATTGTCGAAAAAGCAAAGCGCAACAAGAAGCGGAACAAGCATTCCCGTGCGGATTGACAAACCCTGTAAAACCCCGTATCATAAGCCTGTTACGGATGAAAAGACGCCACAAGCGAAACACCGGAGGCGACAGTGATTATACTTGGGATTGACCCGGGCCTGGCCACCTTGGGGTGGGGCGTGATCGAGGCGGAGCCGGGCAGGCAGCGGCTGGTGGAATATGGCTGTATCCTGACCACGCCGCAGCAGCGGCTGCCGGAGCGGTTGCTGCAGATCCAACGGGATATGCAGGCATTGCTCACCCGATTCCAGCCCAAGGAGATCGCCTTTGAGGAGTTGTTTTTCGCCAAAAACGTGACCACGGCCTTCAACGTGGGGGCGGCCCGGGGGGTTAGCGTGGCGGTGTGCGCCGCCCATACCCCGATGATGTACGAGTACACGCCCATGCAGGTGAAGCAGGCGGTGGCGGGCCATGGCGGCGCGGATAAGAAGCAGGTGCAGCAAATGGTGAAGCTGCTGTTGCGGCTGGAGGATATCCCCAGACCTGACGACGCGGCGGACGCCATTGCCATTGCCCTCACCCATGCGGCCACCGGGCCGGCCAAGGCGCAGTTTGTGATGAAATAGGACACGGCGGCTTGCTTCCAGCAGGCAAGCCATGCCGACAGAGTAGGAGGGCGGAAGCCCATGATCGCGATGATTGTTGGAACCGTGGCGGAGAAAAGCGAGGGGGAAGTGGTGCTGCAAACCAGCGGCGGCGTGGGCTACCATCTGATGTGCAGCATGAACACCCTGACGGCAGTTCCGGGGGTGGGGACGGAATGCAAGCTGTTTACCCATCTGGCCGTGCGGGAAGACGCCATGGAGCTATACGGCTTTGGGCAGCGGGAAGAGCGGGACATGTTCCGGCGGCTCATTTCCGTGTCGGGCATTGGGCCGCGCACCGCGCTGTTTGTGCTGGGCAGCATGCCCCTCAGCGATCTGCGCCTGGCCATTCTCACCGGGGATCTCAACGCGCTGTCCCGGGCGCCGGGCATTGGCAAAAAAACCGCCCAACGCATCGCCCTGGAGCTGAAGGATCGGGTCACCCAGGACGCTTTGGCCAGCGGCGTCAAAGTGGACGAGTTTGCCCCCTTTGGGGATGCGGAAACCCCGGCCCAGGATGCCCTGGGGGAGGCCATGCAGGCGCTGAAATCCTTGGGGTACTCCCCTCAGGAGGCCGCGGCCGCCTTAAAGGGCGTCAAGGGTCAGGGGGAGACCGCCGACGAGCTGATCCGCCTGGCGCTGAGGCACATGGCGAAGCAAGGATAAGAAGGAGCGCGCATTATGGCCAGCGACGAGCGACTCATCACCACGGAATACAGCCCAGGGGAAGACGAGCAGGAGAGCAGCCTGCGGCCTAAAACCCTGCGGGAATATATCGGGCAGGAGGCCATCAAGGATAGCCTGCGCATCTCCATCCAGGCGGCCTTAAAACGGCGGGAGGCCATTGATCACCTGCTGCTCTACGGCCCGCCGGGCTTGGGCAAGACCACCTTAGCGGGCATTATCGCGGCGGAAATGGGGCAGAGCATCCGCATCACCAGCGGCCCCGCCATTGACCGCCCGGGTGATTTGGCCAGCATCCTCACCAACCTGGCCGATGGGGACGTGCTTTTCATTGACGAAATCCATCGCCTTAGCCGCTCTGTGGAGGAGGTGCTTTACCCCGCCATGGAGGACTATGCCCTGGACATCATGATCGGCAAAGGCCCCACTGCCCGCAGCATCCGCCTGGATCTGCCCAAATTTACGCTGGTGGGCGCCACCACCAGGGCAGGGCTGCTGTCCGCCCCCTTGCGGGACCGGTTCGGCATCCTCTTTCGCCTGGAAATGTACACCCCGGAGGAGTTGGCCGCCATCATCCGCCGAAGCAGCGGCATTTTGGGCGTGAAAGCCACCCAGGAGGGCATCCTGGAGATCGCCGCCCGCAGCCGGGGCACGCCCCGCATCGCCAACCGCATGCTGCGCCGGGTGCGGGATTTTGCGCAGATCAAGGCGGACGGCATGATTACCTACGATGTGGCCAAGCAGGCTTTGGACATGCTGGACGTGGATCCCATCGGCCTGGACAAGCTGGACCGGGTGATGCTGGCCACCATGATGGACAAGTTCGCCGGCGGCCCGGTGGGGCTGGACACGTTGTCCGCCATGACCGGGGAGGACGCCGCCACCATTGAGGACGTGTATGAGCCTTACCTGATGCAGCTGGGCTTTCTGATGCGCACGCCCCGGGGGCGGGTGGTCACCCCCGCGGCCTATGCACACATGGGCCGCAAGCCCTTGGCGGAAAGCGGCGTCAATGGCGAGCAGATGAAGATATAAGCGGATGAAAACAAGCGATTTTTGGTATGATTTGCCGGAGGCGCTTATCGCGCAGACCCCGGCGGCCCCTCGGGACCATAGCCGTATGCTGGTCTATGACCGGACGACAAAAAGCGTCCAGCACCAGCATTTTTACGATCTGCCCCGGTTCTTACGGCCTGGGGATGTGTTGGTGCTCAATGAAACCAAGGTGCTTCCCGCCCGACTGCTGGGGGAAAAGCGGGACACCCATGTGCCGGTGGAAGTGCTGCTTTTGCGGCGGCAGGACAAGGATGTATGGGAGGCCCTGGTGAAGCCGGGCCGAAGGCTGCTGCCAGGCGCTGTGTGCACCTTTGGCGGCGGCTTGCTGCAAGCGGAGATCCTCAGCACCGCCCCGGAGGGATGCCGCCTGGTGCGCTTTCACTACCAGGGCGTGTTTGAGGAATTGCTGGATCAACTGGGCCAGATGCCCTTGCCCCCTTATATCCATCAGAAGCTGCAGGACAAGACCCGTTACCAGACCGTGTACGCCAAGCAGGAGGGCAGCGCGGCGGCCCCCACGGCGGGGCTGCATTTCACCCCGGAGCTGCTGGAAACAATCAAGGCCATGGGGGTCGCTGTTGTGTCGGTATTGCTGCACGTGGGCTTGGGCACCTTCCGTCCCGTGAAGGTGCAGGACATCCAACAGCATCCTATGCACACAGAGTATTATGAGGTTGCGCCGGAGGCCGCGCAAGCCATCAACCAGGCGCGGGCCGCGGGCGGCCGCTGTTTTTGCGTGGGAACCACCAGCGTGCGCACCCTGGAGACCGTCACCGGGGGGGACGGCGTCGTTGGCGCAGGCAGCGGCGACACCGGGATTTTCCTGTCTCCAGGCAGCGCGTTTCATGCCACGGACGCCCTGATCACCAACTTCCACCTGCCGGAGAGCACGCTGCTGATGCTGGTGTCCGCTTTGATGGGGCGGGAGGAGGCCCTGCGCTGCTACGCCCAGGCGGTGGAGGAACAATACCGCTTCTTTTCTTTTGGAGACTGCATGTTGATTTTGTAGCGCAAAAAGAGATACCACAAGACCCCTTGCGTATGGATCTGGCACAACGCGCACGGACAAGAAATGCCCATAAGGGGATTCCTGCGCCATGGCGGTCTTGCCGGGTCAGCACGCAAGGGGTAGCGTTTCGATAACCAAAGCTTATGTTGCCTTTTGACCGATTTTGTTCTCCGTTCCACTGAGCAGCCGCTGGATGTTGGCCCGGTGCCGGTACACGCACATGCCAAGCAGCGCCAGCACGAAGAAAACCACAAACCATTGGCCGGGATAAGCAATGCACATCAGCACGGCGTAGGTGAACAGCATCACCATGCTGCCTAGGCTGATGAATTTTGTGGTGGCGATCACAATCACGCAAAGAACGATGGCGATGATGCCCCACAAGGGATTTACAAAGAAAACCACCGCCGCGGAACAAGCCACGCCCTTGCCGCCCTTAAAGCCGTAAAACACGGGCCAGTTATGGCCGATCACGGCGAACAGTCCCCCCAGCATGACGCCAAAGCCCGCGATGCCAAACGTGCTTTGGGGCAACAGCAGGCTGCCGATGAGGCAGGCCAACGTGGCTTTGAGAAAATCACCTAGAAATGTGATAATGCCCTTGCGAAGACCCAGCACCCGCAGCACATTGCTGGCGCCGGTATTTTTGCTGCCCGCCTCCCGCAGGTTCACGCCGGTGCCCCGGGCAATCAGCAACCCCGTGGAGATACAGCCCAACAAATAGGCGATGACGGCAACGGCGATGGACAGAAAGATTTCGCTCATGGTCGCTCCTTTTGGCGGCAAAGCCGCAGAATTTGTCGTCTTTTGGAGGGAACACCTCATTATACCATACTTGTCCATGGATGGAAATACGGATAGAATCCCACTTTCTACGCCAAATGATACCAAGAGCGCGGGGAAGAGCGATCTGCGGAATAGGGCCGGGACTGGATCCTTTGCCTGCATCAGGGATGATGGCTTGCACAACCTGCGCATCCGCCCTCTCCGGTCTCCCGAAGGCTGGGGGGCATGCAATCGCCTACATCCTTCATGGCGAGGATAAGCTCGTCGCAAGGGATGGGGCAGGCTACCCCCGAAAGGGCCAGCTGCGCCGCAGCCATGGCCTGGGCCACCCCGCCTACGTTGCGGTATACACAGGGAACCTCCACCAGGCCATGGACGGGGTCGCATACCAGGCCCATGCTGTTCATCAAAGCAAAGCCGGCGGCGTCGCAGGCCTGCCGTGGCGTGCCGCCGAAAAGCTGGGTGAGCGCACAGGCCGTCATGGCCGAGGCCGCGCCGCATTCCGCCTGGCAGCCGCCCTCCGCCCCGCTGATGGTGGCTGCCATGGCAATAATACGCCCCACCGCCGCCGAGGCAAACAAGGCAAGCAGCAAAGCCTCATCGTCAAAGCCGAGATCTTCCTGGGCAGCCAAAAGCGCGCCAGGCAAGATGCCACAGCTGCCCGCCGTGGGCGCGGCTACAATTTTGCCCATGCAGGCGTTGCTTTCCGCCACGGAGAGTGCGTAAGCCGTTGCCTTGCCCAGCAGGCCAAATCGATCCGCATGGGCAGGGTCCGCCATCTTGGCCGCGCCGCCGCCCACCATGCCGCTGACGGAGCGCAGATCCGGGTCAAGCCCCGCTTTCACGCTGTCCCGCATGACACCAAGAGCCTGGCGCATGCGGCTCCGCACAGCTTCCTCGCTGTCGCCGCTCGCGCTCATCTGCCAGGCCAGGGCCACTTCACCCAAAGTCTTGCCGCTGTCTTGGGCGGCTTTCAACACTTCCGCAATGGTATGCACGGCTTACGCTCCTTCCCTGCCGGGGCGGATCTGATCCCGGGCGGCCAAATAGGCCACATGATAAACGCCCTCCAGGGCGGACAGGCGGCCCAGCAGCGCCTTGTCGGCCGCGCCGTCCAACTCTAAGGCCAACAGAGCCTCTCCACCGGCGGACTGGCGAAATACGCGCATGGTGGCGATGTTTAGGCGGCTGGCGGCAATCTCGCCGGTGATTTGGGCAATCATGCCGGGGGTGTCGTGGTGGGGGATGACCAACGTGTTTTCATGGCCGGAAAACCCTGCTTCCAGCCCATCGATGGACTGAATCACAATCTCACCGCCGCCCACGGAAGCCGCCTGAACCTTCACATGTCGCCCGCCCTGGTCGCGAACGTCCAGCACCACGGTGTTGGGGTGGGCGCCCCGCAGGGTGATGTTTTCAAAGCAATAGGCCAACCCGGCCTCATCGGCCAGGCACAGGCTGTCCCGCAGGCGTAAATCGTCCACATCCATGCCCAGCAGCCCGCCAATGAGGGCCTTATCCGTGCCGTGCCCCTTGTAGGTCTTTTGAAAGGAGCCCCAAAGGCCAATGCGCGCCTCCACAGGCTGGCCGCCCAGAAGCATTCGGGTGATCTTGCCGATGCGGGCCGCCCCCGCCGTGTGGGAGGAGCTGGGGCCGATCATGATGGGGCCGATGATGTCAAACAAATCCATGGGTCATTCCTCCGTGAGGGCTTCCGCCCAGGGGTGATGGAGTTCCTCGGTGAGGGCGGCTTTGATTTTGCCGTCGGTGAGGGCGGCCAGGGCCGCGTGGAGGCGCTGGCTGTCCCTTGCCTTTACAAGCAGCCCAAAGCTCACCTGGGTGGTAAATTCCGTGGTTTCCAGCTGCGCAGGCAAGGCCTTTAGGCCGTGTTGTACCTTATCCCATAAGGGATAGCCCACCTCAAAGAGCCAGCGCTCGCTGGGGTACATCTGGCAGACCACCGCCGCATCCAGGGCCAGGGCGCAGGTGTGCGCATAGGCCCGCGTCAGCCCCCCGGCCCCCAGCAGCACGCCCCCAAAATAACGGGTCACCACCACCGCGGCATCCACCACGCCGCGGGCTTTCATCACCTCAATGATGGGCAGGCCCGCAGTGCCGCCGGGCTCGCCGTCGTCGCTGTAGCGCATGATGCCGGCGTTGCGCCCGATGATGTAAGCATAGCAATGGTGGCTGGCGTCCCTGTGCTTTTGGCGGATGTCTTCCAAAAAAGCCAGGGCGGCTTCGGCTGAGGCCACCGGAGCGGCGGCGCCGATGAACCGGCTCTTTTGGACGATGTACGCCGCATCGGCGCTCTGCCGCAGGGTTTTGTATCCATCCATCGGCTTATTTCAGCTGCAAGCGGCAAAAATTCTTCTTGCCCTTGCGCAGCAAAAGTCCGTCGCCGCCAATCTGCTCTGGGGTGATCTGCGCTTCGATATCCGTCACCTTTTCTTCTCCCGCTAGCACGGCGCCAGCCTGCACCATCTTGCGGGCCTCGCCCCGGCTGGCGCACAGACCGCACAGGGCCAGCAGCGTCGTAACGCGCCCGTCCTCGGCCAACTGGGCGGCGGTGACCTGGTAGGTGGGCACATGGGCCATGTCTCCGCCGCCGGCAAACAGCGCTTGCGCCGCATCCTGAGCCTTTTCGGCTTCCTCCTGGCCATGGATCAGCTGGGTGACCTCAAAGGCCAGCACCCGCTTGGCTTCGTTGATTTGCTCGTCCTTCAGCGCGCCCAGGCGGCGTACCTCCTCCATGGGCAGAAAGGTGAGCAGGCCCAGGAAACGCTCCACATCCAGGTCGGCCACATTGCGCCAGTATTGGTAGAACTCAAAGGGAGTGGTACGGTTGGGGTCCAGCCACAGCGCCCCGGCTTCGGTCTTGCCCATCTTCTTCCCGTCGTGGGTCATGATGAGCTTGCAGGTAAGGGCGAAGGCGTCCTCCTGTTCTTTGCGGCGGATCAAATCCGCGCCGGAGAGCATGTTGCTCCATTGGTCGTCCCCGCCGATTTGCAAGCGGCAGCCATATTGCTTGAACAGGCAGAGGAAATCATAGCTTTGCATCAGCATGTAGTTAAACTCCAAGAAGGTGAGGCCGGTCTCCAAACGGCGTTTATAGCAATCTGCCGTCAGCATCCGGTTCACGCTGAACAGCGCGCCGATGTCCCGCAGGAAATCTACATAATTGAGGCCCAGCAGCCAATCGGCGTTGTTTACGCTGCGGGTTTTGCCGTTGCTGAAATCCAGGAACAGCGCCACCTGCTTCTGGATGGCCGCCACATTTGTTTCCACGGTCGCCCGGGTGAGCATCCGCCGCAAGTCGGTCTTGCCGCTGGGGTCGCCCACCATGGCGGTACCGCCGCCACACAGGGCGATGGGATGATGCCCGGCCTTTTGCAGGTGCACCGCCGCCAAGATGGGGATGCAATGGCCGATGTGCAGGCTGTCCGCCGTGGGATCCAGGCCAAAGTAGAAGGTCATGGGTTCCTTTTCCATGGCGTGGTAGAGGTCCTCTTCAAAGGTCACCTGAGCGGTGAAGCCCCGGTCCTTTAGGATGTCCAAAACATGCATAGGGTGTCGCTCCTTTACGCTTTTTGTTTGTGGGAGAACAGCTCCCGCAGGATGCCCATGCCTTGACGGATTTGCTCCGGCGTGGAATTGCTAAAGTTCAGGCGAAGGGTGTTGTGATGGCCGCCCACCGGGTAGAAATGGGTGCCCGGCACATAGGCAACGCCCCGCTGCACCGCATCTTGGAAGGACTGGGTGGCGTCAAAGCCTTCCGGCAGCGTCACAAAGATAAACAATCCGCCCCGGGGTTTCTCAAACCGGGTGCCTTCGGGGAAGGAGGCGAGCTCTTGCAGCATCAAGTTCATTTTTTCGGCGTAGCCGGGCAAGATGCTTTGGATATGCGGCTTGAGGATACCCCGTCGCAGGTATTGATCCACCATGGCCTGGGTGAGGTGTGGGGTATGCAAATCCGCGCTTTGCTTGGCAATGGTGCATTTGCGCAGGATATCCGCCTGGGCCGCCAGGTAGCCCACCCGCATGCCGGGGCTGATGGTCTTGCTAAAACTGCCCAGATAGACCACCTGGCCTGTCTGGTCAAAGGTTTTGATGGGGGGGAGCGGATCGCCGCTGTAGCGCAAATCCCGGTAGGGGTCGTCCTCCGCCACCAGGAAGCCGTACGTAGCGGCCATCTGTGCGATGGCCTGCCGCCGCGCAAGCGTCAGCGTGACGCCGCTGGGGTTTTGAAAGGTGGGGATGGTGTACAGCAGCTTGGGATGGTGGGCGCGCACCGCTTCCTCCAGCTTGTCCAGCCGGATGCCGTCCTGGTCGCTGTCCACCGGTACCAATTTGCTTTGAGCCAGCTTCAAAATCTGCATATTCCCCAAAAAGGTTGGATTTTCCACCAAGATGACGTCACCTGGGTCGATCAGGGCGCTGCACAGCAAGCTCATGCCCTGGGTGCTGCCGGTGGTGGGCAGCAACGTTTCCTTAGGCACGGGGTTGCCCAGCAGCTTTTCCAGCTCGCTTTGCAGGCTCTCCACAAAGGGAGGGTACCCTTCGGTGGCGCCGTATTGCAGGATGCGTTTGCCATCCTGCATCAGCACCTCCCGGGCGATCTCGGCGCATTGCAGGTCGGGAAGCGCATCGTTGGCGGGGTTGCCTCCGGCAAAGGAGATCAGGCCCGGCCTGGCTAACAGCTTGAAGATTTCCCGAATGGCGCTGCCAGTGATGCCGTCAAAGCGCCGGGCAAAGGGGATGGACTGCGTACGCATGAAGATGCCTCCTTGTGTTGGGGGACGGCCCTGGAGCCAACCCTACAAAAAATCGCCCTCCCGCTGGGGGAAGGCGATAAACATCGCGGTACCACTTCCGTCTGGCAGGGCCTCGCGGTCCCTGTCCTCATGGCGCAACATCGGTTGCCGCCCGCGCTGTAACCGGCGCGCCGGTGGGCTGCTACTGGCCTTTCACAGCCAAGCTCGGGGAGGTATTCACCCAAGGCTCGCTGCTTTCTCGCACCTGCCGAAAGCTCTCTGCAAGCGTACAACCATGGGGTACTGGGTCCCGTCCTTGCTTGTAGCGTCATTATAGGGGAGGCGCAGTCGAAAGTCAACCTATTTTTGAGCAGGGAGGGTGGAATTTCATAGATTCCGGCTTGACACCCGAGGGGTTTTCGGGTATCGTTGAAAAAAACGGGGGGCAACAAACATGCTGGTCATTGGAATCTGTGGGGCGAGCGGCAGCGGCAAAAGCACGCTGGCGGGCGAACTCTGCCGCGCCATTGGACAGGGCAGCATCGTGGTGAACCATGATGCCTATTACCGGGACCACCCGCATCTGACCTATGAACAGCGGGCCGTTCTCAACTACGACGAGCCCCAGATTTTTGACCATGATCTGTTTTTGGAAGATATCCAGACCTTGCTGGAGGGAAAGCCCATCACCCGCAAGGCCTATGATTTTGCCCAGCACCGCCGCGCGGACACGGACGAGCTGATCTATCCCGTGGACGTGCTGGTGATTGAGGGCATCCACGTATTTCATGACGAGCGGCTGTGTGAGCTGATGTTTTTGAAGCTGTACATGAGCGTTGAGCCGGACATCTGCCTGCTGCGGCGTATCACCAGGGACATCAACGAGCGGGGCCGCGCCATTGACAACATTTCTCTTCAATACCTCACCACGGTGAAACCCATGTACGATCGGTACATCCGCAATTATATCGAGTTGGCGGACGTGATCGTAGCCCATGGGGGCCGAAACGCCCGCATCGTGGACATTTTGGCCGGTTATGTCCGGGACGAGCTGAGCATGGGCTAACATCAGCCGTCCCTCCAAAAGGGAGCCTGCGGCCAGCGCGCCGCAGGCTCCCGTTTGGAGGGTGCGCAAAAGACCGTCACCGGCAACAATCTTCTAAAAATGCTTTCAACTGCGCTTGGGTGATGCCCACATTTTCCACCGCGTCCAGCCGTCGCTGCCCGCAGACCAGCGTAGGTACCGCCCAGACCTTCTTTTGTCCGTAAGCGTAGGCATTGGCGGCCAGCTGCTCCTTGGCGAAGGTTCCTTCCCGCAAGGCATGTTGCAGGGCATCCTTGGGCAGCCCAAGCTCGGCGCATAGGGCCACCAGCACGCCGATGTCATCAACGGCCCTGTGTTCCTCAAAGACCGCCCGATAGACACGCTCGTGGTAAGCCAGCTCGTCCCCGCCCTGACTGCGCACAAACAGCGCTGCTTGTACCGCCAGGTCTTCATAGGGCTTGTGCCAGGGCTCTTCCAGCCGGGGATGGGCCTCCACCGGCAGCCAAAGGATCTCTGCCGCGGGGAAGTCCGGCAGCAGCTGCATCAGCGCGGCATGCCCCCGATAACAATAGGGGCAGGTATGGTCGAAAAACAGTTCAATGGCAGGCATGGCTTTCCCTCCTATTGCTTTCTCCAAATGCTGGGGTGCAGCAGCGCTAAAATGGGGAAGATCTCCAGCCGTCCCAGCAACATCATCATGGTTAGGATGAACTTTGAGAAATAGCCGTACTTGGCAAAGTTTTCCACGGGGCCCACCATGCCCAGGCCGGGGCCAACATTGCTGATGCAGGTGACCACGGCGGTGAGGTTGGATTCCAGGTCAAAGTGGTTCTCCAAAGATACCAGGATCACGCCCAGGATGATCAGCGCCAAGTAAGCAAAGAAAAACACAGCTACCTGGATCAGGGTTGCTTCCTCCACGGTGCGGCCTTCAAAACGGATCACCTGCATTTTGCGGGGCTGGAAGGCATGGCGCATTTCCCGGCGAGCCATCTTGGATAAGATCGCCACCCGCACCACCTTCAAGCCACCGGCGGTGGAGCCTGCGCAGGAGCCGATGAACATCAGCAAAAACAAGATAAACTTGGCTGCCAGAGGCCAGAGGTTGAAGTCCGTGGTGGCAAAGCCGGTGGTGGAAATGATGGAGGCCACCTGGAAAGAACCGTGGCGCAAGGCGGAGAGGATGTTGTTGCCATAGTGGGGGAGGATGACCAGGGAAATCAGCAGGATGGAGGCCACAACAATGCTCAGGTACCAGCGCAGTTCCTCGCTTCGGATGGCGTCTTTCCAGCCCCCCGCCAGCATGCGGTAATAGACAGCGAAGTTGGTGCCAAAGAGGATCATGAACACCATGATCACGGCTTCCGCCACGGGGTTTTGCAGCGCGCCAACACTTGCGCCATAGTTGCTAAAGCCGCCGGTGCCGGCGGTACCAAAAGCATGGATGAGGGCGTCAAAGGGGCTGAGGCCGGTCAGGATCAGCACCACCACCAAAATCAAGGTCATCACGCCATAGATCAGATAGAGGATCTTGGCGGTATCTCCCATGCGAGGCACGAATTTGGACAGGCTGGGGCCCGGGCTTTCCGCCCGCATCAGATGGCTGGTTCGGCCGGTGATGCGGGGCAGCAGCGCCAAGGCAAGAACCAGCACGCCCATGCCGCCAATCCAGTGCGTAAAGCTGCGCCAGAACATGATGCCTCGAGGCTGGCCCGCATACGCCGTCAGGATGGAGGAGCCGGTGGTGGTAAAACCGGATACAGATTCAAAGAACGCATCAATGGGATGGGGGATCATCCCGCTGAAAAGAAAGGGCAGCGAGCCAAAGGCGGCCAGCAAAAGCCAGCCGGCAGCCACCACCAGCAGGCCCTCCCTGGCGCGGAAGTTGCGGTTGCCAGGGTTGGAAAAGCGCCAGAGGGGGAAGCCCACCAACAGAGGAACGCCGATGCTTTTCAAAAGCGCCCAGGCATCGCCGTCGCCGTAGTAGAAAGCCACACACAGGCTGGGGACCATGATGACGGCTTCCAGCATGAGGATTGCCCCTAGCAATCGTAACACCAATCGCCGGTTCACCGCCGAATCACCCCGCTCAGATCGTCGATGCCGCTTTCGCAGGCGATGATGACCACATTGTCTTCCGCCTCGATGTGATCGTCGCCAAAGGGGATGATGACCTTATGCTGGCGCACGATCACGGCCACCAGTGTGTTTTTACGCAAATGCAGGTTTTTGAGTGGGACGCCAATGAAGGGGTCCTCTGCCTTGGCAATGAATTCGAGGGCCTCGGCCTTGCCGCCCACCAGCCGGTACATCTTTTCCACGGGCCGGCCCTGGCTGTTGGCGTGCGCCCGCACATGGCGCAAAATGACGTCACAGGTAATGGCTTTGGGGCTGATGATGCTATCCAGCCCCATGGACCCAAGGATGCTGGCATAGGCCACCCGGTTGTTTTTGACCACCACTTTGGGCACGCCGGTGCTCAGCGCGTACATGCCGGTCATCAGGTTTTCTTCATCCCGGTCGCAAAGGGCCACAAACGCATCCATTTGTGGCAGCCCCTCCTGTTCCAGCAGCTCTTGATCCGTACCGTCGCCAAAGATGATGTTGGCTTCGGGCAGGGAGGCGGAAAGCTCCTCGGCCTTTGCCTCGTTGATCTCAATGATGTTCACGTGCACGCCCATGGGAAGAATGATTTTGGCCAGATAGTAGCCGATGCGCCCCCCACCCAAGATCATCACGTCTTTGACGCGCAGGGAGTTTTTCCCCAGAAAGCGGAAATAGGAGGTGATGGTGACCAAATCGCCGGCTACATGGACGTTGTCCTCTGCCTGCAGCACAAAATCGCCGTCGGGGATATAGACCTGACCGCCGCGCTCCACCAGGCAGTACAGCACCTGGGGGATGCCATGGATTTTTTGCTTAAGCTGTTTCAGAGGATAACCAATGAGGATATCCCCGGCATGGAGGCGAAAATCCACCATCTCCACCCGGCCCCGGGCAAAGGACTCGATGCTGCCTGCAAAAGGAAAGCGGAGCAATCGGCTGATCTCCAGCGCCGTGGCCTTTTCAGGGTTGATGGTCATATCAATATCCAGCTCTTTTTGCAAAAGAGCCAGGCTTTCGTTATACTCCGGGTCGCGGATGCGGGCGATGGCAAACTTTGCGCCCAGGCGCTTGCCCACCAGGCAGCAAACCATATTGGTCTCGTCGGTGGAGGTGGCGGCGATCAGCATATCCGTTTTATCCACGCCCGCTTCCAGCAGGGTCTTCGCATTGGCGCCGTTGCCGCGAACACAAAGCACGTCCAAGGTATCTTCGCTTTTGTGGAGAACCTCCTCGCTGCGGTCTATGATGACAACATTATGACCTTCCAGGGCAAGGTTTTCGGCCAGGGTGTGACCCACCTTGCCGTCTCCAACCACAGTGATGCGCATTGTTCCTTCCTCCAAAACCGTACTGGCCTGCCAAGGCGGATTATATCACACTCTGTGAAACAAAGGAACCATTTCCCCCAAAATGGAGGAGGATTCCTAGTTTTGTATGAAAAGAAAGCGGATGCTGTGCTATAATGCAAAAAGAATACGAATCATGGAAGGATGAGACACATGTTGATGGATCTTCATGCCGGCAGCCAGGTTTTAGGCGTTGAGACCACCGTGACAGTGCTGCTGCCCGGCCCGCAGGAGATGGTTCAAAGGGAGCGCCGGCCCATCCCCACGCTGTATTTGCTCCATGGCCTTTCCGACGATCACAGGGGTTGGACGCGATATACGTCGCTGGAACGCTACGCATGGGACTATGATTTGGCCGTGGTCATGCCTGCCGTGAACCGCTCCTTTTATGCCGATATGGCGCACGGGGCCGCCTATTTTACCTATGTGACGCAGGAACTGCCCCAGCTGATGGAAAGCATTTTCCCGCTGTCCACCCAGCGGGAGGAGCGCTTTGTGGCGGGGCTGTCCATGGGGGGATATGGGGCCATGAGGGTGGCGCTGGGCTGCCCGGAGCGGTATGCGGCGGCGGCCAGCCTGTCCGGCGCGCTGGAGATTCAGGAAAGATACCATATCAAGGAGGCGCCCATTTCCCTCCAGGAGATGGATGATATCTTTGGCAGCGAGCAGGCCTTGCTGGCGGGGGACAACAACCTGTGGAATTTGGCGGCCCGGCTGGCCAAGACGCCGGAAAAAGCGCCAAAGCTTTATGTCGCCTGCGGCACGAAGGACGACCTGCTGCCTGCCAACGACCATTTTGTAGCGGATTTCGGAAAAGATCTTTCCATCCAGTACCATCGGGACGCCGGCGCTCATACCTGGGCCTATTGGGACAGGCACATCCGCGAGGTGCTGGCTTGGTTGCCCCTGGGCAAACGATCGTAGCCGTGGGCAAGCATGTTTCGGCTTTGGAGCGCTTGCTGGCGGAGGGCTTCTTTGAAAGCAAGGAAGCGGCGCTGCCCTATTTGATGAGCGGCGCGGTCACCTGCGGCGGCGTGCCGGTGTGTACCGGAGGCCAGCGGGTGCCCATGGATCAGCCATTGGTTGTGCGGGGTCTGGGGCAGCGGTATGTGGGCAAGGGCGGCTACAAGCTGGAGGGAGCCATACGCGACTTTGGGGTGCGGGTATCGGGCCGTTGTTGCATCGATGCGGGGGCTTGTACCGGCGGGTTCACCGATTGCCTGCTGCAGCATGGGGCCGCGCTGGTGTATGCGGTGGAGGTAGGCTTTGGGCAACTGGCAGGCTCCCTGGCGCAACATTCCTCCGTGGTGAATTTGGAGAAAACCAACATCGGGGATGAAAAGTTGCTGAGCCTATCGCCAACGCCCACCTTGGGCAGCGTGGATCTCAGCTATCTTTCGTTAACAAAAGCGGTGCCCCAGTTTCGCGCGGTGATGCAGGATCAGGGGGAATTGCTGTGCTTGGTAAAGCCCCTCTTTGAGGTGGAAAGCAGCCAGGCCCGGCGCACCGGCGCCTTGAAGGCGGGGGACTACGCCCCGCTGCTTCATCGCCTGATCAGGGAACTGGATGCTCAGCCGAACACCTGGGTGGCGGGGGTGACCCATAGCCCCATCACAGGCGCCGGGGGCACGCTGGAGTTTTTCCTGCGTGTTTGTCTGGGCGCGACGCCTGCTTCGGCTCCGGCAAACTGGGATCAGGCCGTGGAGACGGCGGTGGAAAAGGCCCTGGCATTGCCCCGGTACCGGAAGTAGAATCAGGGCTGGGCGGCTGGGAAAGTTTCCCGTTCCTTCTTGCTTTTTCGGGATGAAACGACAGGGATGGTTCGTCATCTGTACGAAGGACCTGAAAATACCATTTAAGGAGGAATCGGCATGAAAATCGCACGGTTGCTGGGAAAAAAGAAACAATGGATCGCTTTGCTGACAATGCTGCTGTGCGTGTTTACGTTGGGCGGCGCGCTGGCGGAAAGCTTTGGTGTGATTTACAACACCGACACCCTCAACCTGCGCTCGGACGGCAGTTCCTCCTCCGCATTGCTGGGCACCTATACCCGTGGCACTTGGCTGATGATCTCCGGCAGCCGCAATAACTTCTATTATGTCACCACGCCGGACGGTCGCCGGGGCTATATGAGCAAAAACTATATTAACCAAGCTTCACAAGCCATGGCGGATATTGCGATCGTGAACAACACGGGGGGCGGCAGGTTTTTGAACTTCCGCCAACAACCCAATTACAACTCCCAGGTGCTGGGCATTTTCTATGATGGCGTGCCGCTGTATGTTCTTTCCCAAAGCCAGGGTTGGCTGCGGGTGCAGATCAATGGGCAGATTGGATACGTGAGCAGCGATTATGTGCGAAATCTGCCCAGCATGGGCAGCAGCACCGTGGCCACCATCAAGACCCCCAACAACAGCGCCATCAACCTGCGGGGCGGGCCCGGCGCGGGGTATCCGGTCATCCGGCAGTTTCCCGGAGATCGGTACGTGATGGTGCTGATGAAAGGCAATGGCTGGTGGCAGGTGAGCATAGACGGATATGTGGGCTTTATGAGCAACGACTTCCTGGTGGAGGGTTTGCGCTCCGCCAAGGACATTGCGGCGGAAAACGGCGGCGGCTCCGCTAATGCCTATGCGCTGGTGAACAACCCCCGCTCCACACAGGCGCTTAATTTGCGTATGTTTGCCACCACCACCTCCCAGGTGTTGCTCCAGCTGTACAACGGCACGCGGCTCCAAATGCTCCGCCAGGGGTTGGAGTGGAGCGAGGTGATGGTGGAAAACAGCGGCGAGACCGGCTATGTGATGACTGCGTACCTGAAGCTGGTGGGCCTGCCGTCCGTCCCCACGCTACGGGTGTCGCACCCCCAGGGACAGAAGGTAAACCTGCGGGCGGAGCCTAACTTTGACGCGGGGGTGTTGAGCCAGGTTTCCAGCGGCCAGACGGTCACCGTACTGATCCATGGCACGGAGTGGAGCAAGGTGAAGTATAACGGCAAAGTGGGCTATATGGTCAGCTACTTGTTGCAATAAGCCGATTTTTATCACAACAAAGGCCGCGGGAATTCCCGCGGCCTTTGTTGTGCCCGCAACTACCCCTAGCAGCAATCCAACTTCATCTTGCCCATCAGCCACAAGATATGGTATAATAAACCGTTATTCAGGTGGATTTTCATTGATCCCGTCAAGGAGAGAACAACATGCCGCAAACCTATGATGCCGCAAATATCCAAGTCCTGGAGGGTCTGGACGCTGTTCGCATGCGTCCGGGCATGTACATTGGCTCCACAGGATCTCGGGGCCTTCATCATATGCTCTGGGAGATTGTGGACAACGCCATTGATGAGGCCATGGGCGGCTTTGCCTCTCATGTGGAGGTGATTTTGCACGCCGATGGTTCCGCCAGCGTGAAAGACAATGGACGCGGCGTGCCGGTGGACATGCACCCCACCCTGAAGGTTCCCGGGGTGGAGGTCATTTACACCCGGCTCCATGCCGGGGGCAAATTTAACAACGATAACTACAGCTATTCCGGCGGCTTGCACGGGGTGGGCGGGTCGGTGGTGAATGCCCTGTCCACCTGGATGACGGTGGATGTGTACCGGGATTTCAAGCATTACCGCATGGAGTTTGCCAGCGGCCTGGATGACAAAACGGGGAAAGTGGGGGCGGGCAGGCCCAAGGGCCCGTTGCAGGTGGTGGGCAATACCCGCCAACGGGGCACGTTGGTGCGCTTCCTGCCGGACCCCACCATTTTTGAAACCGCCGACTTCAACCACGAAACCGTGGCCCGCCGCCTGCGGGAGTTGGCCTACCTCAACAAAGGCCTTACAATCATTTTGACGGATGAGCGCATGGCGCCGCCCTCCCTGGACGAGGATGAGGCGGATGCCGAGGCCGAAAGTACGGACAAGCCCTTGTCCCGGGTGGCGAAGCCTTCGGCTTCCCGGGGCTATACCCAGGAGTTTTGCTATCAGGGTGGCATCAGCGACTACGTGAAGTACCTTAACGAGGATAAGACACCCCTGTTTGAGAAGCCCATTTTGCTGGAGGGCAGCCGAGATGACGTGATTTTCCGGGTGGCGATCCAGTACACGGACAGCTACACGGAGAATGTGTTTTCCTACGTGAACAACATCCCCACCGGTGAGGGCGGTACCCATGAAACCGGCTTCAAGGCGGCCTATACCAAAGTGATGAATGATTTTGCGCGGCGGCTGAGCCTGCTGAAAGAAAAAGAGAACAATTTAAGCGGCGATGATTTTCGGGAAGGCATGACCGCGGTGATGATCGCCATGGTCAAAAACCCACAGTTCGAGGGGCAGACCAAGGGCCGCCTGGGCAATACCGAGGTACGACCGGCGGTGGAGGCCATTTTGGTCCAGCAGCTTACCGCGTATTTTGAGGATTTGAAGAACCAGGAGCTTTGCCAGCAGCTGGTGGAGAAGGCCGTGCGCGCGGCCCATGTGCGGGAGGCTGCCCGCAAGGCCAGGGATGTGGCCCGTACCCGCAATGCGCTGGAGGCCGCGCCGCTGGTGGGCAAGCTGTCCAGCTGCACGGGCCGCAGGTCCGAGGAAAACGAGCTGTTCATCGTGGAGGGGGACAGCGCCGGCGGCAGCGCCAAACAGGGTCGAGACAGGCGCTTCCAGGCCATTTTGCCCCTTCGTGGCAAGCCCCTCAACGCGGAAAAAAAGCGGCTTGACCAGGTGCTGGCCAACGAGGAGTTCCGCACCGTCATCACCGCCCTGGGCACCAACATTGACGAAAGCTTTAGCCTGGATGGGCTTAAGTACCACAAGGTCATCATCCTCTCCGACGCGGATCAGGACGGCGCCCACATCCGGGCGATTTTGCTCACGTTCTTCTACCGCTACATGCGGGAGTTGATTACCGAGGGGCACGTGTTCATCGGCATGCCTCCGCTGTATAAGGTACAGCGTGGCAACAAGGTGAACTATGCCTACGATGACCGTCAAATGCAAAAGCTTACCCGGGGCAGCAGCAAGGGCTATACCATCCAGCGGTATAAGGGCCTGGGGGAGATGAACCCGGAGCAGCTTTGGGCCACCACCATGGACCCGCAGCAGCGAAAGCTTCTGCAAGTGACCATTGAGGACGCGGCCCAGGCGGAGCGGGTGGTCACCATTTTGATGGGGGACAAGGTGGAGCCCCGCCGGGAGTATATCAGCCAGCATGCCAACTTCAACCGGGAAGACCACTTTTCGGAAATGACCGAAGTCCCGGAAGGGGGCGATGAGCTGTGAGCAAAGAGGACGTTTTCAGCGTTGCGCAAAACATCATCCAGACCCCCATGGAGGAGGTCATGCACAACAGCATGATTCCCTATGCGGAGCATGTCATCTTGGAGCGGGCTGTGCCCCGGGTGGAGGACGGCCTCAAGCCCGTGCAGCGCCGCATTTTGTATACCATGAGCGAGTTGAACCTGTTGCCGGAGCATCCCCACCGCAAATGCGCCCGCATCGTGGGCGATTGCCTGGGTAAGTTCCATCCCCATGGAGATTCCAGCGTCTATGACGCCTTGGTGCGCCTGGCCCAGGATTTCAGCATGCGGGGCATGCTGGTGAACGGCCATGGTAACTTTGGCTCCATCGACGGAGACAGCGCCGCCGCCATGCGCTACACCGAGGCGCGGATGACCCCGCTGGCCATGGAGATGCTGCGGGATATCGACAAGGACACCGTGCCGTTTCGTCTGAACTTTGACGATACCCTCAAAGAGCCGGATATGCTGCCCGCCCGGTATCCCAACCTGCTGGTGAACGGGGCCAGCGGCATTGCCGTGGGCCTGGCTACCAACATCCCACCCCACAACCTGCGGGAGGCCGTGCGCGCCGTCATGGCCCAGATTGATAACCCGGACATCACCGTGGAAGAGTTGATGCAGCTTATGCCCGCGCCGGACTTTCCCACCGGCGGCGTGCTGCTGGACACGGAGGAGTTGAAAAACGCCTACCAAACCGGCAAGGGTAAGCTGTTGTTGCGGGCCAAGGTACATATCGAGGAAGGCAGCGCCGGGCGAAAGCTCATCGTCATCACGGAGATTCCTTACCAGGTCAGCAAGGCGGCCATGCTGGAGAAGATCCTCAAGCTCAGCGAGGAAAAAAAGGCCGCCCTGGGTTGCATCTACGACATCCGGGACGAAAGCGACCGCACGGGCCTGCGGGCCGTGATCGAGCTTCGCAAAGAAGCGGACGTGGATAAGGTGCTGGCCTACCTGTATAAGTACAGCGATCTCCAGATCACCTTCGGCGTGAATATGGTGGCCATCGCCGAGGGCAAGCCCAAGCAGCTCAGCCTGCGCCGGATGATCCGCTATTACATCAAGCACCAGAAGAATGTGGTCACCGCCCGTACCCAGTATGAGCTGGACCATGCCCGGGCCCGGGCGCATTTGTTGGAGGCGCTGATGCGGGCCGTGGATCGACTGGATGAGGTCATTGCGTTGATCCGCCGAAGTGAAAGCCCCAAGGAGGCCAAGGCTGGCCTGATGGAGTTGCTGACCATTGACGATATTCAGGCGCAGGCCATCTTGGATCTGCGGCTGCAACGGCTGACGGGACTGGAGATCTTGTCCCTGCGCAAGGAGTACGCCGACCTGCTTAAGCTCATTGACAGGCTGGAGGCCATTTTGGCCAGCGAAAAGAAGCTGATGAAGGTCATCAAGGATGAGCTGCAAGAGGTGGCTGACAAGTATGGCGATGACCGCCGCACCGCGCTGGAAAAGGTGGAAAATGTGATTGAGGCCGCGGCGAGGGAAGAAGCCGTGGCGGAGGAAGCCATTGTTACCTATACCAAAGCCGGATATCTCAGGCGTATGTACCCCCGCCATTACCGCAAGCTGCCCGCCATATGCATCGAGAATGAAAACCTGGAGGACGCCCCCCGCTTCCTCTTTGAGACCGATACGGACAAGACGCTGTACTTCTTCACCAACCTAGGCAACTGCTATCTGCTGGGCGTGGGCGCTTTGGCGGAGATGAACCGTCCCAAGGAGCGGGGTTCGCTGCTCAGCGGCGTGCTGGCCGGGCTGGAGGCGGGGGAGGAGCCGGTGCACATGCTCTGCTGTACCCCGGCGGAGCTGGCCCAGATGCCGGATTTGCTGTTCATTACCCGTTTGGGTACCCTCAAACGCACCGCCGCCGAAGAATACGATGTGCGCCGGCAGAAATTCGCGGCCGTCAACCTGCGCCCGGGGGACAGCCTGCTGGCCGTGATCGCGCTGAATCCCGCTTTGGACATGCTGTGCGTCAGCCGCTCTGGCATGAGCATTCGCTTCCATACGGACAACCTGCCCACCATGGGGCGGGTTACCGGCGGAGTGAAGGGTATGACCCTGGAGGCGGGGGACGAGGTGCTGTGGGTCGCTCAGCCCGAGCCCACGGATCAGGTGCTGCTCTTTAGCGACCGGGGCTTTGCCAAACGCGTCCTCTTCATGGATTTTGAACCCCAAGCCCGCGGGGGTAAGGGAGTGAAAGCCTTCTATTTCAACAAGAGCGGTTCCAACGGAAATCGAATCGCGGGGGCGCTGCTGGTGAAGGAACTGCCCCTGGCGTTGCTGGCCTGCCAAAAAAAGAGCCCTCCCACCCCCATGGACGCTGGGGAGGTTGTGCTGCAAGGCAAGCAGGACAAGGGCATGCCCTATATCATGGCCATCTTGGACGATGTGGTGACGGGCGTGGAGCCCTACAGCGTGATGGACGTGAAGGCGGAAGCGGCTGCCTGGGAGGAAATGGAGGAGCGGGAGGAAAGCGCGCCGGAACCGGAGGAAGAATAGCAGCGATCCCCCGGTTGAAATGGACGTTGAAGAACAAAACAGAAGCGGGCCGCCCGCCAAACCCGCGGCCCCAACGTTGGGAAAAACGCCCGGCAGGTTTTTGAGCGGCGGCGGCCAAGGGCGGCGGAAGGA
>JAVBSI010000081.1:0-7757 GCA_031556815.1 Eubacteriales bacterium | reverse complement strand
TCTTCACGCCGGTTTCAGCGATGATCTTGTTGATCATCTTGCCGCCCGGTCCAATGACCTCGCGGATCTTTTCGGGGTTAATGGTGAAGCGCACGATTTTGGGCGCATACTTGCTCAGATGATCTCTGGGCTGAGCCAGGGTTTCCAGCATGGTCTGCAGGATATGCAGGCGGCCGGCCAGCGCTTGGCTGAGCGCCTTTTCCAAAATGGGCTTGTCGATACCCGCGATCTTGATATCCATCTGGATGGCGGTGATGCCCTTCACGGTGCCAGCCACCTTGAAGTCCATGTCGCCCAGGAAATCCTCCAGGCCCTGGATGTCGGTGAGCACGGCCACATTTTGGCTGTCTGCGTCCTTGATGAGACCCATGGCCACGCCGGCCACAGGAGCCTTAATGGGTACGCCCGCGTCCATCAGGGACAGGGTGCTGCCGCAAACGGAAGCCATTGAACTGGAACCATTGGAGCTAAGCACTTCGCTCACCAGGCGCAGGGTGTAAGGAAACTCATCCTCACCGGGAATCACCGGTTCCAGAGCGCGCTCCGCCAGTGCGCCATGGCCCACCTCCCGGCGTCCAGGGCTCTTCATGCGGCCCGCCTCGCCGGTGGCGAAAGGAGGCATGTTGTAGTGGTGAATGTAGCGCTTGCTGTCCTCGGTGCCGATACCGTCCAAAATTTGCAAATCGCTCATAGATCCCAGCGTAGTCACGGTAAGCACCTGAGTCTCACCCCGGGTGAACACCGCGCTGCCGTGGGTACGGGGCAAGACGCTCTCTTCACACCAGATGGGGCGGATATCCGTGGGGCCACGGCCATCGGCGCGAACGCCGCTGTCCAAGATCTTCTTGCGCATGATTTCCTTGTTGAGATAGTACAATGCGTCGCCCACTTCGTTCAGGCGTCCCTCAAATTGTGTGGCGAAATGCTCCATGCAGTCCGTCTTCACCGCGGCTTCCCGCTCCTGGCGCACATGACGGTCGGTGGTTTCAAAGCAGTTGACGCACTTGTCAAAAGCATATTCCCGCACAGCCTGCTTGATATCGTCCCCGGTCAGCACCAGGGCCACTTCCACCTTTTCCTTGCCAATTTCCTTCTGGATGCCTTCAATGAAGGCCACGATCTTCTTGATCTCTTCATGGGCAAAGAGGATCGCGCCCAGCATTTGCTCCTCGCTGACCTCCTTGGCGCCCGCCTCCACCATCAGCACGGCTTCCTTGGTACCGCTGACCACCAGGTGCAGCGCGCTCTTTTCCCGTTGCTCAATGTTGGGGCAAAGCACGAACTGGCCGTCCACCATGCCTACCATCACCGTGCCGGTGGGGCCGTTCCAGGGGATCTCGCTCACCGCCAACGCGGCGGACGATCCGATCATCGCCGGGATTTCCGGCGGCAGATCCTTGTCCACGGATAGGGTGGTTGCCACCACCTGCACATCATTGCGCATGCCCTTAGGAAACAGGGGCCGCAGGGGCCGGTCGATGAGCCGGCAGGTCAAGGTCGCCTTTTCCGTGGGGCGGCCCTCCCGCTTGATAAACCCACCGGGGATCTTGCCCGCTGCGTATTGCTTCTCTTCAAAATCCACGCTCAAGGGAAAGAAATCCACCCCATCCCGGGGCTTGTCCGACATGGTCGCGTTCACGATCACCACGGTGTCCCCGTAGCGCACAAAGGCGGAACCCGCCGCCTGCATCGCATATTTGCCAAACTCGATGGTGAGCGGGCGCCCCGCCAGCTCGGAAGAAAAAACCTTGTGCTCCATTTCCTTACTCCTCTTCCTGCACCCAGGCCGTGTTGCCTGGTCTGCGCCTCTTCATGCCGCAATGCGGCCGGGGTCAAAAGCCCCTTCTTCACAAAACAGCCGCGCCCGGCGGGTTTTCCCGCCGGCTGCGCGGTTGATTCGAGCCAGATTCAATGGTTATTTGCGAAGTCCCAACTGGGCAATCAGGGTACGATAGCTTTCGATGTCGGTCTTTTTCAAGTAATCCAGCAGACCACGCCGCTTGCCGACCATAAGCAACAGGCCGCGACGGCTGTGATGATCCTTCTTGTTGATCTTCAGGTGCTCGTTGAGGTGGTTGATGCGCTCCGTCAACAGTGCGATCTGTACCTCGGGGGAACCCGTGTCGCCTTCATGGCGGGCATAAGACTTAATGATTTCCGATTTTACCATGAGGTTGCCTCCTTGTAATGGGGGACGAACCCTGCGTCCCACTGATCGCCGCAAGCATAGCCTAGCGTTGGCATTCGGTAAGCTGCGCCTACGGTTCGTCTGGATCTACAGACACGCTAGTTATTGTAGCACGGAGATTTGGTTTTGTAAACCCGTTTTTTCAAAGCCCATCTCCCTTATCCCTGCTGATGATAAAGCTGGAGGATCGCTTCGCTGCCCTGTGGAATGTCCCGGGTCAACTGAACCACCCCTTTGCCCTTGCTAGGCACCTGTAGGGCCACTGGGTATCTTTTGCCCAGCGTTTCCATCAGCGCCCTGTATCTTCCGGGCGGCACGTCCTGTTTTCCATTGCCCATCATCACCAACCCATAGGTACCGCTCTGTTTCTCCGCAACCGTGGCCAGCAGCTGATAGGGAGCGCCCAGCATCTGCCGCGCCAGATCCACATCCCCCGCAGCCAATAAATTTCGGATGATGGTGGAGCTGACCTCCTGCCCATCCAGCGTAATCTTAGGCACCACTTCCGCCATGTAGCCAAAAACTTGCCCCAAGGCCTCGAGCAGGATGGGATTGCCCGCTCCCTTTTTCCCGAAGCTATGATTATATCCCACCACGACAAAGCAAGGGTGAAACTGTTTGCAAAGCTCGGCAATGAAAGCCTCTGGAGGGGTGTCCATCACAGCTTGGTCAAAAGGCTCGGCACAAAGGATGTCCACGCCCAGAGCCTCCATCTTGCGTGCGCGCTCGTCCAGCGTGGTAAGCATGGGCGGGCATTGCGCAGGACGGATCACCTGCATGGGATGGCTGGTAAAAGTGCTAACCACCAGCGGCACACCCTGCTGCCGGGCCAAAGCCTTGGCCCGCATCAGTAGCACCCGATGCCCCAGGTGCACCCCATCAAACATGCCCAGCGCCAATACGCTACGGCTGCTTTCAGCTTTCCCATCCAAGCAAATCAGCATGCGTTTTTTTCACTCCTCCGCCTCAACCCAACCAGGTCTGAAGTTTAAGCCGATCCTCTTGCCGCCTGCCAATAGCCGCAATGCGTCCTTCCATCTGTAAGCAAACAGCGCCCCCTGTTTCCGCCTGGGTACCCCACAATGCCGGGAAGTCCCTCCAGGGCAGCTTCCCGCCGGTGGCAAAGGCCCTATGCAAATGGCGGGGCACCTCCACCTGAGGCAGATGACCCAGCGCAAACTCCACCGGCAGCAAGCAGCTTCTCAACCTGCCTTGCCGGGCGGCCTCCGCAAGCTCTTCCAAAGGATGGGCCGCGTCCAACGTGAACACCCCGGCAAGGCTGCGAAGCAAAAACCGCATATGCGCCGGGCAACCCAAAGCTTCCCCCAGATCCTGGCAAAAGCTGCGCACATAGAAGCCCTTGGAGCAGCGCACATGGATCAGCGCCCCATGGCTCGGCATTATCCTTTCCAGGGCCAGGCTATGCACCGTCACCTGGCGCGGGGCCAAATCGATGCTTTCTCCCTCCCGGGCCAGCTGATACATCCGCTTGCCGTCCTGTTGAATGGCGCTGACCATGGGCGGACGCTGCTCCAATGGGCCGATAAACTGCGGCAAGACCTTTTGTAGCGCCGCCTGCAATGCGGCTCCATCCCCCTCCCATTTGTCCCATGCATTCCCCCAGGAAACAGGGATTCCCTGGGCATCCTGGGTATCCGTGGCACAGCCAAAAGCCACCTCGGTCACATAGGCTTTTTCCTTCTCCTGCAAATAGTCGAACAAACGGGTAGCCTTCCCCACCATCAACGGCAGCACTCCCGCCGCCTCCGGATCCAACGTCCCCGCATGGCCTACCTTTTCGCCGCCAAAAAAGCGCCTGACCATGCCCACCACATGCGCGGAGGACATACCCGGCGGCTTTAGCACATTTAAAAATCCGCTTAGCGGCATTGTCTGGGTTTGCGTCACGGATCCAACTTCCCTTCCCGGGCTTTCAGCAGGGTCTCTTGGATTCTGGCCACCGCTTCGCCAAGCGGAAGCCGCACCGTGCACCCCGCCGCCAGGTGATGCCCACCGCCCCCAAACAGCGCCGCCACCTGGTCTACCCGATAAGGAGACAGGGCGCGCAGGCTAAACTTGATGGAGCCGTCCTCGGTTTCCCTGGCAAAATACGCAATCTTCACGCCGGAGGTATCGATGGCATAGTCTACCACACCATCCGTGTGCTCGCCGGTGGCGTTTACGGCCAGCATGTCCTCATAGGTGATCTGCATGCCGGCAATCTCCCCATGGTACAAAAACGCCAAGGTAGGCAACGCTTTGCCCAGCAAACCCACAAATGCCCGCTCCTTGCGCTTGAACAGCACCCGGCTGTACTTAGCGATCGGCAGTCCCGCCTCCATCAGCCGCGCCATCAGTTCAAAGGCCTCGGCGTTGGTGTTTTCAAATACGAAGTTGCCTGTGTCCGTGGATAGCGCGGTATACAGGCATACTGCTTCCTCTGGATGGATGGGCAGCCCCAACTCCTCCTGCACACGGCTCACCAGGATCGCAGTGGCCGGGGCATCGCCGTCGATCAGGTTGATCTGGGCGTACCCAGGGTTTGTGCCGTGGTGATCGATCTGGGCGGTCACCTTCACGCTATGAAAAAGCGCTTCCGCTTCACCTAACCGATTGGAACAGCTTATATCCACCGCAATGGCCAACATGCCATCGGTCTGCCCATCCACCTGGGCAGCCACATCCTGCGGGTTGCGGAAAGCATATAGATCTGGCAAGAAGAACAAGCTTGGCGGCACCAGCCCATCCATCACCAGGATGATTTTCTTTTCCATCTGTTCCAGCATCATTTTAAGCGCCAAGGCGCTGCCAATGGTGTCGCCGTCAGCCGATATGTGGCAAAACAGCAAGACGCTGTCAGCCTTCTTGATGGCGGACAGCAGCTCTTTCATTTGATATCGATTATGGTCCTTCTGAGGTTCCCTCGCCATCTGCCGCTTCCTCCGCTTGTACCTGCTTCAGTACTTTGGCAATGTGGATGCCATATTCGATGTTATGATCCTCTTCAAACAAAATCTCCGGGGCATATCGGATGATCATCCGCTGGCCCAATTCATGGCGCACAAAACCCGCGGCGCTTTTGAGCGCTTTCATCATAGGCTGGCGGTTTTCATCCTCCAAAATGCTCACAAAAACCTTAGCGTAACGCAGATCACGGGTGACCTCCGCCCGCGTAATGCTGAAGGTCCCCTTGATCCGCGGATCAGAGAGATTTTCTCTTACAATCAGGTCCACCTCCCGGCGAACCTGCTCGCTAATTCGATCAATCCGTTGATAGCTCACTCTCGTTCCCTTTCCTACCCAAACGGCTTACCGCTCAATCTGCTCCATCAGGAAGCATTCCACGATATCGCCTTCCTTGATGTCGTTGAATGCGTCAAAGCTTACGCCGCATTCATATCCGGACGCCACTTCCTTGGCGTCGTCCTTAAAGCGTTTCAGCGACGAAAGCTTGCCCTCAAACACCACCACGTTGTCGCGTAGCAGGCGCACCTCAGCATTGCGCTGCAGCTTGCCATCTTGCACATAGCAGCCCGCCACGGTACCCGAGCCTGTGATGCGGAAGGTGTTGCGCACCTCCGCATGGCCCAGCAGCACTTCCTTAAACTCTGGCGCCAGCAAGCCCTTCATCGCCTTTTGGATGTCCTCGATGGCCTGGTAGATGACCCGGTAGAGCCGGACATCCACGCCCTCTTTCTCGGCGGTATCCCGGGCGCTATTGTCAGGCCGAATGTTAAACCCGATGATGATGGCGCCAAAGGCCGAGGCCAGGTTCACATCATCCTTGGCGATGGCGCCAACGCCGCTATGCAGCACGCGCACGCGCACCTCATCGTTGGTAAGCTTCTCCAGGGCCTGTTTCACCGCTTCCACGCTGCCCTGCACGTCTGCTTTGATGACGATGTTCAAATTGACGATCTTGCCCTGATCAATATGGCTGAACAGATTATCCAGCGATACCTTAGAGGATGCCACACGGGCCGCTTTCACCTTATCGCGGCGCTCCTCCACTACCTGGCGGCCCAAATGATCGTCCGCAACGGCCATCATGTCGTCGCCGGCGCTGGGCACATCATTGAAGCCCGCGATCTCCACAGGCATCGAGGGCCCAGCCTCCTCCACCCGCTCGCCCCGGTCATTGGTCATGGCGCGCACACGTCCGCTGGCCATGCCCGCCACGATGTTATCCCCCACATGAAGGGTACCGTTTTGCAGCAGCACGGTGGCCACAGGTCCTCTGGACTTATCCAGTTTGGCCTCGATAATCACGCCCTTGGCCATGCGGTTGGGGTTGGCCCGCAGCTGGCGCATATCCGCCACCAGCAAGATCATTTCCAATAGTTGATCCACGCCCTCACCCGTCTGGGCGCTCACAGGCACCATGATGGTATCGCCGCCCCATTCCTCGGGCACCAGCTCATAGGCGGTCAGATCCTGCTTCACCCGGTCGGGGTTGGCGGCTTCTTTGTCCATCTTGTTGATCGCGATGATGATGGGCACATCCGCCGCCTTGGCATGGTTGATGGCCTCTATCGTTTGGGGCATCACGCCGTCATCCGCGGCAACCACCAGCACGGCGATGTCCGTTGCTTGCGCGCCTCTAGCCCGCATAGCGGTAAAGGCTTCGTGACCGGGGGTGTCCAGGAAGGTGATCTGGCTGCCATCCAAATTGACTGTGTATGCGCCGATGTGCTGGGTAATGCCGCCGGCTTCTCCCGCAGTGACCTTGGTTTTGCGGATATAATCCAGCAGGGAAGTCTTGCCATGGTCTACATGACCCATGATAGTGATGACCGGCGGCCGGTACACCAAATCCTCTTCCGTGTCCTTAAAGTCCGTATCGATAAGCACGTCCTCGGCAGTTTTGGCCAGGTTCAGTTCCAGATCCACCCCAAATTCGGAGCAGACCAAGCCAGCCGTATCATAATCCAGCTCGCTGTTAATATTAGCCATCACGCCCAGCAGCAGCAGCTTCTTCAAAATATCGCCGGCAGGCTTGCCGATGCGCTCGGTGAGATCCTTCACGGTGATGGTCTCCGCCGTCATAAAGGCCTTTTCAATCCGGATGGGGGCCATCAACTGCTGCGCGCTGGGCTTCTTGGCCCTGGCGCGACGCCCGCCGCGCACCACATCATCGTCATAGCCGCTAAAGCTCTCCCGGGCCAGTTGCTTGCGGTTTCTGGCTACTCGTTCCGGATCATGCTGCCGGATATAGCTCTTTTTATTGGGGTCATAATTGCTGACCCGTTCCTTTTCGGCCGCAGGCGCAATCTCAGCCGATTTGGCTCTGCCTGGCCCACCCATGCCAGGGCGTCCAGGGCCGCCGGGCCTACCAGGGCCAGCGCCGGGGCGCACACCCATCGAAGGCGCTCCGCCAGCCGGGCGGCCATAAGGGCCTCCCGCTTGGGGGTTCGCCGGGCGGCCATAGGGGCCTTGGGGGTTGACGGGACGGCCATAGGGCCCACCTGCTGCCTGGGGATTGGCCGGGCGGCCATAGGGGCCTTGCGGGTTGGCGGGACGGCCATAAGGACCTGCCGCAGGGGCGCCCACAGGACGCGCCTGATAAGCC
>JAVBSI010000083.1:0-29962 GCA_031556815.1 Eubacteriales bacterium | reverse complement strand
AAAGCCCCGCCGGAGAGGCGGGCCAGGAACTGGCCAGGCTCCATAAGGAGTGGCTGGGCTACACCTGGGGCCATTACAGCCCGGAAGCCCACAAGGGCTTGGGAGACATGTACTTGGCGGACGAGCGCTTCACCGCTTACTACGACAAAAGCCAGCCCGGATGCGCCCGGTTCTTGCGGGATGCCATCCACGCCTGGGCAAAGTAGCGCTGCCAGGGCCGAGGGAAGGGGCGGGGCATGGGAGCTGCGCCCCAAAACCCCGCCCAAGGGACTTGTCCCTTGGGAATCCCACACTTGGGAATGCTATCCTTTTGGCAAGCAAAAAAAGAGCGTCATGTTACACTCAGGCAATTTTTTTTCAATTGAAAGGCCCTTTCCTTGCATCACTTTTCATGTGATGAAAGAAAGGGCTCAGGGGCTAAGGCTAGGCTGAACGCCTGGGATACAGCCCTTGGTCAAACGTTGCCAACAGTCCGGATTCCCGGGCTCCTTACTTGCTCCGATGGAACAACAGTTTTTCGTACCGATCCTGCCCTGCGTCCCGCACCATGATTTCCAGCTCCTGATCGCCCATGACCGTGTTGCGGCCCTGGGAATAGAGGGCGTCCACCATGTTCTTGACAGCCTGGACGGTTTCATCCTTCTTGTCCACGGCGTGGGGCGCCTTGAGGCGGAAGTAGCTGTTCATCCAGTGGGCGATACCGGCCAGGCCGCTGTGGCTGTCCACGGCCACGGAGGCAGGGCGATTCAACAGAGCGGCGGTGTCAAAGATGTTGTAGATTTCCTCATCCTTGAGCATGCCGTCGGCATGGATGCCCGCCCGCGTCACGTTGAACTGACGGCCCACAAAAGGTTGGCGGGGGCTGATCTCAAGGCCGATTTCTCGCTCCATGTACTCGGCGATTTCTGTGATGGCGGTGAGGTCCATGCCGCCAGTTTCGCCGCGCAGGGCCTGATACTCCACGGCCATGGCCTCCAGGGGGCAGTTGCCGGTGCGCTCGCCAATGCCCAGCAGGGAACAGTTGATGCTGGCGCAGCCATACAGCCAGGCGGTACCGGCGTTGGCAACCACCTTGTAAAAATCGTTGTGACCATGCCATTCCAGCTGGGCGCTTGGGAAGCCCGCATAGTGGTTCAGGCCATAGATGATGCCGGGCACGCTGCGGGGCAGAGCCGCGCCGGGATAGCTGACGCCATACCCCATGGTGTCGCAGGCGCGGATCTTGATGGGGATGCCGCTATCCTGGGATTGGTTCATCAGCTGCTCGGCGAAGGGCAGTACAAAACCATAGAAATCGGCCCGGGTGATGTCCTCCAGGTGGCAACGGGGGACGATGCCTTTGTCCAGGGCTGCCTTAACAATACCCAGATATTGCGCCATGGCCTGGCTTCGGGTCAGGTGCATTTTTTTGAAGATGTGGTAATCGCTGCAAGAGACCAGGATGCCGGTCTCTTGTACTCCGGCTGCCCTCACCAGCTCAAAATCCTTCTCACTGGCGCGGATCCAGGTGGTAATCTCTGGAAAACGCAAATCCATCGCCTGGCACTTTTCCAGGGCTTCCCGGTCCTTGGCCGTATAGAGGAAGAACTCGCTTTGTCGCACAAGGCCATTGGGGCCGCCAAGCCTGGACATCAAAGCAAAGAGATGCGCAATCTGGGTAGGGGTGAAGGGGCTTACGCTCTGCTGACCGTCCCGAAAGGTGGTGTCCGTCATCCAGATTTCCGCGGGCATGGACATGGGCACCACTCGGTTGTTAAAGGCGATCTTGGGGATGGACTGATAATCAAAGATCTCCCGGTACAGGTTGGGTTCGGCAACCTCCTGGAGTTCATATTGATAATTGGCCTGCATCAGCAGGTTATTGGTTTTGCTGAAAGAAATCATGCATGCTCCTTTGGGCGGCTAAGCCGTCCGTCTCATTGCAGTTGTGCCGCAAAGGCGGCAATGCGGCGCAGGCCTTCGGCAATCTCCTGGATACCGGTGGCATAGCTCAGGCGGCAGCAGTCATCAGACATGAAGGCGGTGCCAGGCACCACGGCTACGTGTTGCTGTTCCAGCAGGGCCCGGGCAAAGGCATCCGTGGTATCGATGGTTTTGCCTTCCAGCTTCTTGCCCAGCAGGTTCTTCACGTTCATCATCACGTAAAAGGCGCCCTCGGGCTTGGTGCAATGGATGCCGTCAATGGTATTGAGCCCCGCCACCAAAAAATCCCTGCGCTCTTGGAAGGACTGGCACATCTCCGACACACAGTCCTGAGGCATGGTGAGGGCCACGGCAGCGGCGTGCTGGGCCGGAGTGTTGGGGGCGGAGGTGGCCTGGCTCTGGTAATTGGTCATGGAGGCGATCACGTCCTTGGGCCCTGCGGTGTAACCAATGCGGAATCCCGTCATGGCATAGGCTTTGCTCACGCCGTTTACCAGCAAGGTACGCGCCTGGACATCCGGCCCAAAGCTGGCGATGGAAATATGCTGATTGCCGTCGTAAATGAGCTTTTCGTAGATCTCGTCGGAGAGCACATAGAAGTCCTTTTCTACACAAAGCCGCGCCAGCTGTTCCAGAATATCCCGATCCCAGGCGGTGCCGTTGGGGTTGTTGGGAGTGGTGAGGATGAAGGCCTTGGTTTTAGCGGTAACGGCCGCGGAAATTCTTTCGATGGGCGGCACGAAACCCTCGGCTTCGGTAGCGGCCACAAACACGGGCACCCCGCCGCACATGCGCACGATCTCCGGATAGCTGACCCAGCAGGGGGTGGGAATGATTACCTCATCACCCAGGTTGCAAATCGTCTGCAAGGCGGTATAAATCGAATGCTTGGCCCCATTGGATACGATGATCTGATCCCGGGTATAGGTGAGGCCGTTGTCCTTTTTCAGCTTTTGAAGGATGGCGTCCCGCAGCTCGAGGGTGCCAGCAACCGGGGTATAGCGGGTCATACCCTTGTCCAGAGCATCTTTCATGGCGTCCCGGATGGCAACGGGGGTGTCAAAATCAGGTTCCCCGGCGGCAAAGCCGATCACCTCTTCTCCGGCGGCCCGTAGGGCCTTGACCTGGGCGTCCAGGGCCAGTGTGGCCGAAGGGGCGATGCCAGCGCAGTTGGCGGAAATACCTAAGGGCATAGGGGGTTCCTCCTATTCAAGCCGCAGGGCGGCCATAATGAACAAACGGCGGACGAGAGACCATAACTTGCAAATCAAAATGAAGAGGGGAAAGAAAAACCATCCAGAGAAACATTTCGAATTGCAGTATATCATATTTATTTTCGATCGTAAAGTGCAAAATTTTCGCATGCCCCAAAACACAAAAATGAATCATCATTCAGATAAAACTGCATATCAAAAATCTGGGTTGGAAAGAATTTCTTAGCGGTTTTGTTACAGGAAAGATGGTTTCATCTACGGCAAGAATGTGGTATCATGAGGACCCCCCCACATACCCTTTTCAGCGCTGTAGATAAGGAGAAAGCACCCATGAAGCACCCTCGCAGAGGCGCCGCGCTTTTGCTGCTCCTGTTTTTGCTTGGCGCCTGGGCCATTCCCTCCCTGGCAACGCAACCTCAAACGGACATGATCAAAGCCTTTGGGGAAAAGCCTCTTTCCCTGACGCCTTTTAAGGGAAAGGCCATTTTGGCGTTCTTTTTTGTGGCAGGGCACAGCGGCTGCCGCACACAGCTGGCAGCGATGAGAAAGATTTATGACACCTATGATCCCAACCAGCTGCACATCATTCTCAGCCATGAATGGGCCCTGGAGGAAACCGAAGCAAACACCAGAAAAGTGGTGGAAGAGCTTGGGTTGCAGGGAATGTCATTCTTTGAAGATGAGGGCCTCAAGCTGGCCAAGAAGCTGAAGCTCACCTCGGTACCCACCACGCTGATCATTGACGCTAATGGACTATTGGTAGACGGTTTCCAAGATTCTTTGCATTATGACACCTTGGCCATGCTGGTGGATCGCCTGGGCGTGCCCAAGCAGCCCGGCGTGGAAGATCCCGTCCAAATCGCACCTACGGAAACGCCGGACATCACACCGGAACCGACCCAACCAGAACCAACTTTACCACAGCCTACCCAAAGACCTACACTTGAGGTAACAGCGTCGGCAACCCCCACCCAGGAACAGGCCACCGAAACGACGGAAGCCGAAGCAACATCTGCTCAGGAGAAGCCCACCCCACAGCAGACCCAGACCACCGAGCCTCTCGCCTTTGCCATTGTGGCGACCCCTAAGGCGACAACAGAAATGATCACGCCACCACCTTCCGTGGTCGTTATCACGCCACCAGCGTCTGATACAGACGCCACCCCGCAGCCTACGGATGCCGCCGCCGCCACGACCGTGGTGAATACCGGCAACCAGATCGATATGGTAGCGGCCTTTGGAAGCGCCCCCCTGTCCCTGGAAAAGCTCAGAGGCAAAGCGATAGCGGTGTTTTTCTTCATCGAAGGCGATAAGGAATGCCGCCGGCAACTTTCGCAATGGAAGAAGCTTTACGATAGCTATGACCCTGAGGGGCTGCACATCATTCTCAGCCATGAGTGGACAAGGAAAGAGACGCAAAAGAACACCCAAAAAGTGGTGAAGGACTTGGGCTTGCAAGAGATGGCGTTTTTTGAGGATGAAGGGCTCAAGTTGGCCCAAAAACTAAAGGTCCCCTCTGTGCCCACCGCTTTTTTCATCGATCCGCAGGGCATGCTGGCGGAGGCCTATGGCAGAGGGCTTTCTTTTGAAACCATGGCGGAAATAGTGGAACGCATGGGCGTAGCCAAGCGGAACACCGGGGCGCAACCGCCCCAGGGGCAAGAGGGGACAAACGCCCCCGCCCAGTCCACCCAGACTGTGGAGGGCAATGGACCGCCCAGGGGAGCCCTGGGTGTGGTCACCGAATAGCCACCCCGGGCAGCCGGGGCGGGCGGCAGCTCGATAGCTTCTCGATAACTTAATGGACAAAGAGGGGAAAAACATGAAAAAAATGTTGACAGCTCTGTGTTGTATGGCGATAGCATTGGCGTTGCTAAGCCCGGCCAGCCTGGCGCAAGAGCCCCAGGCGACACCAGAGTCCGAAAAAGACACCAAATTGCTGGAGGCGTTCACCCAGCTGGGGTTAGACTTGATGCCCTATGAAGGCAAAGCGATTTTACTCAACTTTTTTACGGAATGGTGCCCCTATTGCGAGCTGGAGATGCCCTACATTAAACAGCTGTTTGACACCTACAGCCGGGATGAGCTGGAAATCATCATGGTGCATGTGTGGGATGGGGAGGACGAGCGTAATACTGAGAGTGTGAAAGAAAGGTACAGCATGCAGGACATGCATTTCTTTGAAGATCGGGATAGGGCCTTGTATTTTGCGGCCCGGATCCCCGGCTTTCCCACCAGCGTGTTCATCAATAAGGATGGGAAGATGGAGACGGTGATCCCGCAAGCGATGAACTTTGAAATGATTGAGCTGGTCATGGAACGGCTGGACGTGGGCAAGAAGGATCCAAATGCTACGCCCCAGGGCGCTCCCGACTTGACAGCTCCGCCACCAACGAGGATGCCCTTGCCGGACATCCGGTTGGGAGCCTTTCAATGATCATCGATTATGCGGCGTATGTCCCCCAATATAGCCTTTGGGCTATGTTGGGGGGTGGATTGCTGGCTTTTTTATCTCCCTGTATTCTGCCGATGCTGCCGGTCTATGCACTGTATCTGCTGGGGGGCAACACGGACGACGGCGGGGAGAAAGCCTCCTGGGGGATGATTGTCCGCCGGTGCCTGGGGCTGGCGCTGAGCTTCATTCTGCTGTTCATGCTGATGGGAGCCGGTGCGGGTTTGCTGGGCGGCGCATTGAAGAACGCGGACCGGGGCGTGTTGGACGTGGTCAGCGGAGTGCTGATGATCCTCTTTGGCCTGTGGATGCTGGATGTATTCCGCGGGAAGGGGTTTTCCCCGGGGTTGGGTCCCGGCAAAGGCATTCGGATGAATGGCTTTTGGGGCGCCTTTGCCATTGGCATCGTTTTGGCCCTATCCTGGACTCCCTGCCTGAGCCCGGTGCTTTCCAGCGCCCTGGTGATGGCGGCCTCCACCCAGGGGGCGACCCTGTGGACGGGCATGCTGCAGCTTGCGGTATTTGGCTTGGGGCTGATATTGCCCATGCTGGCGGTGCTGTTGCTGTACCAATGGCTGAAAGGAGTCCTGGGTTGGCTGCGGAACCACCAGATGCTGCTACGGCGTATCGGTGGAGGGGCCATGGTAGCCTATGGCCTGTACCTGATCGCCAGAACGGTGCTATAGTGGGAAAAATGTCTGCTGCGGGTCTAACGAAGGCCGCGGACAAAAGCGGAAACAGCCGCCCATTTCAGGGAAGAAATGCCTCTGGTGAGCCGTTCAATGGGCAGGATGCCCATTTTTTCTATACAAAGCTTTACATCAGAGGCTGGAGGAAACAAAAATGAAAAAAGCAATCATTGGATGGCTTTGCCTGGGAATGCTCCTGACGTTGCTGCCGGTTGGTTCTCTGGCAGGAGGCCTGGTGGGGGACACTGCCCTGGTCAACAATCTCAACCCGGCAGATCGACTGCACCTGCGGGCTCAGCCCAATGAAAAAGCGGACTCCCTGGGGAAGTATTACAATGGGACGGTGGTGACCATTTTGGAGACCCTGGCGGATCCCTGGGTGAAGGTGCATATCGGCGACAACCAGGGTGGCGCAGAGGGCTACATGAACCGGAAATTTCTGGCCATGGGCAGCGCCATGAGCAAGGTGAAGTCCGCCATGCCCCTGTATCAGAGCATGTCCTCCGCCTGGGAGCTGTATGACAGGCCCTCCACCAATGCGGAGTTTCGGATGTGCGGACTGGAGGCAGGCATCCAGCTGATGGGATTTACGCCCACTTGGTGGCACATCCTGTTGCCGAAACAAGGGATTACTGGATACATCAGCGCGAAGAACGGCTTGGCCCAAAACAGCGGCGCGGTGGTTAACAACCCCAAAGCCACCGACCGCCTGAACCTGCGCACGAAGGCCGATAAAAACGCGCCTACTTTAGGGAAGTATTACACCGGGGTCACCGTGCAGGTGCTTGCCTATGTGGGGGACGGTAGCTGGGCCAAGGTGCGCATTGGCAACCTGGAAGGGTTTATGGACATGCAGTTTTTAGCCTCCTCGACCCAGGCCAAGCAAATCAAATCCGCCATCCCCACGGTGAAGGTGAAGAACGCCAAGCCAACGCAAAGCCTAAATCAGCGGGCGGGGCAAAGCACCTTATCCGCCTCCCTGGGGCAGTACAAGGACGGCACAAAGGTGCAGGTGTTGGGGGTGGGGTCCACTTGGTATCATGTGAAGATCGGGGACAAGGTGGGTTTCATGCTGGCCCAGTATTTAACCCCTAAGCTGCCGCAATAGCACGTCATTGACATAGAGGCAGAAGGCTTCGTCATGGAATGGCGTTGAAGTATTTTTGGGGTTGGCGAAAAAAACAGATACTGGTATACTAGCCCTATTAGTTTTCGCGTGAAGGGGCGTTATCATGTTCTCCTGGGTTGCTTTTTTGAGCTATGTGGTGGTCACCGCCATTACCCCTGGTCCCAACTGCATCGTGGCTATGAATTGCGCCGCCCGGTTGGGGATGAAAAAGGCCATGCCTTTTGAGCTGGGCATACTGGCCGGATTTAGCGTGGCATCGTTGCTATGCGCGTTGTTTTGCAGCATGCTACAGACGGTGATCCCTGCTATACAGCTGCCCATGAAAATCGTTGGCGCGCTGTATTTGCTGTATTTGGCCTATAAGACCGCCACCGCGCCTGCGCAACTGGAAGAAGGGGACAGCAAAACCGGCTATGGGTTTTGGTCCGGTATCCTTTTGCAGTTTATGAACCCCAAGCTTTATCTCTATTGCATCGTTAGCATGGAGGTATATATATTGCCCTATTTTCAGGGCCAATGGCTGGCGGTAACAGGCTTTGCGCTGTTGCTTTCCTCCATCGGTTTTGCGTGCACCTTGCTGTGGGCCGCCTTTGGTTCTACCTTCAAGGCTCTGCTTGTACGGTATGGCAAGGCGGCTAACATCGTAATGGGGCTGCTGTTGGTGTACTGCGCGGTAGCGTTGTTCATGTAAAACAGATTACGAAAAAGCCACTCGCCTAAGGAGTGGCTTTTTCGCATTGCATGGAAACAGGCCTCCAGCCTGTTTACCCCGCCCGAAAAATGCAGCAGGTTAATACGCCGTCGCTCATAAAGAAATTGAAGCGGATGGGGTAGGGCAAAGTGTTGGTAAAGATCATATTGACGTCGCCTCCGCCCACCGCCGCGTCAAAGCCCTTGAGGAAGTATTTGGCGCCCACGTTGGCATGTACTTGGCGATGGTTGACGAAGATGGGCAGTTGGATAATGGTATTATACAGGGTGGTGTTTACCTGGCAGGTACCGCCGCCGTATCCCCATAGCGCGGTGGGGCTGGCGATGGGCGCGCGCTTATACCCGGTGGATATGCGATAGGGACCAATGCATTTGTTCACATTAAACACGGCATTGGGCTGGAGGATCGAGTTGGAGATCATGGAGGTGGAAAGGTAGATGTTCCAGTTGCGGCCCTGGTAATTCAAGGTGTGGATGCCCACCGCGTAGTAGGTGGTCATCACGCTGATCAGATCCCCGGCCTCGGCTTTGTCATAAGGGACTACATCCATGGTATAGGCGATATCGTCCTGGGTGACATATCCGGTTTTACGCCAGTAGGGCGTCTTGTATCGGCCTTGATCGTCCGGCTTTTCCACGCAGATGGCGGAACCGGGTCCGATGGTCTTGAGCACCGGTATCTTTTTCTTCTTGCTGTCGTAATCCAAAATATTGGTGGTATGCTTTAAAAAGGCGATGGTGGGGTAGACGATGTTGCCTGGGATAGGCCCCGCATAGGGGTCGATCCGATCCCATTTGAACAGGCTGGCGTTGAGGATGTAGCCGGTACGCCCTTCATATCGGGCATAGCTCCAATCCCCGTCCACATGGCTCACCAGCACTTCCTTATAGGTGGGAACATCACCGATGGCCCGGGCCTGCTCGTCCGGCGCATCCCGGATGATGGCGTGCTTCACCGCATAGGCCACATACCCCCGCTTGAACTCTGACGTGCTGCCCAGGGTATAATCCACCACTTCCGCAGGGGTTTTGGCTACGGTGCCCACGGTCTGCTTCAAGGGGTCATATTCCCGGATGTTTTCAAGGTATTTGGTAAGCACATAGCCCACTGTGCGAGACGTACGAACCTTAGCCCATTCCGTACCCAGTTCAATGATGTGTACCTGGGAGCCCAAGGGAATGCTATCCGAACCGAAATACTCCAGACCTGGCCCTCTGCGTACTTTCAGGGCCTTGGTGGCAAGAGCGATGTATTTTTCCACCTCATCTTGGGCCTGGGATTCATCCACTTGGGCTGCCAAAGCATCCGGGTCATCGGCCAAATCGGCAAGCTCGTCAGCGTCCTCAGCGATAAAATCCTCCTCGGCAAAGGCAAACAGCGGCTGACAGAGCACGGCCAGCAGCAATAATAGGGTCACAAAACGACGGATGAAAGAGGACATGACGAAATCTCCTTCCGTAGTAGGAGCGTGGCGCATGGCAAATGATGCCACGTCGGTTTCTTCATTATAGAAGAGTTCCCCTCATACGTCAAGGCTATCCAACGGGTGAAAAGCCATAGAGCGCCAGGGTTGCACGCCACAGGGCAGCAAACTTGTAAATTTTTTGGAACTCAACCGGCTTTCTCATCGGTACTCTTCAGCTTGGTGAAAATCATGCGGCCTGCGCTGGTTTGCAATACGGTGGTCACCATTACGGTTACGTTTTCACCCACGGACCGGCGGCCGTTGTCCACCACGATCATGGTGCCATCATCCAGGTAGGCCACGCCCTGGCCCGGTTCCTTGCCCTCCCGGACGATTTGCACGGTAAGCTCCTCCCCGGCCATCAGCATGGGCTTGACGGCATTGGCCAGATCGTTGATGTTCAGCACTTTGATTCCCGTGACCCCGGCGACCTTGTTCAGATTATAGTCGTTGGTGACCACGATGCCACCATGGTTACGGCACAGGCGCAGCAGCTTTACATCCACTTCCGCCACATCCTCAAAGTCGGTCTCGTCTACGATGATGGGATTTTTCAGTTCCTTTTGCAGCTTGCTGAGCACATCCAGGCCCCGACGGCCTCGGGCGCGGCGCAAGCTGTCCCCGCTGTCGGCGATGTGGCGCAGTTCCGCCAGCACAAACTGCGGGATGACGATGTCGCCTTCTAGAAACCCGGCCTTCACAATATCCAGCACCCGGCCGTCGATAATGACAGAGGTATCCAGAAACTTTTTGGGGCAGGCGGAGTTACCGGGGTCCTCCCCTGACAAATCATCGGACTCCTCACTGTCCAGGAAGAAATCGGCGGTTCCACCGGAGGTTTGCATTCTGCGGCGCATGCGGCGGGAAAACTGCTTGCCTTCTTTGTAGCGGCGAAAGCCAATCTGCATGCCGATGGTACCAAATACCACATAGACCATTGCGCTGAAACTGATGGTGATTAGCGATGCACCCACGGAGAGGATGAGCTGGGAGAGCAGGGCGGCGATGGCTAGCCCAAGGATCAGACCAATGGTGGCCAATAAAACTTGTTGGGCAGGCATTTTTTCCCAGCGACGCTCCACCGCCATCACGAACTGGGTGGTATGCTTGATAAGTCCATGGGAGATGAGGAAGAAGAACAGCGCGCCCACCAGGCCTAGAATGCCGTAAACCAAGTAGGGGGCAACCGCGGAGGTCATTGGTCCGGGATAGGTGCGCAGGAGCAGCGGGATCAGCAAAGAGGCCGCCGCCACCCCTAGGCCGGCGCCCAGCAGTGTAATCAGCAGGCACATCAGTTTTTGAATAAAAGTGCTTTTGATCATGATAGAATATTCCTTCTTTCCATTGCATCTTCAATCATCAGTCGGACACCACAGCCAAGGCCTGCATCAGGGTATCCACACCGGTCATATGAACCCCGGGAATGGGCCGCAGATGCTTCAGGTTCTGGCTGGGCAACAGGATTTCCGTAAAGCCCAGGCGGGCACATTCCTGCACCCGTCGCTCGGCCCCCGGCACGGGCCGCACCTCGCCGCAGAGCCCTACCTCACCCATCACGCAGAGGTTTTGGGACAAGGTGAAGTTTTGCAAGCTGGAAGCCACTGCCACACAGACGGCCAAATCCGCCGCCGGATCGTCCAGTTCCAGGCCTCCGGCCACGTTCACATACACATCTTGGTCGAAAAGTTTCTTGCCGGCGCGTTTTTCCATCACCGCCAGCAGCAGCGCCACCCGGCCACTGTCGATACCGCCTACGGTTCGTCGGGGAACAGTGTAGAAGGAACGCGCCGCCAAGGCCTGTAAGTCACACAGCAGAGGACGGTTGCCGCCCAGGGCGCAGAACACCACGCTGCCGCTGGAACCTCGAGCCCGCTGGGATAGCAGGGTTTCGCTGGGGTTGGCCACGGGCATCATGCCGCTCTGTTGCATTTCGAATACGCCCAACTCATTGACCGAGCCAAAGCGGTTTTTTACGGCCCGCAGCAGGCGGTACTCGTGTTGGTGGTCGCCCTCAAAGTAGAGGACGGTATCCACCATGTGCTCCAGGATGCGGGGCCCAGCCAGGCTGCCCTCCTTGGTCACATGGCCCACCAGAAACATGGCCACGGTGTGTTCCTTGGCATAGCGAAGCAGGCTGGCGGCGGACTGCCGTACCTGGCTGACGCTGCCCGGCGTGCTGGCGCTATCCTCGCTGACCATGGTCTGGATGGAATCGATGACCAGGGCATCGGGATGCAGCGCTTCGCATTTTTCTAAAATGCTTTCCACATGGTTTTCCGCCAGGACGAAGAGGTTTTCCTGGGGCACTCCCAGGCGGGTAGCTCGCATTTTGATCTGCCGTGCGCTTTCCTCCCCGCTGACGTACAGTACGGGGTTTTTCCGGCTCAGGCTGCCCGCCACTTGCAAGAGCAGCGTGCTTTTGCCAATACCCGGATCGCCTCCCAGCAGCGTCACGCTACCCGCTACCAAGCCGCCGCCCAGAACCCGGTCCAACTCCTCGTTGCCGGTGGAGGTACGCAAATCGTCCTCCTCCTCCACCTGGGAGAGGGCAAGTACCGGGGCGCCTTGGCCGGCATGGAAACGCGCCGCCTTTTGTGCAGTTTTGGTTTGCGTAACAGGGGTAACGTTGCGCTCCTGGAAGGTATTCCACTCGCCGCAGTCCGGGCAGCAGCCCAACCAGCGCGCGGTCTCGTGCCCACAGGATGTGCAGATGAAGCAGGTTTTGTCCTTGGCCAAGGGGTAACTCCTGTTCCGGCCGCGGCGTGGCGCAGCCCAGTGCGCTGCCGAAGGCTTGTCCCTATCATACCCCAGAGGGGGGACGAAGTGCCATGACAACGTTAGGGGAAATCTGTCGAGGGGATATAAATCGTTCGGGGGACCTCGACAAATAAGGACAGTATAATACACGCTTAGTATAGCACAAAATAACCAGAGTTTCACCGCCTGGACAGGAGGGGAAAGGTAAATTCTCTCCATTGGCCCGACGCCCCTTGTTGGCCATGGGGAAACAAAGCCTTGTGGCAAAGCGTTGTGGACTCAAAACATTGCATAATGATGAGGAGTTTTTGAAAAAGCGTACTAAAGTTGTCTGAACCTGTAACAAAATGCTCATGAAACTGTAAGTTGACTTCTATCTAGTGCTATCCTATGATGGGTGTATACAATATATGGGGGTGAGGACCATGGCCCGGAGGAAAAACACGTATATCTTTGCCCCCGAAACCAAGCGCCGAAAAGGCCCCGGATGCTTGATGTTGCTGGTATCGGTGTTGTTGTCGCTGGTGATCTTGGCACTGCTTAGCAATTTGACCATGAACCGGCGCGTTGATTTGCTGACGCTAAAGGTGCCGGTGATGTCGCTGGACAAGACGTATGAGAACTTTACCGTGCTGCATATTAGCGATTTGCATGCGGCCTCGGTGGGCAACGATCCCAATACTTGGCGTTCTTTGTTGTATGGCAAGGGTTTTTCCGCCGTGGTTCTCAGCGGGGACATGGTGGGTAGGAGCGGTGATGCCGTGCCGTTGCTGGGCCTGATCGACACGCTGAAGCAGATCAATGCCGCGGCTACCATTTACTTCATCGCTGGAGATGATGACCCCGTTCCGGTGATTGCAAACTACCGGGGCACGCCGGAAGTGCTGGAGGACTGGGTGCGGGAGGCGGTGAAGGCCGGGGCGGTGTATTTAGACGTCCCGATGAGCCAACAGGTAGGCAAGCGGACGGTATGGTTTGTGCCTGAATATTTATACAGCATGGACGCGGCGGGCATGATGGCGAGCCTGGGCCAGCAAAAGGCGGATATGGAGGGCATGGGCAAGCAATATGAGGCGGAGGGTGGAGCCGCATACCGCGCGCTGTGCTATCGGTTGGACACCATGACCCGCACGGTGGAAGCGGTTAAGACCATGACGGATAAGGATTTGCAAATCGCGGTCAGCCACGTGCCCCTGGATGTGGATTATGTGCGTACCGCGGTGGAGTGGGCCAACCCAAGTGAAGTGTTCAATTTCCGTAAGGTATCGCTGGTGCTGGCAGGACATTTCGTGGGCGGGCAATGGCGTCTGTTTGGCTTGGGCCCCCTGTATGTGCCGGAGGTAGGCTGGTTTCCCGGGGATGTGGGCATCGTTGGCATGGAGCGCATCAACAGCGTGAACCAGTACATCTCAGGGGGCGTAGGAGCCAGCAGCTTTTACCCCATGCCCGGGCGACTGTTCAACACCCCCAATGTGGCGCTGCTGAGCTTTACGGCGAAGATCCAATAGGGAGAATCAAAAAGGGAGGGGCCACAACCCCTCCCTTTTTGATATGGACAAAAAGATCAAGCTTTTTTGTTGCAGCCCAGCACATTCACGATTTTGTGACGCACCATGTCCCGTAGGGCATCCCGGGCATCGCCCAGGTATTGGCGGGGGTCAAAGTGGTCAGGGTGCTCCACAAAGTGCTTGCGAATCAAGGCTGTAAAAGCCAGGCGCAGATCGCTATCGATGTTGATTTTGCAAACGGCCATCTTGGCGGCCTGGCGCAGCATGGTCTCGGGTACGCCTTGGGCGCCAGGCATGCTGCCGCCGTACTGGTTGATCATATCCACATACTCGGGGATCACGCTGCTGGCGCCATGGAGAACGATGGGGAAACCGGGCAGCCGCTTTTGCACTTCTTCCAAGATGTCAAAGCGCAGGTGGGGTTCCCCGGTAAACTTAAACGCGCCGTGACTGGTGCCGATGGCGATGGCCAGGCTGTCGCAGCCGGTACGGGTGGCAAACTCTTCCACTTCCTCCGGACGGGTGTAGCTGGAATCCTCCGCGGAGACTTTTACGTCATCCTCCACACCGGCCAGCCTGCCCAGTTCGGCCTCCACGGTCACGCCCCGATCATGGGCGTACGCTACCACCTTCTTGGTCAGGGCAATGTTGTCTTCAAAGGAATGGTGGCTGCCATCAATCATCACGCTGGTGAAACCGCCGTCGATGCAGCTTTTGCAGGTTTCATAATCCGGGCCGTGATCCAGATGAACCACGATTGGCAGATCCGTGTCCTGCAAGGCAGCTTCAATCATTTTCATCAGATATACATGCTTTGCATATTTGCGGGCCCCGGCGCTCACCTGCAAGATCACCGGAGCGTTTTCCAGCTTGGCGCCTTCGGTAATGCCCTGGATGATTTCCATGTTGTTGACGTTGAATGCGCCGATCGCGTAGCCGCCCTCATACGCTTTTTGGAACATTTCTGTGCTGTTGACAAGTGGCATCAAGATGTCCTCCTTTTGCGATATCGTCATGATTATAACAAACTTTCCGTCCCTTGGGTAGGGGGTCGTGGAAAAAGGAGAAAGGAATAGAGGAAGCCAATCTGGTTGAAGGAAAAAGGGATTTGTGATATAGTGTCTTGGAACGATCGGCCATCTGGCCATGGGATAGCATACAAAAGAGGGATGGCTATATGCTTTGCAACTCCATGAAATGGTTGATTATTTCTCCCATCGCATGGGTGACGTGCTTTTTGCGGCCTTATTCAATCCGCCGGATCCGGCCATGCTGGGTTTGCTGACAGGACGTCCGTCGACGGATAGGAAGCCCAATGCGGCTTGAACCGAAAGAAATCCAAAGACTGGAAAGGAGCCAACCTTGTCTCTCACTTTTTGTACATTGTTTAGCGGAAGCAGCGGAAACGCAGTGTATCTGGCTGGGGATGATGGCGCCCTGCTCGTGGATTGCGGCATGAGCGGCAAGCAGGTGGCGGAGGCCATGCGGGCTGCCGGGCTGGATATAACCGGGCTGAAAGCGCTGCTTATCACCCACGAACACAGCGACCATGTGCGGGGAGCCGGGGTGCTGTCCCGCCAGTTGCACATCCCCATTTATGCCACCGAGGGGACCTGGGAGGGTATGGAAAGGGCCGTGGGGCCTGTGCCCAGCAAAGACCGGGTGGTGATTACCGCGGGGGAGAGCTTTTTTCTAAACGGCTTTGAGGTGGCGTCCTTTTCCATTCCCCATGACGCCAATGACCCGGTGGGGTACCGGTTTTTTATGAAACGGCACAGTGTGGCTGTGGCCACGGATCTGGGGCATTTTTCCCAAGGAGTCTGTAATGCGTTGTCAGGGGCGGAGGTAGTGCTGCTGGAAAGCAACCACGACCCGGACCTGCTGCGTCAAAACCCCCATTATCCAGCCCGATTGAAAACCCGCATTTTGGGTCAAAAAGGGCACTTAAGCAACGAGGCCGGGGCGCACGCGGCGGTGACGCTGGCGCAGAGCGGAGCCAAGCATCTGTTGCTGGGGCACTTGAGCCAGGAAAACAACACGCCGGAGATGGCGTATCGAACCGCCCATGCAGCGCTTACCGCTGCCGGGGCCTGCATCGGGGAAGATGTGACGCTGCATGTGGCTGCCCGCTATCGGGCCAGCTATCTGTACCAACTGGCGTAACGAGGGGGGCCGGGGCTTTGCGCGCGCTCCGTTGCCCGCTCATTGGATAAAGGCTCATGCCACTGAGGGGAGACATTTGATGATTCGCGTGCTGGATGAAGCGGTGGACATCGTTGGCTGGGGGGTAGCCCTGATACTGGAGGAAGGACAAGACCCGCCGCCGGAGGGTAGCGTGTTGGTGGATGCCAGAGGCAACCGGCATACGCTTTGCGACCGCCAGGAGCAAGACGGCCTGCTGCTGCTATTGCTAGAGGGCGGCGATGCGGCGTATTTTCAGCGGTTGTTCCGGGATGTGCTGGTGGACGCCACGGCCTTTGAGCTGGCGGAGGACTAGACATGGGCGTGAAGCTGGTGTGTGTGGGCAAGCTACGGGAGCGGTATTGGGCCGAGGCCGCAGCGGAGTATGGCAAGCGGCTCCACCGGCTGATGCCGGTATCTGTGGTGGAGGTGGCGGACGAAAGCGAGCCCGTTGATGGCGCCCCAGCGCTCTGCCAGATGGCCATGCAAAAGGAGGGGAAGCGGCTTCTTAGCCGCATTGAACCCTCTGCTTATGTGATCGCTTTATGTGTGGAGGCTCCACAACCCGGCAGCCAGGAGCTGGCCGCAAAGCTGCAAGCGTGGTTTAACCAGGGAAGGAATCAGATAACTTTTGTGATTGGCGGGTCCCTGGGGCTGCACGAGGCGGTGCTGGCCCGGGCGGATGAATGCATGAGCATGGGCCGGTTAACCTTTCCTCATCAGCTGGCCCGGGTGATCCTGCTGGAGCAGCTCTACCGGGCGGCGAAGATCAACGCGGGAGAAAAGTATCATAAATAGCGAAAGGGAACGGCGGACAGATTCAAACAGCGCAAGGGAAAGCCATTCCTAACGGCTGCCCCGGCCGCTTTGCCCCGCGGGGCACAGGTGCGGGCATGGGGCCAAGATCGAGGGCTGCTCTGACCCTTGCTGATGGGCCATTTCTAATGCAGCTGAAACGGCCACCTGCACGCAGGTGGCCGTTGGTATAGAAAGGCTTGCGCCGATAGGCCTAGTGGGTAGCGGAGGACTGGGTGTCCACCAAGGTGAACTCGAAATCAGCGCCCATGGCCCGGGCGGCAGTGTTCACGGCGTTTTGCACCGCGCCGCTGGTGATCGTGGCGCCGCTGATGGCGTCGATATTGTCCCCCAAAGTGACAGGCACACTTTTGCCCGCAAACTGCTGGGCAAAGGCGGGCTCTTTGGCTTTGGCGCCAAAGCCCTGTGTCTCCGCAAAGGCGGCTCCTCCAACGCTGATGCCAGTAAGGGTATGGTTGTTGTCCATGCCTACGTGCACTTCCACCGGGCCAGCATAGCCCTCCATGGTCACCACCGCCACATGGCCTACGGTTTGGCCGCCCACTTGCGCGTCGTAGAGTTTATCCACACCCTCGGGGGCAGTGGCTTCCACAAAGCTTTCCGCAGCGGGATAGGCTGCCTGGCGGGGGTCGTCCGGCACATCGATCACCGGCGCCGGAGTGGGCGCCGCCGCACCGACATCCGCACCCATGGCCTTGGCGGCGATGTTCACGCCGTCCACCACGGCACGGCTGGTGATGGTGGCGCCGCCAATGGCGTCCACATCGCTGCCTAGTACCAGCGGTACGGCCTTGCCCGCAAATTGGCCGGTAAAGGCAGGTTCCTTAGCCAGGGAGCCCAGGCCGGAAGTCTCCGCAAAGGCGGCCCCGCCTACGCTGATGCCGGTTAGGGTATGGCTGGTATCCATGCCCACAATAACCTCCACCGGGCCCGCAAAGCCTTGCACCGTTACCGTGGCGGTCTTGCCAATCAATTGGCCCCCGGCCTTGGCTTCATACAGGTCGTCTACACCCTCGGGCGCCCCCACGGGGTCAAAGCTGTCCGCGGCGGGCAGCACCGTCAGGCGGGCGGCGTCCGCCTCACCCCGGGCGGCGGTGGCGATAGGTTCCCTGGTGACGCTGTCCGTCAACGCCAACAAAACGGCAGCCACGAGGGTTATGATGGTTAGAATCAAGAAGGCGGGAACTCTTTTCATTCGTCTCACATTCCTTGTAACAGGGCAAAGCGCCCCTTATTGTCTGCCCTGATGATAGCATCGCCGGGGTAGATTGTCAACGTGGGAAAAACCGGCCCGCCACGGCAACATCCTCCATCTTTCGCATAGGGTATACCGGGGGCTTTTTCAGGCCGCCCAAAGGAGGCCGGAGAATGACGCTGTCAGAGCTGCGCACCAAGGATGTGATCAACGTAGAGGATGGAAAGCGGCTGGGCAAAGTGATGGATCTTGAGTTTTGCGTGGCCACCAGCCAAATCACCGCGCTGGTGGTGCCGGCTGACACATCGCTGATCCAGACCTTGCGGGGAGAAAAGTGTGGAACGGTCATCCCGTGGGGCAATGTGTGCCGCATTGGAGATGATGTGATTTTGGTATCGCTGCAGGTGTCTTGCGTGGAATAAATCGCTAAAACAAGCCAAAGGTATCGATTATTGATCACGATCTTTTTGGTTGAAATAAAGAAAAGATTGCCAGATGTGCTGGAATCGGGTATGATAAGGTCGTGTAGTCTGCCTTATCAACTATTCAAAGGACGTGTAAGCCACATGAGATGCCAATTTTGTGGATATTTGGATAGCCGCGTCATAGACAGTCGGCCCACCGAGGAAGGCAGTTCCATCCGGCGTCGTCGGGAATGCCAGCGCTGTGGGCGGCGGTTCACCACCTATGAGAAAATCGAGACATCTCCCGTGATGGTGGTCAAAAAGGATATGCGGCGGGAAGTGTTTAACCCGGAAAAGATCAAGAGGGGTCTGATATTGGCTTGCCAAAAGCGCCCTGTAAGCGTTAAAGATATGGACGCGATTGTAGAAAAAGTGGAAAAGCTGGTACATTCCTCTGGGGAGGACGAGTTTTCCAGCCGCCGCATCGGCGAGGCCGTGATGGATCAACTGCGGGATCTGGACGAGGTGGCTTACGTGCGTTTTGCCTCGGTGTATAGGCAGTTCACCGACGTGAGCAGCTTTATGGATGAGCTGAACAAGCTGGTGTTGGAGGGCAAGGCCCAGCAGACCGCCAGGACGGATGATAAAGCGTTACATGAATGAAGGCTGCTGAAAAAAACAGGAAGGGATGGCCGGACAGCCCAAACCAGACTGATGTAGCCAAATAGCGGGGATTGGAGCGATGCCAATCCCCGTTTGTGATATGCTTTGCGGTTGTGGTATAATAGGTGCTGTAAAAAAACAGCGCTTGATCGCCAGGGAGGATGCCATGAGCCAGGAGCAGCGAAAACCCTCCGTTCTGCTGGTGGACGGATATAGCCTGATCTTTCGCGGCTTCCACGCGTTGCCGCTGCTTTCCTCCGGGGGTGTTTACACCAACGCGGTGCAGGGGTTTTTTAGCATGCTGTTTCGGGCTCTGTCCCAGTATCGACCGGACAGCCTCTGCGTGATGTTGGACATGCACGCGCCTACCTTTCGCCACACGATGTATGAGGACTACAAGGGAACCCGCAAGCCCATGCCTGAGGAGCTGCGCCCCCAGATCCCTTTGGTGCGAGAGTTGCTGACAGCCATGGGCGTTGCCCAGTTTGAGCTGGAAGGATATGAGGCGGACGACCTGCTGGGTACTGCCGCCAAACAGGCGGAGAGAGAGGGCCGCGGCGCCTATGTCCTCACTGGAGACCGGGACAGTCTCCAGCTGGTGGGGGGCGACGTGCGGGTGATTCTCACCAAAACGGGCATCTCCGAGAGCCTGCTGCTGGATGCCCAGGCGGTGCAGGAGGTATATGGCTATACCCCGACCCAGGTGCCGGACATGAAGGGCCTGATGGGAGATAGCAGCGACAACATCCCCGGTATCGCAGGGGTGGGGGAAAAGACCGCCCTGAAGCTGATCCAGGAATATGGTACCCTGGACAATGTGCTGGCTCACGCGGGGGACGTGAAGGGCAAGCTGGGGGAAAAGCTGGCGGCCGGCAGGGAGATGGCGGAGCTCAGCCGGGAACTGGGCACCATTTGCACCACCGCGCCGTTTACCGTGAACTTTGAGGATTGTGGCTGGAACCGTCTGACGGAGGGCTTGCCCCTGCTGGAAAAATACCAGCTGAATCGGCTGAGCCAGAGCCTTAACACCTTGATGGGCAAGGGAGACAAGGGGGTTGGCGCGGCCAAGGGAAATAAGGGCAAGGCTGCCATCCAGCCCACGGAGCCTGTTCCCGTCCGGCAGGAGGCCCCGTTGGAATTGCCCGTGGCCCCTGCGCTACAGGACCAGGGAACCCTCTCCACCATGGAGGCGGCGCAAGAAGTGGCCCGACAGGTGGCTGCCCATGGCGCCAAGGACGGTTCCGCCTGGGCCCTGCACCTGGGGCAAGGGGAGGTTACACTCTGCCTTTCCGATGGCCGTTTGTGGCGCATCCCATTGATGCGGGACCTCATGCTGGGCGGCCTGTACGAGGATCAAGTTTTACAGGCGTTACAGCCTGCTCTTTCCAAAACGCCCTTGCTGGTGCATGGGGCCAAAACCCTCTATGGCAAGCTGGCCCGCTATGGCTTGGCCCTGCCCATGATTCGCCAGGACACCATGATTGCGGCGTATTTGCTGCACCCAAACCAGAAGGGCTTTGGGTTGGAGGCAAGCCTTGGGGAGGAATACGGCCAGGTGTTTCAGGAGGAAGCGCGCGCTGCCAATGCCTGGGATGTGTGCTGCCTGGCGCTGCGCCAATTTGCGGTGCTGAAAAGCAAAGGCATGCTGGAGCTGCTGTTGACCATGGAGCAGCCCCTTACCACAGTGCTCTTTGAGATGGAGCAGGAGGGCTTTGGTATGGACACCTCCACGCTCCAGGAGCTGGGGACGCAGTTTTCCGCCGAGATCGAAAGCCTGCGCCAGGAGGTCTACCGCCTCACCGACGAGAGAGATTTCAACCTGAATAGTCCAAAGCAGCTGGGAGAGGTGCTTTTTGACAAGCTGGGCCTGCCGGCAGGCAAGAAGGGAAAGGCCGGCGCGTACTCCACCGACGCCTCCGTGCTGGAGGGCCTCAGCGACCTGCATCCAGCCATTGAGCCTTTGCTGCGCTACCGCAAGATTGCCAAGCTGCAAAGCACCTACATCGAGGGTCTGCAAAAGCTCATTGACAAGACGGGCCGGGTTCATACCACCTTTGACCAGACTGCCGCTGTCACCGGGCGCATCAGCAGCCAGGAACCGAACCTGCAGAACATTCCCATCCGCAGCGAGGAAGGCCGCGAGATTCGCAAGGCGTTTGTGGCCCGGGAGGGCTTCCAGCTGTTGGATGCGGACTATAGCCAGATTGAGCTGCGGGTGCTGGCGCATCTCAGCAACGACCCGGCCATGAAGGACGCTTTTGGGAAGGGGCAGGACATCCACACCCGCACCGCTGCCGAAGTCTATGGCGTGCCCATTGAAAAGGTTACCGCCAGCCAGCGCCGCAGCGCCAAGGCGGTCAACTTCGGCATCGTGTACGGCATCAGCGGCTTTGGCTTGGCCCGGAACATTGGCATCAGTCGAAAAGAGGCGGACGCGTTTATTGCCACTTATTTTGAACGGTACCCAGGGGTGCATGCCTTTATGGAGCAGATGGTGAAGCTGGGTTATGGCCGGGGGTATGCGGAGACCATGTTGGGCCGTCGCCGGGATCTGCCGGAGCTTTCCAGCCCCAATTACAACGTTCGCGCTTTTGGGGAGCGGGCTGCCATGAATACCCCGGTGCAGGGCACTGCCGCGGACATCATCAAGCTGGCCATGGTGCGGGTTAGGGATGGACTGCGAAGCGGCGGGTATAAGGCCCGGTTGATCTTGCAGGTTCACGATGAGCTGGTGGTGGAATGCCCCGTGGGTGAGGAGATGTCTGTGAGCAGGCTGATCCAGGAGGCCATGGAAAAGGTGGTTGCCTTGTCCGTGCCCTTGGTGGCGGAGGTCTCCGTTGGGAGGAATTGGTTCGAGGCCCATTGATGATTTCGCGCCAGAAAGGAAGCCTGCCATGCGTACCATCGCCCTCACCGGCGGCATCGCCTGCGGCAAAACCACCGTAGCAGGGTGGTTGCGAGAGACCGGGGCCGTGGTCATCGATGCCGATGCCATCAGCCGAAAGCTGACCGTTCCTCAGGGACCGGCCTTGCCTGCCATTCGCCAGGCTTTTGGGGATGCAATGTTCACGCCGGAGGGCGCGCTGGATCGGGCGGCCCTGGGCCGGAGGGTCTTTGGGGATCAAGCGGCCCGGGAGAAGCTGAACGGCATTTTGCACCCGATGATCCTGGCAATGATGCGGCAAGAAATGGAGAATTGCCGCAAAGCGGGGGTTCTCAACGTTGTATTGGATGTGCCTTTGCTTTACGAGGCCGGGATGGAGGGCTTGGCAGACAAGGTGATCTGCGTTAGCGCGCCGGAGCGTTTGCAACTGGAGAGGTTGATCCAGCGGGATGGGCTCACCCGGGAGCAGGCATTGCGCCGTATCCACAGCCAATGGTCCCTGGCGGAGAAGGAAAAAAGGGCCGACGGGGTGATCCATACGGAGGGGCCCAGGCGGCAAGTCCGCGCCGATGCCCTGCAACTGTACCACCGATTTGCGAAAGGAGTCGACGATGATCCGATTGCAGCTGAAATACCGAAGCGATGACGATGATTACGCGCCGATCGACTACAGTTTTGTAGCCTCTCAGGCGGAAGGGCAGCGCCGTAAAGAAGGAGCTGCCATTCACAGGGATCCCATCGATGCGGTGGTGCGCCACCGGGTGAACCCGGGTGACGGCACCGTGGATGAATATGGGACCCATGCCCGGCGATCCCCCATCGGACAGAATCCGCAGCAGGAGCGGGTGCGCCGGGGGATCCCTTCCTTGGCGGACGGTCCGGCTCCGGCCAGAAGCATTGCCTATCCCCAGGGGATGGAACCCCAGGCTGGACCACAGCGTACTCATGCCGACGTGGCTCAGGAGGCCATGCAACCACCCGTGGTGCCGGGGGCGGCAGGGCATCTGGAGAGGCTGTTGGCCTCCCAAGAGCTTACGGGCCAGGCAGGCGAGCCGCCTATGGAAAGCGCGTCCCCCGCCGCCCAGCCGGAGTTTGACCCTCCGGCACCGCCGGAGATTCCGGAGTGGCTGCGGGTGGCCAGGCAAAACAACATGCCCATGAGCGACCGCCCCAGCAGGCCGCAGGTGGTGTCGGCATCCAGGCAACAGGAGGGCCAGACTGACCTGCTAGGCCGTCCGGTACGCGGCAGGCCTACGGTTGACCCCAATGACACCACCCTGGTCTATGAGGACGCGGGATATCCACCGGAGCTTTTGGAGCAGCACTATCAGATGGAGCAGGAGCGCCGTGCCCAGGAGCTGAGCGGTCAGCGCCGTGGCGCGCAGCACGCGGTGCAGCATCAGCATCCCCCGCAGGAAGTGCCCCGCAGAAGGCGGGCGGAGGCGCCATTGTCCAGTTCATACCCGCCCAGCCGGGAGGAATGGTATGGGGAGCAGCCCCGTCGCCGGGCGCCCAGCCAGCAGGAGTGGGAGGCGGTCCAGCAAAGGCAGGATACTTATGCGGCCGGGGGATATGCGGACCAGTACGCGCCGCAGGGGTATGCCCCCTATGAAAACGCTGCGCCAAACGCTCCTCCGGGATTGGCCCCTTACGCCCAGCAAGGCTATGCCCAACCCGGCCCCTATGTTCGCCGTCGCCCGCCCAGCCAGGTGGAGGCAGGCTATGAGGATTCTTATGAGGTAACCCGGGATCCGAGGACGCCTTCCCTGGGACGGCGCATCCCTTGGCTTGGAATAGGCGCGGGGGTGGCCGCCTTTGTGGCGGTGCTGCTATGGCTGCTTCAAATGAGCTTCACCACGCAGCTGACAAACCTGCAAAAGGAGCGGGAGGAAGCCAATGCCGCGCTTGTGAACAGCAATCCCTACCGTTACCGGGAGCTGATCGAAACCCAGGCGCAGCTCAACAACCTGCACCCAGCCTTTGTTGCGGCCATCGTGCTCAACGAAAGTTCCTTCAACCCGCAGGCGGAAAGCAGCGTAGGGGCCCGGGGATTGATGCAGATGATGCCGGACACCGCCCAGTGGGTGCATGGCAAGATCGGCGAGGGAGCTCCCTACAGCTTTGATTTGATGTACGACGCCAATGTGAACGTGCGCTATGCCTGCTGGTATATGAATTTTTTAAGCGAGCGTTTCCGGGGAGACCCGGTGCTGGTGGCGGCGGCGTTCCATGCGGGGCAAGGCACCGTACAAAACTGGCTGAGCGATTCCAAGTACAGCCAGGATAGCCAGACCATCGATTTGGAGAATATGATGGATGGCCCCACCAAAAGCTACTGCACCAAGATTATGAAATCATATGCGGCGTACAAGAAATTGTATTATGAGAACATGGAGGCGCTGTAAAACCAAGGGAAACCACCCGGGGCTGCCCTGGGCTAGAGATCATAACGGAGGAAAGAGGATGAACAAATGCTTGCGCCGGGTATTGGCGCTGATGTTGGCGGCGTTGTTTTTTCCCATGGCTGCGCTGAGCGAAAACGTGGAGGAGTCCATCATCGTGGGGATTGTATCCACCCGCACTACGGAAATACGGCCGTTGAACCCCCTGGAAAGGGACATCGTCAGCCTGTATGGAGTGATTTATGAATCCATGGTTACCATCGATGACAACGGCATGCCCCAGCCCCTGCTGGCGGAGAGCTGGGCGGAGACTGGCGGCGGCAAGACGTGGACCTTCACCCTCCGGGAGAATGTGACGTTTTCTGATGGTACGCCGCTGAGCGCCAATGATGTGGTGGCCTCCTGTCAGTACATCCTGGATATGGCCAATAATCAAGATCTACCCAATCGGGGCTTTTACCAAAACATGCGCTACCTGGTGGATAGCATCAAGGCCGTGGATGAACGCACCGTGCAGGTGAAAGCCAAGAGAAGCTACTATGGGCTGCTCTATTCCATGACCTTTCCCGTGGTACCCGCCGCCCAGGTGGACATGGCGGGCCCCCTGGGAACCGGCCCCTACGTCGTGTCCGCATTTCAGACGGGAACCGGCGGGTACATGTGGCTACAGGCCAACCCGGCCTGGTGGCAGACGGAGCCCCAGGTGGTTGAGATCATGGCCAACTTTTTTCCCAATAACAAGGAGTTGATCACCGCCTACGAATACGGCCGGGTGGACACCGCCTTCACCCGCTCGGTGGCTGCGGCCCAGTATAAAAGTGGGATTAACACATTGTCGATCCCCTATACCACCCGGCAGCTGGAGACCCTGCTGATCAACCACCAGGCTTTTCCCTTGGAAAGCCTGAAGGTACGCCAGGCCATCCGCTACGGCATCAACCTGAAGCTTATCAGCCAAAACGTATACATGGGCATGACCCTCGGCGCCAACACCCCCGTCCCTGCCGATAGCTGGCTGTACCATGATCAGGAAAGCGCCTTCGTGTACAATCCGGAGAAGGCTGCCCAGCTGTTGGAGGAGGAGGGCTGGGCTGATAGCGACAGCGACAACATTTTGGACAAGGTCGTGGAAGAAGGCAAAAAAAAGAACCTGGTGCTGCGCTTGTATGTGTATGAGGACACGGAAAACGACGTGCGCTTTGAAACCGCCAATATGATTGCGGACATGCTCAAAGCGCTAAAGATCAAGGTTAACGTCACCACCATGACCTATAACGAGGAAAAGGAAAAGCTGGAAGCCGGCGGCTATGACTTGGCCTTGTGCGCTTTCCAGATGGACGTGGTGCCCGACTGCGGATTTTTCCTCATCAAGGGGAATCAACAAAACTATTGCCGCTATGTGAGCAGCGACATGACCAGCCTTTTCAACACCCTGCGCACCAACCAGGACAGCAGCGATTTTGCGTATACCAGCCAGGCCATCCAACAGCAGTTTGAGGCGGATATACCCTTTATCTGCTTGTTTTACCGGGCGGGGGCCATCCTCACCCGCAAGATGTATTCCACTGTGCGCTCCATCCGCGAGTTTGAATTGCTGCGCGGCATCGAAGCATTTGGGCGCTAGGGAGGGACAATTGTGAAGGCGAGACGTAGGGTTGCGGTGGCGCTTGGTTGCTTGCTTTTGGCAGGCTGGAGCGTCGCCTGGGCGCAGGGTGTAAAATCCGCCGCGGACCCCAATGAGATCTATGCGGTTTCCGATGTTTCACAGGAACAACTGGCGGGGGAGACTGCGCTGGATGCAGGCGAGATACCGGAGTTCGTTACCTGGTTGCTGGACATTGCCCGGGGTGAGCTGGGCTATCGGGAAGGGGCGCAAAGCTACACCAAATACGGTGAATGGGCGGGCGACCCGCATGCGGAATGGTGCGCCGAATTTGTATGCTGGTGTGTGGGCCAGGTGGACCAGCAGCATGGCACCGCTCTTTTGACCAAGGTCTATCCCAATTACGGAGGCCAAAACACGGGCCGGGATTGGTTCATCACCCGTGGGCGCTTTGTGTACCGAAAGGGAAACTGCCCGGGCTGGGGGTATCAATGGCTGCTGGGGGAGACCAAACTGCTTAAAAAGAACGACTATATCCCCAGGCCCGGGGATCTGGTGTTTTTTAGCTACAATGAGGCCGGGGACACCGAACACGTGGCCTTGGTGGAATACTGCGCCAAGGATGCGGCCGGGGACGTGGTGATTCACGTGCTGGAAGGCAACAACCCTTCCAGCGTACAGCGCAACGCTTACCGGCTGGATAACAGCCAGGTGCTGGGCTTTGGCACTTGCCAGGACGTGGTGGGCACCACCATGCGCGGCGGCAACCGGGGCGATAAGGTGAAATGGCTTCAGGAAAGCTTGCATGAGATGGGTTTTTTAGAGGCGCAGCACATCACAGGCGCTTATGGGGGCAATACAAAGGCTGCCGTGGCCGCTTTCCAACAGACCATTCAGGGGAAGAACGCCACGGGCATCGCCGACATGGAGACCCAAAACGAGCTGGTAGCCGCTTTGGCCCAGAGGGAATTTGATTCCCCGGAGAGTTGGCTGGTGGTGGAATGAACAACAGACAGCCTCGCCGCTGTGGACGGCCTGTGAAGCAACAGGCCGTTTTTTGACCCGTGGCCATTGGCAATTCCTTCCCTGGAGGGACCGTCCCTGTACGAATGTACCCAAATGGTGTACAATAAGTGACATGTGAAGAAAATAGCCGCAAGCTTGCCAGGGGGAGGGAATTGCGCATGAGGTGCAGGCGCGCCGGAGGGCTGCTGCTCATCGGGTGGTTGACGGTTTGCCTGGCCTGCCCGGCTGCGCTGGCAACCGGCGATGCTGTAGATGAAGAGTTTGCCAGCTCTCTTATGAGCCTGGAAGGTCGCCAGGAGCGGGCCCTGCTGATCGGGGTGGACGATTTTGTGTCCAAGCCCAGCACCTATCCCTCTTCCACCAACAATGTATATGCCATGCAGGAGACCTTCCAGGAGGCCAGCCGCCCTCTGGAGGCGTTGCTGATCCCCAAGGAAACCGTCACCGATGCCCAGACGCTCATCGCGTTGATTCGCAGTACGTTCCAGGACGCGGACGAGGATGATGTAAGCTATTTGTATATCAGCACCCACGGAAGCTACGACCCCACCGGCCAGGAGGAGCCCGCGTTGTTGCTCAGCGACGGCCTGCGGGAGGGACGCATCACGGCGGCGGAACTGGAAGGCGCCTTTAAAGGCATCAGGGGCACCAAAGTGCTTTGGTTGGACGCGTGCAACAGTGGCGCGTTTATTGGCAAGGGGCAGATTGTGCAACCGGAGCAGGTGCATTTTTTAGGCGGGGATTTTAAAGTGCTTACCAGTTCCGGCGCTTTAGAGGAAAGCTGGTACTGGAGTGCCAGCGATATGGGAGAAGACGCGGAGGCGCTGCAACGGGCAGGCGATCAGGCGCATGGGCCTCCTACCACGCCTCAAGGCGCGTTTTACTTTACCCAGGCACTCAGCCAAGGCTTGTCCCCCCGCTATGGCTACCCGGCGGATATCAACCAGGATGGCCTGGTGACCTCGGACGAGCTGTATGAATACCTGCTGCAAAACCATGCGGCGTCCACCCCCCAGGTATATCCCCAATTGGATCGCTTTGTGGTGTTCCATTATGACACAGCGGAACCACTGCCCCAGGGAATACAGCGCTCGCCCATCCTGGATGTGACCTTTTCCGGGACCATGCTGGACATGAGAAACAACCACGTGACGCTGGAGTACATCGCAACCCGGCCTGTGCGGGTGGCCTATCAAATTGTCTATCAGCGGGAGGGCAAGTGGCGCTTTGATGAGGCCCAGTTGATCTACGACGATATGGAACGGTTCACCGCCTTTGGTGACCAGGAAGGTGCGGTGTCCGCAGGGCGCAAGGTGCGTACCCTGACCATTCAGGCGGGAGAAGAAAGGACCTACGGCTATGTGATGGTGCAGTTGGTGTCCATTGACGAAGGCCGATTGACGGTCCATGCAGGCCGGGTGCTGTGCATTCCCCCCCGCCAAGGAGACCTGCAGCTGGCGGTGGATGTGAAGGATCACTACCGGACCGACGATCCGCAGGAGCTTTGTATCTTTGTGGCGCATGCGTTTCCCTGTGCGCTGTCAGTGGCTATTTTGAATGAAGAGGACGAAGTAGTGCGCCGCTTGTGCCACCGCCGCAGCACACGCCCCACCCAGACCAAGCCTGCGGGCAGCCTGTTTTACTGGGACGGCACGGACAAGAACGGCAACCCGCTGCCTCCTGGGGAGTATCGGGTGCGGGCCTCCGGCGTGATGAACGAGTTGACGTTTGCCATGATATCAGACCCGGTGGAAATCAGGCAGACGGATTGGCTTGGCCGCAATTGACATTCCCGCCTGGATTGGGTAAGATGAAAGCGAGAGATGCAAAGGCCAACATTTGCAACGGAGGAATGGTCATGGCAAAGAAGCTGATGGTGGTGATCCCCTGCTACAATGAAGCGGAAGTGCTCCATGAAACCGCCGGCCGCTTGGTCCAAAAAATGGCGGTTCTGGTGAAAAAAGGCGCCTGCGATGCGGACAGCAAAGTTTTGCTGGTGGATGACGGCAGCAAGGACCAGACCTGGCAGATCATCCAGGAATTGCATGAGAAAAACCCACTTTTTGAAGGGTTGAAGCTGAGCCGGAACCGTGGACACCAAAATGCGCTGCTGGCCGGGCTGATGACCGCCAGGGAGCATTGCGATTTTTCCATTTCCATGGACGCGGATCTCCAGGACGATATGGACGCCATGGATCGATTCATCGGGGAATACGAAAAGGGCTGCGATGTGGTATATGGCGTGCGCAACAAGCGGGATACGGATACGTTTTTCAAAAAGCAAACGGCGCTGCTGTTTTACCGGCTGATGAAGGGCCTGGGGGTGGATATCACCTTCAACCATGCGGACTACCGGCTGATGAGCCGCCGGGCGCTGGTTGGCCTGACCCAGTTTAAGGAAGTGAACCTGTTTTTGCGTGGGCTGGTGCCGCTGGTGGGGTATCAAAGCGGCTATGTGTATTACGACCGTGGGGAGCGTTTCGCCGGGGAGAGCAAATACCCTTTCAAAAAAATGCTGGCTTTTGCCGTGGACGGCATCACCAGCTTTTCTGTCAAACCGCTCAGGCTGATTACCACCATCGGGCTGATTATCTTTGTGGTGTCGCTGTTGATGTTGATATATACCTTTGTGGCTTGGGTCAGCGGCCGCGCTGTTTCCGGCTGGACCAGCACGCTGGCCTCCATTTGGATGATCGGCGGGATTCAGCTGCTGTCCCTGGGGGTCATTGGGGAGTACATCGGAAAGATTTACAACGAGAGCAAGCATCGCCCTCGGTTTATCATCGAGCGATATCTGAATGGCGAAGGCTGCGACCCCGCGGTGGATGAGTGACTGAAAAGAGATAGGGGCGTTTTCGGGGGAGCGCAAAACCCCCATATTTAATCAAAGATGGTAAAGAACAGCCGACGACGGCGCCAGAGCTATTACCGCGCGCTGT
>JAVBSI010000064.1:0-51029 GCA_031556815.1 Eubacteriales bacterium | reverse complement strand
AACATTGTGGGCAAATACGGGCCTCAGGTGCAGGCGTTGCTGAAGAAGCTGGAGAACCTAACTGTCGCGCTTCTCTGCCCCCTCCACGGCCCCGTCTGGCGCAAAGACATCCCCTGGTATATGGACAAATACAAGCGCTGGAGTGCCTATGAGCCTGAAGAGAATGCCCTGCTGATCCTCTACGGTTCCATCTATGGCCACACGGAAAACGCCGCGGAGATCCTGGCAAGTAAACTGGCGCAACGTGGCGTGAGGTCCATCGCCATGTATGATGTTGCCTCCGCCGACCCCTCGTTTTTGGTGGCGGAGGCTTTCCGGTGCAGCCACCTTGTGCTGTGTAGCGTCACTCACAACAACGGCATCTTTCACACATTGGACCATGTCCTCACAGAATTGAAAGACCACAACCTGCAAAACCGCACCGTAGCCATTATGCAAAATGGCAGCTGGGCCCCCAACGCGGAAAATCTCATCCGCAAGCGCCTGGAAGAGATGAAGTCCATGCGGGTGCTTGGGCAGACCCTTACGTTGCTTTCCGCCCTGAAGCCGGATCAAGAAAAGGAGTTGACCCTGATGGCAGAGGAAATCCAAGCTTCCATGCAGCCAAACCCAGTACCCAGTCAACCTGTCCCTGCTGATGCCGCTAACCCCGTTGATCCCAAAGCTTTTTTCACCATTGGGTATGGCCTGTATGTGCTTACCGCTCAGGATGGCCAGAAGGACAATGGCTGCATCACCAACACAGTCATCCAGGTTACGAGCCAGCCCGCTCGCATCGCCCTGGCCGTGAACAAGCAGAACCTGACCCATGACATGATCCAAAAAACCGGGCTGTTCAATGTCAGCGTATTGACGGAGTCCGCGCCTTTCTCCACTTTCCAGCGTTTTGGGTTTCAAAGCGGCCACAATGTGGACAAATTTGACGGGTGCCACGACCCCCGCAGCCAAAACGGCCTTCGGTATCTGACGGAATCCAGCAATGCTGTGCTTTCAGGCAAGGTGGTCCAAGCGGTGGATTGCGGCAGCCACACCCTGTTCATCGCGGATGTGACAGAGGCGAAGGTATTATCCAGCGCACCCTCGGTGACCTATGCCTACTATTTTGCCCACATCAAGCCAAAGCCCCAGCCCAAACCGGACGAAGCCTCGGAGAAGCCCCGTCGCGGCTTTGTGTGCAAAATCTGCGGCTATTTCTACGAAGGGGAAACCCTCCCTCCTGATTTTATCTGCCCCATTTGCAAACATGGCGCAGCCGATTTTGAACCGGTAGGTTTCTAAGCCCCACGAATTGAATGCGGGTTGTTAAGTCCCAGACGGTTTCCCTGCGCTGCGAATCCCCAACGTGAGGCGCGGCGCCACCCCTTTCCCAAGCCAAAAGCCCCGCTCCCAATTGCTGGAGCGGGGCTTTGTCTTGTTGATGAACCAAATCCATGAACAAAGTCCCTGGGCGCTTAAAGGAAGAGAACCTCTACTTACTTGCCCTTACCTTTGATGGCCGCATGGGCAGCCGCCAGGCGGGCGATGGGCACCCGGAAGGGTGAGCAGCTGACGTAATTCAGGCCTACCTTATGGCAAAACTCAATGGAGGAAGGATCGCCGCCGTGCTCTCCGCAGATGCCCAACTTGATGTCCGGACGGCCCTGCTTGCCCAGCTTAGCAGCCATTTCCACAAGTTTGCCCACGCCGTTTTGATCCAAGCGGGCAAAGGGATCGCTCTCGAAAATTTTGGCGGTGTAGTAAGCATCCAGGAACTTGCCCGCATCATCCCGGCTAAAGCCAAAGGTCATTTGGGTCAAGTCGTTGGTGCCAAAGGAGAAGAACTCGGCCTCTGCGGCAATCTCGTCGGCGGTGACCGCAGCGCGGGGAATCTCGATCATGGTACCAATCTGGTAGGTAAGGGTGGTCTTTTGCTCCTCAAACACCTTTTCAATGGTCTCTACCACAATTTTCTTGACGTAGGCCAGTTCCTTCACTTCGCAAACCAGCGGGATCATGATTTCAGGCACGATCTCTTTGCCGGTCTCCTTGCTCACCTTAATGGCAGCCTGCATCACGGCACGGGTCTGCATCACGGCGATTTCGGGATAGGTGACGGCCAAGCGGCAGCCCCGGTGCCCCATCATGGGATTAAACTCCTGGAGCGCGTCAATCTTCTCAATGATTTTCTCGCTGGTGGTGTGAAGCTGCTTGGCGATCTCCGCAATCTCAGCCGTCATGCTCTTCTGGGGCAGGAACTCATGCAGAGGGGGATCCAGGTAGCGGATGGTCATGGGGCGGCCTTCCAAGGCCTTGTACATGCCCTCAAAATCACCCTGCTGCATAGGCAGGATCTTCGCCAGCGCGGTTTCCCGTTGTTCCACCGTATCCGCCAAAATCATTTCCCGGACGGCGGCAATGCGATCCGCCTCAAAGAACATATGCTCGGTACGGCACAGGCCAATACCCTCCGCTCCAAAATTCACCGCCTGCTTCACATCCCGAGGGCTGTCGCCGTTGGCGCGTACCTTCAGGGTGCGGGCGGCGTCGGCCCAAGCCATCAACTTGGCAAAATCCCCGGATACCTGGGCTTCCACGGTGGCCACCAGCTCGCCGTACACATTGCCGGTAGAGCCGTCCAGGGACAGGTTGTCCCCCTCTTTGTAGACCTTACCGCCCACGGTGAGGGTCTTCTTTTCTTCGTTAATGTGCAGCTCGCCGCAACCCACCACAGCGGCGCGGCCCATGCCGCGGGCCACCACGGCGGCGTGAGAGGTCATGCCGCCACGGGCGGTAAGAATGCCCTTGGACAGATCCATGCCCTCGATATCCTCAGGGGTGGTCTCCTCACGGACCAAAATGGCGGCAATGCCCGCGCGGCCCGCGCTCGCGGCGGCCTCGGCGGTAAAGTAGACCTGCCCGGCGGCGGCGCCGGGAGAGGCAGGCAGGCCCTTGGCAATCACGGCAGCCTTTTTCAGGGCAGCAGCTTCAAAAGCGGGGTGCAGCAAGGCGTCCAGCTGCTTGGGCTCCACCTTCAGCACGGCTTCATCGGTGGTCAGCATCTTCTCCTCCACCAAATCGCAGGCGATCTTGATGGCGGCGGCGGCGGTGCGCTTGCCATTGCGGGTCTGCAACATGTACAGCTTGCTGTGCTCGATGGTAAACTCCATATCCTGCATATCCCGGTAGTGCTTTTCCAGCTTATTGGCAATATCGGTAAACTGCTTATACACAGCGGGCATGGCCTGCTCCAGCGTGCTGATGGGCTGGGGGGTACGGATGCCGGCCACCACGTCCTCGCCCTGGGCATTGATCAGGTACTCACCGTACAGCTTGTTTTCGCCGGTGGAGGGATTGCGTGTGAAAGCAACGCCAGTGCCGCTGTCATCGCCCATGTTACCAAAGACCATAGACTGCACGTTGACCGCAGTGCCCCAGTCACCGGGGATATCGTTCATGCGGCGGTAATAGATGGCACGGGGGTTGTCCCAGCTGCGGAACACGGCCTTAATGGACTCCATCAACTGCACCTTGGGATCCTGGGGGAACGCTTCTCCCTTTTCCTTTTGGTACACGGCCAAAAAGCGTTTAACAACCTCTTTCATATCGTCCGCGTTCAAATCGGTATCAAACTTAGCATGCTTTGCTTCCTTTACGGCATCCAGCTCGGCCTCGAACAGTTTCTTTTCGATCTCCATCACCACATCGGAGAACATTTGGATAAAGCGGCGGTAGCTGTCAAAAGCGAAGCGCTCGTTGCCTGTCTGCTTGGCAAGGCCCTGTACCGCCACATCGTTCAAGCCCAGGTTCAAGATGGTGTCCATCATGCCGGGCATGGACGCCCGGGCACCGGAGCGGACAGAAACCAAGAAAGGGTTGTTCAAATCGCCGAACTTCTTGCCGCAGATCACCTCGGTCTGCGCCAGGGCTTCGTAGATCTGCTTGGAAATCTCCTCGGAGATCTTCTCGCCATCCTTATAATACTGGGTACAGGCCTCCGTGGAAACGGTAAAACCCTGTGGCACCGGAAGTCCGATGTTGGTCATTTCCGCCAGGTTCGCGCCCTTGCCGCCCAGCAGATTGCGCATTTCGGCATTGCCCTCTTTGAATAGATATACATACTTTGTCATGGGTAAGCCATCCTCCTCATTGGTTATGTGAGGACAAACCACCGGCGGAATCCATCCCCAATGTCTATCCTTCCATCTAACTTTTTGATTATACACGGGCAGGCAGGAAATGGCAAGAAAAAAAGGCGGCAATGCCGCCTTCAGGAAAACCATGCGCCTTATTCCACCTTGATCTTTTCCTGCGCCGCCACATAGTTGTCGATGATGAAATACGCGGTCACTTCACCTTGGGGCCCCTGACCCTTTTCCCAACTCAGACTGACGCTGCTCACCTGTCCGCCATGGCTTGCCTGGACGGCGGTATCTTTGGTGTAGTACAGCGGCAGAGGCAGGCCATCCTCTGTGGTGAGCAAAATGCTATAGACATGGGCATCCACAGGCAAGGCGGATTCCTCCAGTGTCGCCGTCAGCCGGTTGCCCTCCAGGGCAAAGCTCACCTTTCCCACGCCTTCTACAGATTTTGCGCCAGGATAGACCGCCAGATTCATCCCGCCATAGGCATGCATCATCCCGGTAGCAAAATCGCTCATGCCCATCAGCTTTAGGCCCAGGCCATAGTATTCAATCTCATCGCAGGCCATGGAGGCAAGCACTGCGCAGGACGTTTCGCCCTGGGCCAAGCCCGCCCCATCGGTGGAGATGCGGTACTGCTTGAAGGGCATATCCCAAGAACCGATGAAGTTGATCTTAAACCCGTCCTGGTTCTGGAATGTCAGCAGGCTGCCCTGCCGTTTTAGCAGCAAGGGGAAGCGGGCCTGGATGCTGGGGTCGTACACGGTCTTCTCGTCCTGTAGCTTGCCGCCCACCACCCAAAACAGTGTCTGATCCTCCGCCGGACACACCGCCCCCGCCAAATAGTGCAGAGAATCAAAGCCGATCTGGTTGTAGGAGGGCAACATGACCGGATTGGGTACGGCTAGGCGTTTCAACTCGAAAACCGTAGCGTCCCCCTGAGAGGGTAATATGATGGGAAAATCTTGGCTGGCAAGTGGCCTCACTTTAAATCTTTCCTGCTTTTCCACACTGCCCGCATCCTTCCCCCCCATGGCTTTGAGCCCCAAGCGGAAAAAATCGGTCTTGGCTTTGGCGTTCATGGTGACTGTAAACCCGCCTTCGGGCCACCTCTCCTTGGGGGTGAGTACGAAAAAACGCCCGTTGGCCGCCGGGGTAAACACCACCTCTGTGGCCGGGTCGATGGTGATGTTGATGCTGCCACGGTCCAACTGAGAGGGCAACGTAGCCCCTGCTTTGCGCACAAAGAGTTCATATCCGATCGGCTGATTGGCATCGATCTCGGCCGGGCTATTTTCCGTCAGGGCGCCAAAACCAGACAGAGCATAGAGGAACACGCCTTCCTCCGGCAAGGTTTCACCCCCCACAAAAGTGCGGGGATCAGCGCGCCCTGCCACAGACAGAGGATATCCATAGGGGACAAAGAAAATCTCGCCGCTTTCCCCAGCGATATACACCCCGTCATAGCCCAAGGCTGGAGAGGCGTTTAGGTCGTTACGCAGCCCCTCGATCAACTGGTAGGACCATTTTAGGCTTCCATCTCCGTTCAGACAGAACAACTTGCCCTCACCGGAGCCTACGTAGATGTTGTCCAGCCCGTCCACCGCAGGAGAGGAACGGATGGGTTCCAGGGTGTCAAAGGTCCACAAGACACGGCCATTGGTAGGGTCCAGCGCATAGACCGTACCATCGGCGGCGGGCTGGATGATTGTACCATCGCCAAGAGAAGCGGCGCTGGCATAGATATGATCCCCCAGTGCGGTTTGCCACAGCGTTTTGCCATCATGCTGGGACAAAGCACGCAAATAGCCGTCGAAGCAGCCGATGATCACCGCGCCGTTGGCTCGATTGCTGGTGAGCATCGGGCTGGAGGACACCGTGCCCAACCCGCCACGTACCCAGGAGCTCTGCTTGCCGTCAAAATCATAAGCAAATACGTTTTGCATCACCTGGGCGCAAGTGCCAAAGAACAGCCTGCCGGTTTCCATGTTCACGGCCGGGCAGGTCCATACCATTTCGTTGCCCAGATAGGCGGCTTGCTTGCCTCCGGTGCCTCGGTTTAAGCGGTACACCAGATAGTTGTCATTGGGGGCCAACAGCGAGCCGTCCGGCAGCATGCCGATGTTCCCCTCAAACCAACCCACATTATAGGTTTTGATGTTGTACTCCGCCTCTACCTCCTGGGGGGTCTGGGCCCGGTATGTCCAGGCCACCTTGCCAGTTTCCCGCCCCACGGCGTACACGTGGCCGTCCCCGGAGCCGAAATACAGCCGTCCATCCTCCGCCAGCAGAGCCGAGGAATCAATAATCTCTCCCGTTTCCAACTTCCAGAGAATGTTTCCGGCCACATCAATGGCGTAAAAGCTGTGATTGCCGGAGCCGATGTACACGGTGCCATCCTCCCCCACCACCGGAGAGGAAAATATGCCCTTACCCGTGTTCACCCGCCAGGGAAGCAGACCTTCCGTTTCCCTGGGAATCAGGGGTGTGCGGCCCGTTTGCATGGCGTCCGCCCGGAACTTGGGCCAGGGGCTTCGGCTGTCCAGTGGCAAGGTATAGTCAAAAACCCCACCCTCCAAAGTGGTGAGCCCCTCCCGTGCCAGATCATGAGGAAACAGGGGCACAAAACATAACACATAAGCCATGGCCAACGCCAGCACAAGAACCAGCAGGACTTTGCCCACGATCTTGCGCTTTTTGGGGGAAGCGGAAGTCTGGTCATCTTCCAACATCACGGTCATCTCATCCTATCATCATCGGCCCAAGGCCTGTCTTGTATCGGTTTTCCATGCCCGCATTATACCATAAAGGGGTATGATTGACACCCACATCCGGCAAGAATATAATAAACGGGGCCGTTGCGGTTACCAGCGCACCAGCGCGGCCCTTGCAAGGAAGTGACCGCATGGCATTGGCATACAGCCGCTATCTCTTTGGCACTTTATCCTGGTACAGCTCTTTGATCGTTCTGGGGATTCTGTTGGCGTACCTGATCGGTTACCATGAGGAAAAGCGGGTGGGCTTGCCACGGGACACCATGACGGATGTCACGCTCATCGCGGTGCCTTGCGGGATCATCGGGTCCCGGCTGTACTATGTGGCTATGATGTGGCCGGAATTTGCTGCCCAGCCCATTCGAATCCTCTATCTCTGGGAGGGCGGAGTGGCCATTTATGGAGCGGTCATCGGCGGCGCGCTTGGCGTATTGCTCTATTGTTACAAAAAAAAGCTATCCTTTGGCAAGGTGCTGGACATCGTCGCGCCCGGGCTGTTGCTGGCGCAGGCCGTAGGCCGCTGGGGTAATTATTTCAACAAAGAGGCCTACGGTCCTCTGCTTTCCGATCCCTCCTTTCAATGGTTTCCCATGGGGGTGTTGATCCCTACGTCCGGCGGCGGTTATGCCTGGCATGCCGCCACTTTCTTCTATGAATGCTGCTGGAACCTGCTTGGGCTTGGCGCGCTGTGGCTGTTGCGCAAAAAACAAAAACAGGATGGCAATGTATTTTTGTGGTATCTGCTCCTATACGGCAGTGGGCGGTTCATCATCGAGCAACTGCGCATGGACAGCCTATACCTGTTGGGGGTTCGGGCATCCCAGTGGCTAAGCCTGGGGCTTTGCGCGGTGGCGGGGGGCATGCTGCTTTGGCGGGCGGCCGCATCCAACAAGAAGGCCTTTGGCCTGGCGGCACTGATGATGGCGGCGGCCCTCCCGCGCTGGTTCTTGACAGGCCAAGTGCTCTATGGCGCTTTGTTGGCAGCGATTGCCGCGCTATGGATCGTATGCTTGCTTTGGCAACGCAAACAGGCAGCTTTTTCCTTTGACGCCCTCTGGTTCATCATCCCCTGGGCCTTGGATTTGGCATTTTCGATCCTCTCTCAGGCCAGCGCCTTTTCCCTGCGTCAGGCCATGCAGCTGGTGGTGACCAGCGCTACTCTGCCTTGCTATGCCCTATGGCTTACAGGTTGGCTGGGTCGGATCAGCACACAAGAAAAGGGGGAACCTCATGCCCGTAGGAGTCTTCAGAAATAACCTTTATGGAGCGGCTTTAGCGTTGCTGGGGAAACCCAGCCTCTGTACGGACGTCAGCGTTGGCGGCCCTGACAATGCCATGGCCACCCCTTTGCTGCGTATCCTCCGCCGCCGTCATGTGGTGGGGGCGGCCATTCAGCGGTTGGAAAAAGGGGCGCTGGCGGAATGCTACACTGCCGGGTTTGCCCGCCAAGGCCCCTCCCCCATACCCGCCACGCCGGATACGCTGTTTCGCACCGCTTCCATTGCCAAACTCGCTACGGCCTTGCTGGTGTTTCGGCTACAAACCCTGGGCAAACTGAACGTAGACGAGGCCCTGGAGGCCTATCTGGGGTATCCTGTGCGCAATCCGTTTCACAAGGATGTGCCCATCACCTTGGGCATGCTGCTGTCCCACACCTCTTCCGTGGTTGATAGCGCCGCCTATTTTTCCGCGTTCCGTGAGCAAGCATCCCTAAGCGCACTGCTGCGCAACCCCACCTCCTTTTCCAGCGACAAACCAGGCGCCCGGTTCCGTTACAGCAATTTTGCCGCCGGTATGATCGCCTGCCTGCTGGAAGCCCGCTTTCTTCAATCTTTTGAGGCCCTGGCCCAGGAATACTTGTTCCAACCACTGGGCCTTCGGGCCACCTTTGACATCAGCACCCTGCAAAGCGCACCGGTGGCGGACGGTTACCGGGTCCTTCCACCCGCCCGGAAACCCTCCTTTGACGCAGCCAAGCGCATGGCGGATGCCAGGCCCCTTCTGTTGCCTCAACCGGAATCACACTACCTGCTAGCCTCCGGCAACCTATATGTTTCCGCGCCAGATCTGGCACGGCTTATCATCCCCATCGTAGCCTCAACCGGCTTTCTGGATGAACACAGCCTCCGCCAGTTGCAAACGCCCCTTGGGCAGTGGCCAGACCACGACGTACCCCTGGGCCATGGTATGGGCCTGCTGGTGCTGGAGGATCCACGGGTGAGCAGCCGTCTGCTCTACGGGCATCAGGGTTTTGCTTATGGAGCGGTGAACGGCGTGTTTTTCACCCCGGACGGCGATGGCTTTGTAAGCCTTTGCAGCGGTGGCAGCGAACAACGCCTGGGCCACCTGGCACGGCTGAACCGGGATCTGATCCGGCTTTTCCTCTCCTAACGCATGCAGCAAAGGAAGCTCTCCTATGAATGATGTGGTCACCCAGGTTCTGGAAACCAAAAGCAGCGTGAAACTGGTCATCAACGACGATCAAATTTTTTGGGTATCCCTGGCAATCTATCAGGAGCAGCCCCTTCAACCTAATGACAAGCTGGACATCGACGCCTTCAAAGATTGGCTGTTGCTGAGACAGTATCCGCAGGCTCTGCACAAAGCCGTTACCTTTCTGGCCACCCGCGCCCGCAGCCGCCAAGAAGTGGAGCAAAAGCTAGCCGGCTTTCACTATATGGAAAGTGCTATTGATATGGCGCTATGCAAACTTGAAAAGGAAAACATTATTGATGACGCGGCCTTTGCCAAGGAATGGGTCACCGCCAGGATGCACAGGCAACTGGGCAAAGCCCGTATGATGCAGGAGCTTCTCCAAAAAGGCATTTCCCGCCAGGTGGCCGAGACGGCCTGCTCTTTGCTTCCCGATGAGGAGATGGATCAGGCTGCCCTATCGTTGGCAGCTAAGCTGGTTAAGCGCCATGCCTTGGAGCCCGACCCGGGCAAGGCCCTGCGAAAGGTCTTAGCGGCCATGGGGCGGCGGGGCTTCGCCTTTGAGGAGGCCAACGACGCGATCCAAGCCGCGTTAGCGCAAATGCAACAAGAATGAGCTTGTTTCCAAAGCGCCAATCGCAAGAAAGCAAGGTGGCTTCCGCTGCAAGAGGCATTTTTTCAATCATTGAAAGCGCGCCTGCTCTCAAAAGAAGCAGGCGCGCTTTATCAGTAATCCACAGCCGTCATCCGGCGGTATAGGTCTCCTTGATGGTAAAGCTAACCCCCCACACATAATAAGTGACCACCAGTTCCCGCACAGCATGGCTCTCCTTGGGCGCCAAAATGGTGGCCGTGATGTCTCCCTGGGATTTGGGCCCCAGCGAATGGATGGTCGGATCCCTCAACTGCAAAATATCCGTGGGATCCGGCACCACTTGTACTTCGATCATATCGATAGGAACCAAACATTGATTGCTCAGGCGAATGGTATAGGTGAGGAGCACATAATCCTCCGCGTCACCGATGGGATTGGTGCCAAACAACGTTCCCTGGAATGTTTTTTCCTCCACGGACGTTTTGATCTTCTCAAACTGCTCAGGGACCTCCGCCGTCTGCACCCCCTGCGCACGAAACGCTGCAATGCTTACATTGGCTGTGATAAAAAAATACCCTACAAACAGCAGCGCCACTACCAGTACAATGGCCAAAAACATGGCAATCAGCTTCAAAGGCCGCAAATCATTCATCCCTTCCAAAGATCATGGGTCATACGCTCATTCGCTGCCAGGCGGCCCAATCCTCTTTATTGTGCCAATATCGTGCGGATTTCATCAATCATTTCCGTATCCTTGAGGCGGAACTTAAATTCCACCCGGCGGGAAGCGCCCATGTCAATTTTGCCATCTGCGCCATACACTGGCACGGAAAAGCTGCGGCCTTTGGCCGTCAGGATCTTGCGGAGCATCTCCTGCTGGTCTGCGGATAGGCTTTTCATCTCCAAGCAGAAAGTGGCCACCGAAAGCGCCCTCTGCTGCGATAGCTCCAGGTTCTTCAGATAGGTGCCCTGGGTGTCCGTGTGGCCTTCAATGATGATCTCGCCCAGATAATCCACATATTCTGGCCGCAGCAACACGGAAAGATAGATCGGCATAAAATCGTTGAGTAATTCCCGGCCGCTGTCCTTGATCTCAAACCTTCCCACATCAAAGAAAACGGCGCTTTCCAGCATGATATCGCCGGTATTCTTATCCACAGACGCCCTCAGCTTGGCCTGGCTCAGCTCCACGCTCAGGTTCTGAATGATGGCGGTACGCACCCCCACCAGATCATCCAGCTTCTTCTGCTGGGTGTCCATGGTGGCCTGCTGGGTACTTAGCAGCAAGGAGGCCGCGTCCAACGCTGTTTGTTTATCCACCAGGGCCTGTTGAGCCGTTGTTAATTCCGTTTCCTTCTGCTGCAAAGCCACCTGCGCTGCCAAAATGATCTGCTGCTGCTCCTCCAGGGTCAGGTTCTGGGAGTCCAGCTGTCCCTTTTGCGCGTCAATGGCCGCCAGGGCGCCATCCAGCTCGTCCTGCTTGGTTTGCAAAGCCGCCTGCTGAACCGTCAGCTGGGCCTGCTGATCTGACAGGGTACTGGTCTGCTCATCCAGCCTGGCCTGCTGCTGCGTAAGCAAAGCGCTCTGCTGATCCAACTCAGCCGTCTTGGTTTCCAGCATCACAAAATACTGGTAGATGCTGTAACAAAGCACCAACACAAACACCAGCAGCAAAGCCGCCATCATATCCGAGTAGCTGATCCATGCCGCGCCGGAATCGGTTCTGCCTGCTCGCCGGCGCGATGGGCGTGCCCTTTGCGCCATATCTACGCCTCCACGTCGGACTTTCGATTTTTTCCGCTGCTTTTACGTCCCCCACGCGATGCAGTGGCAGGCGCCGGCGCCGCGCGACGTTGCGCCGTAGCTTGCCGATCCTCATTCCAAAGAGCCACCGGGTCCTCTTGCCATAATCTGGAGGTAAAATCGGCTCCATCATCCCCGATGGACCGACCGCCCGTTTGGGCCATCAGTGCCTGCTGGTCCATGCGTCCGGCTAGCTCCTCCACAGCGGCGGTCATGCGGGCCAAGGATGCCGTCAGCGTTTCCAAGTCCGCCCCACTGGACAGAAGGCTTGCCCCCTCACCGCCCGCGGCCATGCCCGCTCCCCGCTGCATATCCTCGCTGAGGACACGCATACGCTCGGCAATGTCCCGGCTGGCTTCCTGGATGCGCTGGGCATCTGTGGCCAACCGTTCCGCGGTTTTCAACGTATTTTGGAGATTCTGCTGGGTCTGCACCTGCCCTTGGTTCACCATGCGCATGGTGTCCCCCAGCGCGGTCATTTGGCCGTCCAGGGAGGCGTTCAGCTGTTGTACAAACTGCCCCACGATCTTCTTTATGCCCGTCACTTGCTCCTGGGTGGCGCCTTTGATGAAAGTGTCCATGGAGAGCGTCAGCGGATGCATCGCTCGGCCTACCGCCAGCTCCAGAGAACCGGCCACTTGGTTGCCTACGTTTTGGGCGGCCTCCCTCATGTTGGTCTCGTCATCCTGCTTTTGGCAAAGCATCTGCACGTCCGGCTCCAAAGGCCTGGGCATGGCCAGGTCATAAAAGGCCTCATCAAAAGTATCCAGTGCTTTGAAGGCCCGGCCCACCACGATGCGGTTGAGCATATTAAACGCAAGGGAACAGGCGATGCCCGCCACAGAGGTAGCAAAAGCGAAGCGCATTCCCTGCAGCAGCCCTGGGATGCTCTGGATGGTGCCCTCGGCGTTGCTAAAATTAAGCCCGGAAAGGCCTGCCATCATGCCCATAAAGGTGCCCAGAATACCCAGGGAAGTCAGCAGGCTAGGGATGAGTTCCGCCAACTGCGCATGTCCCGGTTTATAAATCGCCGTGTCCTCATTGATGTAGTCATTCGTGTTACAGGGCATGCCCCGCATGTCCATCTGCCCTGCGTTGAGCAAAAAGCGCTGCCATTCCCCCCGAAGCGACTTTCCTAAAAAACGCGCTTCGCGCCACACGCCCATTTTCCCCTGGGTACTGCCTTTTTCCAGCTTCATCACTCCGCGGTTCAGCAGGGTGCCGTTGCGAAACACAGGATAGATGCACTTGAAAAAGCCAACCAACGATACCAAGCCGATGGCCGCATAAATGAACGTTCCCGGCAGGTCGGCCAGCAACGGTTTCAACCATTCCATGGACATCTGCGCATCCCCCCTGTTTTTCGACATTTTTCTTTCCTAGCTTACCATTTTTTACACGCTTTGTAAATCACTTGGCAGCAGGGGAGATCCTTGCGACATAGATGACAGGTGAAAAAGTGTACGCAAAACACCCATTCGGCATGCGCATAAAGCTTGCCGAATCCAGCATGCACAAAACCGGCTGCAGGTGGCTCGCAGCCGGTTCCATCGTCTCATCATTCCTTAATTGGAAATCTTTAACACAATCTCCTCCAGCTCTTTGAGGCCGTTGTGAAAACCGTTCCCGTTGTCCATCACCACATCGGCAATGCAGCGGTAGATGGGCATGCGCTTTTCATAGATGCGCTCAATTTCCTCCCGGCCCTTCTGTGCCAACAGGGGCCGCTTTTCCGCGCGAATATCCACCATGATGTCATCAATGGGCCGATCGATCAACACGATATACCCATGATCCTTCATGATGCGGCGGTTTTCCTCCCGGAGGGACACGCCGCCTCCGGTGGAGATCATGCCGGGGGTGGCATTAATCAATTCTTGAAGCAAGCGGGTCTCCCCATCGCGGAAGGCCTGCTCCCCATAGGTTTCATAAATCTGGGCAGTGTTCATGCCGGTTCTCTCAGTCAAATAGGCGTCGGTATCCAAATAGGGCATCTGCAATTTCATCGCCACACGGCGGCCCAACGCGCTTTTCCCGCTTCCAGGCATGCCAACCAGGAAAATATGACGGTCCATCAAAATTTCCTCCTTAGTAGATGAGGGGAATCACCGTCTTGATTCTTGCTTATCTCGCCGCATCAATCCGCGCCGGTCTGGCACCGGCCTCCAAGGTGAACGAGAATGCTACACCCCTGTCCTTTGGAAGCAAACGGAGCGTCTGCCCATGCAAGTCAATAATCTGCTTACAAATGCTCAACCCAAGCCCGGTACCTTTGCCAGACGTGTGTGCTTTATCCGCTTTATAAAACCTCTCAAAAATGTGGGGCCGGTCTTCCTCCAAAATCGGGGATCCATTATTGTGTACCGTTACAGATACTCTATCATGCACCCAAACAGTACTGATTGTCAAGCATCCATTTTCCGGAACATATTTTACCGCATTATCCACCAAATTATGGATGACCTGCGCGATGCGATCCTGATCGGCATGCACCATGCAGGGTTCCGTCTCAAACTCCAACTGTACGTTCAGTTTCTTTTGCTCAATATCATTCATACGGCCAATGAGTACCCTTCGGATAGACTCGTTGACATCATAGTCCGTCATATGCAGCTGCTCCGCGCCTTTTTCCATGCGGCTAAGCTGCAACAAATCCGTAATCAGGCTCTTGAGTCGCACGGTTTCGTCATTGACGATCCCTAAATATTTTTTCTGCTCTTTCTGCGGGATGGTGCCATCCAGCATTCCTTGCACAAAGCCGTGGATGCTGGTGACAGGGGAGCGCAGTTCATGGCTGACGTTGGCCACAAATTCCCGCCGACTTTCCTCCACCTGCTGCAACTTTTCCGACATGACATTAAAGGCCCCGGCCAGCTGGCACACCTCGTCCACGCCCGTCACATCCGCCCGTTGGCTAAACTTTCCCCGGCTCATGTTTTCAGCAGCCTGAGTGATGACGGTGAGGGGCTTAACGATCGCCCTGGTGTAAAACACCGCGCCGACGAGAGCCAACAGCATGGCAATGGCAAACCCAAAAAACACCTGCACCATAATACCCCGGTACTCCGCTTCGATCAACTGGGCGCTGGTATGGATGAATACCGCCCCCAGCACCGTATCCTGCTGCACCCAGGGCACGGCCACGGTAAAGATGACGCCACGCTGCGCGTTCACAATGCGTGTCTGAACCTCCTTGCCGGTCAATACCTCTCGAAGCGCATCCGCCACGTCCGTTGAAGAAAGGCTTTGCATCGTATCCGGGTTCGTTTTTAGGGTGCTCATCATGTTGTCCATCACACGGCCATTGCGATCCACGATCAAAATGTAAGCTCCATAATCCTCAAACACCGCCTGCGCCTTCCATTGCAGGTAGCTCATGGTGGGGGTATCAATATCCAGATAGGATGACAAAGTGCTGTCCTCAATGCGGCTCGCCAAAAACGCGATCTCCCGCGCCTGAACCAACAGGTTCTCCATGCGAGAGGCGGTCATGTTGCCGCGAATGGCCATGATCGACGACATGGTGCCGATGAGCACCACCGCCACGATAATGGCCAAAAACAACGCCAGCAGCCGACCAAATAATGTATGAAACACTGCTCCTCGCCCCGCTTACGCCTTGTACTCAAACTTATATCCAACCCGCCATACCGTATGGATCTCCCAGCCATACCCTTCGCAGCCGGGTAGCTTTTCCCTCAGGCGCTTGATATGCACGTCCACTGTGCGGCTGTCGCCAAAGAAGTCAAACCCCCAAACCCGTTCCAGCAGTTGCTCTCTGGTAAAGACCATGTTGGGATGAGAGGCCAAGTAATACAGCACCTCCAACTCCTTTGGGGGCATTTCCACCTCTTTGCCCTCATAGGTCACTTCATAGCGAGCCAGGCTCACCGTCAGCTGCGGGAAAGCCAAGGTGTCATCCGCATCCTGTTCGGCCCTTTCGCCGCCCTCGGGAAGGCTGCGGCGCAGCACCGCCTTGACCCGCGCCACCAGCTCCTTATTCTCAAAAGGCTTTGTGATGTAGTCATCCGCACCGAGTTCCAGGCCCAGCACCTTGTCGAAGGTCTCATCCTTGGCGGTAAGCATAATCACCGGCGTCTTGCCCAATTTGCGGATTTCCCGAAGCACCTGCAGCCCATCGATCCCAGGCAGCATCACATCCAACAGCACCAAGTCCGGCGGTTGCCGCTTGAAGACCGCCAAGCCCTCATCGCCCCGGGAGGTCTCCACCAGCTCAAAGCCCTCTTTTTCCAGGTAAAGCCGCACCAAATGGCAGATGTTCACATCGTCATCCACCAGCAAAATGCGTTGTTTATCACTCAAGGGCTTACCCTCCTTTGGTTTGATAAAGTGGTACAAAGCCGTTATTTCAGTTTCACAACGGTCACGCCTTGTTCCCCTTCGCCGTAGACACCATCCCGGTAGTTTTTCACATGCATATGCTTTTTCAAATGCCGCTGGATGCCCGTTCGCAACACCCCGGTACCCTTTCCGTGGATGATCTGAACCTCGTGAAGCCCGGCCATCGTGGCCTCATCCAGATAGGTATCCACAGCAGCCAACGCCTCATCCAGCGCCATGCCACGCACATCCGTTTCCATGGACACGGTGCGGGCAGCCGTCCCGGTTTGGGTCAGTACCCGGCTGGCCTTTTCCTTGACGGGCTGGATCACTTGCAGCTGGGATAGGTGCGCTTTCAGTTTCATAATTCCCGCTTGGATCTGTACCTCCCCTTTGCCATCAGGCAGGGAAAGCACAGTGCCCTTGGTTTTCAGATGCACGATCTCCACATTCTCGCCGATGCGCACGGCGGTGGGTGGGGTAAAGGCAAACTGATTGGGCTGTGCCAAGCCTTCGCTCAGCGCATCGATGCCCTGCTCCATTCGCTTTTGCAGGGCTTGGGCTTCCGCCATAGGCGATGACGCCTGCTTGCGCAAGGCCTTCAGATCGCCGATGATGCTGTCCGCCTCTCGCCGTGCGTTTTCCAGCACCCGCTTGGCCTCTTCCTTTGCCTTTTGCAAATGCTTTTGCTTGGCTTCCTCCATGCTTTTTTGCAGCTTTTCCGCCTCATCCCGCATGCGCACGGTCTCTTGGCGCAATCCCTCCGCCAATTCCCTCTCCCGCTCCGCCACCTGCCGTTGGAATTCGGCATTGGCGATCACATCCTCAAAGCGGATGTCCTCCTTGGAGAGCAGCTCTCTGGCGCTGTGGATGAGATCCTCCGGCAGGCCCAGCTTGCGGGAGATTTCAAAGGCGTTGCTCTTTCCAGGGATACCGATGGACAGGCGATAAGTGGGCCGCAGGGACTCCACGTCAAACTCCACGCTGGCGTTTTCAATGCCGGGCGTAGCAAGGGCAAAAGCTTTTAGCTCGCTATAATGGGTGGTGGCCATACTGCGCACGCCGCGCCTAAGCAGGTTTACCAAAATGCTCTGGGCCAGTGCGGCCCCTTCGGTGGGGTCCGTGCCCGCCCCCAACTCGTCAAAGAGCACCAGATCCTGTTCCGTCACATGCGTCATGATGTCCACAATATTCTTCATATGGGAGGAAAAAGTGGACAAGCTCTGCTCAATGGATTGCTCGTCCCCGATATCCGCAAAGACATGCGCAAACACCGCCATCTCCGTGCCTAGCTGGGCAGGCACATGAAGGCCCGCTTGGGCCATCAGCGTGAACAGCCCAACTGTTTTCAGCGTTACCGTCTTGCCGCCGGTGTTTGGGCCCGTAATGATCAAGGTGGTAAACGTCTCTCCCAGCCACAAATCCGTGGGAACCACCTTGTCCGGGTCGATCAGGGGATGACGGCCCCTGACGATCTTGATATACCCCCGCTGGTTCAGCTTGGGCAGCACGGCGGACATCTCCCGGGCCAGCATCCCCTTGGCAAAAGCCAGATCCATCTGGGTTAGCAACTCAATGTTGGCATGGATGGCATCCGCATGGGGCGCAAGCTGCCCGGAGAGGGCCTGCAAAATCCGCACAATCTCAAGCTGTTCTTTGGCCTGAAGCTGCTTGAGGTCATTGCCCATTTCCACCACAGCCATGGGCTCGATGAATAGCGTTGCACCGCTGGAGCTTTGGTCGTGCACCAAGCCGGGCACGCTGGCGCGAAACTCCTGCTTCACGGGAATGCAGTAGCGGTCGCTCCGCATGGTGATGATGGTGTCCTGCAAGTATTTGGAAAAAGTGGCGCTGCGAATCATGCTATTCAGTTTTTCCCGCATCTTTTCGTTGGCCCCGCGGATCTGGCGCCGCAGTTGATACAGCTCCGGGGAGGCGCGGTCGGCCAGCTCCTCGTCACTGATGATGGCGTTGGTGATGTCCTGCTCAATGCTGGGCAGCGTGGTGAGTCGACTGGCAAGGCCCGTTAAAATCGGCGTATCATCTCGATCCTTCACCATAGCGATGCGGGCGGCCCGGGCAGCCCGCAGGCAACCCGCCACATCCAGAAGCGACCGGGGGCTGAGCGTCGCTCCCTTTGCCGCCAGGGACAGCTGCTCCCGCACATCCCCATAGGCCACCAAGGGCTGGCCTCCCAGAAAAGAAAGCATAACGGTAGCTTCCTCGGTCTCATCCAGGGCTCGGCGCACTTCCGCAAAATCCGCATAGGGGCGCAGCGCCCGGCATTTTTCCGCGCCTAACTCCGTGACGGCATGCCCCGCCAGCCGCTCCCGTATTTTCACAAATTCCAGCACGCGAAGTGCCCGGTCTTGTTCCATGGAAAATTCCTTTCTGGATGGCCTGTTTCCATCGGGCCAGATGGTGTTTCTTATTCCACGCCGCGGAGCAAATGCCCTGCTGTGGTAGGCATCGGATTTGCCGGGACGGGCTCGCCTTTCAACAGCGCCGCAAAGACTTTTGTGATAGCCTGCTGCTCCTCCGCCTCTTCGGTAGTAAAGCGCAGCAGCATACCTGCGTCCAACGCCCTCCGCTTGTCATCCTGCTTGCGAAGGTCCGTAGGCAAAGCACCCAGGACGTTGATGAGGCAGCCCGCCCGGGTCACCGTACGGGTGAGGGGGAAGCGATATCCCTTGCGGTCTATCATTTCTGGACGGTGCGCGCCGCAGGCCATTTGGCCTCCCTGACAGAAGTTGCAAGCAGATCGCTGCCGGGAAAGGCCCAAGTGCACCCTGTTCATGCAATGATGCAGCAGCATCAGGGGTTGGCGGCCATACATTGTCAGCAGCGCCTCCGGTGCTTTCCTCCCTGTGGAAGAGGTAGCTGCCAGCAACTCTTTTTGCTCCCCAAAGCTCCACTCCGGCCAAAGGATGTAAAAACTTGGTCGGCTCTGGGCCAGGACTTCCAGTACCATGTGGTTGGTGATGGGTACACCGGCCCCCAAAGCGACTGGCAGGCCAAAATCCGTGCCCAACTGACCCACGCTTCCCACCACCGCGCCGCCCAGGGCCGTGCCATGGGCTCTCATTGCGACCAGTACATCCTGTAGGGAATCCTCGCTCACATAGGGCGGCAACTCCAGCCAGGTGTCGGGGGGCAGGACCTGGAAAGCTGCCTCAAGCGCCTGTGGACGCAGATCCCATGGGGCAAACAGCAGCCTGTTGGCGCCTGCCTCCCGCAAGGCTTGCCCCATGGCCGGATCTGAAAAGGAAACAGCCAGGATGTCTTTCCCCAAGGGCTGGGGTAGGACGGGCACAGGCAACTTCAAAGACCTTGGCTCCTGTTGTTCCAACCGCTGTTCCTTTTCCAGTCCAAAAAAGGCGGCGGTCCTTGCTTTCATCAGGGCGGCCACAGCCTCCCTCCGCAGGGCGTTCAAGCTGCTGACGGGCACAAACAAGGCACCGCTTTGCAGCTCCAGGGTCAAATCGGTTTCTCTTGTCAAGGCAAAGGGAGAATCTCCCAGCCTCCCCAACTGTTTGCGAACCTCCTCCACCGTGCTGGCGCGGGTTTGCGCCCTCTGCGGGCATGGCCCCTCCACGGTCACTTGGCGGGTTCCGTCGCAAAGGGTCAGACGCAGGGGGTTACCCAGCTCTATCACGGCGTGAAGCATAACCGGTATGGGCTTCTTCTCACACAGCTTTTGCACAAAGGCCATCTGCCGCACATCGGTTAGGCGGGCCACCTCGTCCCCAGGCCTGGCCACCTGGCCAGGGCGCAACCGCAGCACCGCTTCCTCCCCTGCCGCCTTGTCCTTTCCGGCGTAACGCAGATCCGCATCCTCGATCCCCCGAAGCTGCAACCCGTCTCCATCATGAAGAGCACGGGCGAGTTTCACCGTGGCTAGATTGTTTTTCACCGTAACCACCCGGCCCATGGGCAAACCCCCATGCCCTACTCGGCTTGGATCCGCCACAGCCCCATCCTGGTCCCCGCCTGCATGGCCCGCAGTGAAACCTCCCCTGTGAAAGGCCTGCATCAACCATTCTCGCTCGGCCTGGTCAGTTGAGGGCGGTGCGCCGCGCTCCATGGCATCGATGGCCCGCCGGTAGCTGTCCACCACCACCGCCACATATTCCGGGCGTTTCAGCCGCCCTTCGATCTTCAAAGCGCTAACCCCGGCCCTCACCAATTGTGGCAGCTGTTCCCTTAGGCATAAATCCCGCAGGGACAGCAACGCGCCGCCATACCCTCCCAGGCGCAAGATTTGTCGGCAGGGCTGGGCGCACCGGCCCCTGTTGCCGCTTCGGCCCCCTGCCATGGAAGACATCAGGCATTGTCCACTGACCCCGCTGCACAGCGCCCCATGAATGAACACCTCGATGCCCACGCCTTGCTGCGCGGCCAAGGTGATCTCAGGCAGGCTACACTCCCGGGCCAACACCACCCGGTTGATGCCCTGGGCCTTGGCCCAGCGCATCCCTGTGGCGTTGTGCAATGCCATCTGCGTGCTGGCGTGAATCTCCAGGGTGGGAAAATACTGTTTCGTCAAAGCCGCCACACCAAGGTCCTGCACGATCACTGCGTCGGCGCGGGCATACGCGATGGTCTGCAGCGCCTTATATGCCGCCTCCAGCTCCCGCTGCTTTACCAGCGTGTTCACGGTCACATAGACGCGCACCCCGTACAAATGCGCATATTGAATGGCCCTGGCCAGCTGCTCCCCGTCAAAATTGGTCGCGGAAGCCCTGGCCGAAAATGCCTGAAAGCCCAGGTATGCAGCGTCCGCACCGGCACAAACCGCGGCGCGCAAAGCCCCCTCGTCACCCGCAGGCGCGAGGAGTTCCACCTTTGGCCTCCTGCCTAATGCATCCATAACCCGACCATTATAAGCCATTTAAGGCATTCTTTCAATCCTGGCAAACCAAAACCGCAGGGCGAAATGGCCCCGCGGTCGGGATTATTGGAAACGTTACAGTTGGCCTTGCATGCGGTTAAACGGAAATACCTGACCATTTGTTTCCACACGAATGCTTTTAATCACCTGAGGCGTCAGCGGCCGGTCGCCGCGGTCGGTCTCTTGGTTCACGATGGAATCCGCCACTTCCATGCCCTTTGTCACCTTGCCAAAAGCCGCATAGGAACCATCCAGGTGCGGACTATCGTTGGTCATGATAAAAAACTGGGATCCGGCAGAGTCGTTCATCATGCTCCGGGCCATGCTCAGCACGCCATAGGTATGCTTGATGTCATTGGAAACGCCATTTTTGGCAAACTCCCCCTTGATACCATACCCGGGTCCGCCTGTCCCGGTGCCCTTAGGGCAGCCGCCCTGAATCATAAAGCCGGGGATACAGCGGTGAAAAATCAACCCGTCATAGAAGCCGCTATTGGCCAAAGCAATGAAGTTGCCCACTGACTGGGGGGCGATATCGGGATATAGCTCGCCGCTCATTACGCCCTCGTCTTCCATGATGATTTCAAAAGTTGGGCTTGGCACCTGATCTCTTCCCTTCTGTGCCATTGGCTGGCAATGGCTTTTTCAGCCGTACCCGTTAAGCGGCTGCAACGGAGTCTCAGCCATTATAGCAGATTTGGAAAAAGATGACAACTTAGCCCTTAGTGCAAGGGCCGGGGCTTCCCCATCCCTTGTTTCTTTTCCAAATGAAACAAAGAGGTCTGCGTTGTATAAGATAGGCGAATCTTCCGCTCCGCCTTCCTCTCCTCTTCCGCTTCTTCCATGATCCGCTGGGCTTCCTTTTCCATAGGACATGTCCTTTCCGGCCATCAGCCTGTCGATGCCCTTAGGATGCCCAGCTTTTGAAGATCCTACAGCCGGTGTATTTGGTCCACAACCGCCTGTGGATCCTTCGCCACAAAAAACCCGGTGCCCATCACCAACGTATCCGCCCCGGCAGAGATCAGCATGGGCGCATTTTCCAGATGGACGCCGCCATCCACCTCGATTTCGCCTTCAAAACCCAAGGTGCGCAGCTGCCTGATTTTATCCACCTGATCCAGCATCAGGCTTTGTCCGCCAAAGCCGGGTTCCACCGTCATCACCAGGATGAGATCCAATTGACCAAAATACGGAACCAGCGCCGACGCCGGGGTCCGGGGCCGCAAGGATGCCCCCACCCGCAAGCCAAGTTCAGCGATTTTTGCCAGGCTCTCCTCAAAATGCATGGCTTCCACATGCACGGTGATGGCGTCAGAGCCGCTTTGGGCAAACACATCAATAAAGGGCAGCGGGTCTTGCAGCATCAAGTGGGTATCATACACCGCGTCGACCTGCTTTTTCAGCCCCGCCAACACATGCGGACCAAAGGAAATGTTAGGGACAAACACCCCATCCATGATGTCAAAATGCAGATAGTCACAGCCCGTGCGTACCACCAGGCGAGCCGCATCGCCCAAGCGAAGCACATCGGCGGCCAAAATGGATGCCGCCAGCTTACTCATAGCGTTCCCTCCATGCCTTTTGTACCCTTTGAAGCAGCAAATGGTACCGCTCCAACCGCTCGTGAGAAATGGCCCCCGCCGCCGCGGCGGCCAGCACCGCACAGCCCGGTTCGCTGAGATGGTAGCAAGGGGCAAACTTACACTGCCCCTCATAAGGCAAAAACTCCGGGTAATACTCTTTCAACCGGATGGGCTCCAACTTTTCCCAGGGTTCCAGCAGGCTAAAACCAGGGGTGTCCAGCACGGTATAATCACCCTGATACAATAGCTCGGCATGGCGGGTGGTGTGCTTGCCCCGGCTGATTTTGGCGCTGATCTCTCCCGTTTCCAGCCTGAGCCCCGTGGCCTTGCCCAGCAGTGTGCTTTTGCCTACGCCACTTTGTCCGGCAAAACAGCAGATGCCATGGCGCATGGCCTCCTGCAAGGCTTCCATCCCTTGCCCGGTCTTGGCGCTGACCTGCAAAATCGGGATGCCCAGCGCGCCGTACATCCGGTGTACCTCCCCGGCGAGTGCCGAGGAAAGATCGCACTTGTTCACCACCAGCACAGGAGAGATATCCTGCTCATAGGCCAGGGCCAGCAGCATATCCGCCAACAGGTAATCCGGCGCGGGCGCAGGCGCAATCACCAGCATCAGCGTCCGTACATTGGCCACTGGTGGGCGGATCAGCGCATTGTCCCTGGGCAAAATCTCCTCCACCCAGCCATGCTCATCCCCTTGATCCGGGGTATAAACAATCCGATCGCCCACCATGGGGATCACATGCTGCCTGCGAAATTTGCCCTTTGCCCGAAGCACATGCACCTGCCCATCCTCGCCCTTGGCGTAGTAAAGACCACCCACGCCTTTTACAATCATACCTTCCGGCAACAATCCCCTTTCCACGGTCACTGAAGCTGTACCTCCCGCTCGTCCCAGAGCACATCGTTCATATAGATCTTACAGCGCATGGTCCCCTGGCTATCAGAGGATATGGGCACCAACATCGTCGTGGCGGTACCGCTGGCCGGGATGATATTGATATACTGTTCCAGCTCTTTTCCATTTTCTACCAATGTGACCCGCACTGTGCGTCCCTCTGTGGCCTCAGGCAAGGTGATGCTCACCTCGGAATGGTAGGCCTTGCTTTGCTTGGCCAGGGTCAGCGTCACCTGGGCGCCTAAAATAGCCATGGTGCCCGACGTAGGCGACTGCGCCACCACCTTGCCAATCAGCTTTTCATCCTCCACCTCGGCATATTCCAGCTTGCCCACGTTCAAGCTGTTTTCCTGCAAAATGGCTGCCGCCTGCTTGTAGTTTTGGCCCGTGGCATCCGGCACCATGGTGCTGCCGCCGGAGATGGTCACCTCCACCTCCGTGTTCACCGGGCAAGGCTGACCTATTTGCGGGTTTTGGGACAGCACCCGATCCACAGGCTCGCTGGAGGCGATCTTAAATACCACCATCCCCAAGCTCTTTTCCTTCAACCTGGCGGCAGCCTCCTCCCGGGTCAGGCCGATGAGCTCCGGCACCAAGGAGGTCACGGGCCCCAGGCTCACCATCACCACCATGCTGTCGCCCTTCACCATCGGCGTTTCGGCTTCTGGAATCTGTGAGATCACCATGCCCGCCGGGGTGGTATCGTGGTTGATCGCCGTCTGCTGCCAGTTCAACCCGGCCCTGCGGGTCAAGGTCTGCGCTTCTTCCACCGTCAAGCCTGCCAACTCCGGCGCCTCCGCGCTGGTGGTGACCTGGGTATAAATCTGCAATACGCCCAGGGTCAACACGCCTAACACCGCCACCACCAAAAGTGTTGTGATCCACCATGCTGGCTTGCGCTTTGCGTTGCCGTAGGGTTGCTGGGGATTGCGCATGGTTTGGCCGCTGACCGCGGTACGGCCGTCCCCATTGCGTTTGGAGGCAGGCGCCGCATGTCCCGGCGGCTTGCCATTGATACCATTACCGGGAGTCATTGGCACCGGGATCTCTTCCTTGCCATCTCTGGCGCGGGCCAATGCATCCGCCATCTCCCGGGCACTCTGATAGCGCTTCTTGGGAAATTTTTCCATGGCCCGCATCACCACGGCCACCACCGCCGCAGGCACATCCGGGTTGAAATCGGCAATGGGAGGGGGCGTCGCCTTGATGTGCTGCATCGCAACGGCCACGGGGGTATCGCCTGTAAAGGGCACCTGGCCGGTCAGCATCTCATAGAGCACCACGCCGGTGGAATAAATGTCGCTGGTGGAATCCACCACAGTGCCCTGGGCTTGTTCCGGCGAAGAATAATGCACGGAGCCCACCACTGTATCTCCCTTGCTAATGGTAAAAGCATTGGTCATGCGAGCGATGCCGAAGTCAGCCACCTTCACATGGCCGTCGCTATGCATCAGCACGTTTTGAGGCTTGATATCCCGATGGATGATCCCGTTGTCATGGGCGTGTTGAAGCGCACTCAAGATCCGAATGGCAATCTGAATGGCCGTGTTGGTACTCAGGCAGCCCTTTTGCCGGATGATCTCCTTGAGGGTGTTGCCGCTGACATATTCCAGCACCAAATAGCGATGCTCGCCCTCCACGCCCACATCCAACAGGTTGACGATATTGTGATGAGCCATCAAGCTGGCTGCCTGGGCCTCCCGCTGAAACCGTTCCAAAAACTCTTTATCGCTGTTGTACTCGCTTTTAAGGATCTTCACAGCCACGCTATGCCCTGTGCGAATGTCCACCGCCCGGTACACTAGCGACATGCCGCCCTGGCCAATAAAATCTTCCAACTTATACCGGTCGGCAAAGACCATGCCCTTCATCATGCAGGCTCCACCTCCGTGACTGTGCCCAGTACAAAGCTAATGTTATCTTGGCCACCATGTGCGATGGCCAACTCCAACAGCTTATCCGCGGCTTTTTGTCCGGTCAGAGCGCCCAGCACTTCGGCAATCTGCTCGTCCGGCACCATGTTGCACAGCCCGTCGCTGCAAACCAGCCAAACATCCCCTTCTTTTTTGTCCACTTTCACCACATCTGGCAGCACCACAGAGTCAATGCCCAACGCCCGGGTAATGACGCTTTTATAAGGATGTACCTTGGCCATCTCCGGAGTGATGATGTGATTTTTCAGCAACTCCGCCACCATGGAATGGTCGTCCGTCTGTCGGCCCAGCCTCTTGTCCCGGTATAAATAGGCGCGGCTGTCGCCCACATGGCCGATGAGCACCTCCTGCTTGCCCTCCCACAGCAGCGTTACGGTGGTGCCCATCCCCGCCAGTTTGGAATCCCGGCTGCCCATTTCATGGATGCGGCGATTGGCAGCCTCGATGGCCACCTTGAGTGCCTGTTCCTCCGGGGTTTTCCCTTGGAGCGCATTTTTTAGCACCTGCACCGCCACCCGGCTGGCAGTCTCTCCGCCGTTATGGCCCCCCATCCCATCTGCTACGCCGTAAGCATTGGCAGTTTGCAGCAGGGTATCCTGATTGGATGCCCGCACCAGTCCCCGATGGGTTTTTGCATGGACCAACATACGCCGCCGTCTCCCTTGCCTTCTTAGTCTTTGGGTGTGTGAGAGCTTGCCTGCTCAGGCCACCGTCATGCTTACATCCTATCAATTTTTCATCCGCTTTTCAAGTGCCGGTTGCGAAGCTGCCCGCACGCCCCGCTGATGTCCTGCCCCATTTCACGGCGACATGTAACGGACACATGCCTTTCCTCCAAGGTTCTTTGAAAAGCTTGTACCTCCTGGGGGGAGGCGGCGGTCAGGTTCCGCTCCGGCACCGGATTGAGGGGGATCAGATTGACATGGCATTGCAAGCCATGCAGCAGTTTTGCCAATTCCTGGGCATGCGCTTCCCGGCTATTGAGATTGCCCATCAGCGCGTATTCAAACACCACCCGGCGGCCAGTCCGCCGCACATATCCCCAGGCGGCGGACATCAGATCCTGGATGGAATAGCGATTTGCAATGGGCATGATTTGCCTGCGAATGGCATCGTTAGGCGCGTGAAGCGAAATGCTGAGGGTGATGGGCAGGCCCTCCCCCGCCAGCTTCTCGATCTGCGGCACTAGGCCGCAGGTGCTTACCGAAATGTTGCGCAGGCTGATGGTAAGGCCGTCCGGATCATTCACCAGGCGCAAGAACCGCAACGTCTGATCATAATTGGCCAGGGGTTCGCCGCTGCCCATCAGCACCACATGCCCCACCCGAGGCACATCGGCGCTATGCGCGCCGCCCTCCTGTTGCGCCTGTACATATTGGTTGGCCAGCAATATCTGCGCCAGCATTTCCCCCGCAGATAGATCCCGAATGCAGCCTCCCAGCGTGCTGGCGCAAAACTTGCAGCCCATCTGGCATCCTACCTGGGTGGAAATGCACAGCGTATGACCATAGTGATAATGCATCAGAACCCCTTCGATCAGGTTGCCATCGGCACAGGCAAACAGGAACTTCACCGTATCGTCCTTTTGGGAGGGTATGGCCTGATGAACTGCCAAAGGCATGTCCCAATGCTGCTGGGAAAGGGTTTCCCGCAAGGCCGCTGGCAGGTTGGACATTCGGGCAAAGGGTACGCCCTTATGCAGCCAAGCAAAAAGTTGCTTTGCGCGAAAGGCGGGCTGTCCGATATCCGCCAGCATCTGGGCGAGCTCCTCCTTCGTTCTGTCCAGCAAGATGGTTTTCTCCGCCACGCCTAAGCCCTTGCCTTTCTCAGCCGAACAATGTAAAAACCCTCCACCTGGTCCCGGTATCCCAGCAGCTGTAGGCCCAATGAAGTCTGTTGTTTGCGCAGGCTTTCCGGAAACGAGGTCGGCAGCGGCTCCACGGCAAAGGCCGGGTAATCCTGCAAAAAACCCGCAATCTGCTCCGAATTCTCTTCCGGCAAAATGGAGCAGGTGCTATACACCAACAATCCCCCTGGCTTTACATACCGGCATAGGGCGTCCAGCAGCTTCCTCTGCTGGGCCACGATGGGCGGAATATCCTCCGGCTGAATGCGATGCTTCAGGTCCGGCTTTTGCACCATCACGCCCAGCCCGCTGCAAGGGGCATCCAGCAACACCGCGTCCAGTGTGCCTTCCATTTCCGGTCGGGGTTCGGTGGCATCCCGCACGGAAATCCGCAGATTCTCCAGGTTAAGCCTTCGCTTCGTGCTTTCCAGCAGCATGGCCCGCTTCTCATGCACCTCCCAAGCGTATACCCGGCCCGTTCCCTGCATGGCCTCGCACAGATAGGCGCTTTTGCCGCCGGGGGCCGCACAAGCGTCCAGCACCTTCATACCGACCTTGGCTTGCACTGCCTCCGCCGCCAGCATGCTGCTCTGCCCTTGGATGGAAAACAATCCCTTCTGATAATCGCTGTCCAGCCCGATTTCCGCCGCACCGCTGACCAAATAGGCGTGGGGCGCTAGGCCCCTGGATACCTGCCAGGCTTTCCTTTGCAGCAATGCTTCAAACTGCGCGTCTGTTTGGCGCAGCATATTGGGACGTACCACCATCGGGTGCTTGGCGTCCCGGTGCATGATGATGGCCTCGGCTTCCTCCACTCCATAGATCTCCGTCAGCCGATCCACAATCCACAGGGGCATGCTGCCCATCACATGCAGATACTCTCGCAGGTCTCCTTCCTTCTTCGGCCAAGGGAGTGCGCTTTTGCCCCGCGCCAGGTTGCGAAGCACGGCGTTCAAAAATCCACAGGCCGCCTCCATACCCATGGCTTTGGCCAGGTTCACACCCTCATTGACAGCGGCGCTGTCCGGTACCCGGTCATGGAACAAAATCTGAAAAGCGGAAAGCCGCAAAATATCGCGCTGAATGAGATCGCGGGTGGGGTGATCCATCAACCTGTCCAGCGCAAAGTCGATCTGAGTTTGGTTCTCCAACGCGCCATAAACGATGCTGGTTACCAACCGTCGATCCGCCGGGCTTAGGCCCGTCTTGGCCAGGCGTTCATTCAGCGCCAAAGCGGCAAAAGCCCCTCCCTGGTGCACATCCCGCAGAACCTCCAGCGCCACGCGGCGCGCGCTCATGGAAAGGCCTGTGGACTCCTGGGGAGGCCTGGAGGCCGGGGCGCGCCGAACGATGGGACGGGAATCTCGCCGCTGCCCTGGACGGGAGGCTGGAGACTTTGAATCCGCCGAAGACCTGCTGGCAGAAGGCCTGCTGGTTGATGGCTTGCCTGCAGAGGACCTATTGGCAATGGGCCTGTCCGCAGAGGGCTTCGCTGGCCAGGGCTTCCTTGCGCCGGGTTTGCTTGCCGGTGCTTGGCCCCCCGCTGATGGGGCCGTCACGGGTTTGGCTGTAGCAGGCCTGGATGGTGGGTTGCCCGCAACGGGCCTTGCCGTGGTCGGCTTCCCTGGGGCCGGTTTACCTGCTGCGGGTCTGCTGACAGGGCGCGACCCAGCTGGCTTAGAACCGGCCGGCTTGGAAAAAGAGCCCTGCCCCGCGCCTACAGGCTTGCCCTTAGGCTTGGCCCCTGGTTTCATTGGCCTTGGGTCTGTTTTCATAGGCTCACCTCATCCAACCGTTTGCCGGTCACCAACCCGTGGCCCCGCAAAAAGGCCCGGGCATCCATTCGCTTTCCGTTGGGCGCTTGAATCTCCACCAATTCCATGGCTCCGTCGGCCGTGGCAATCACCAGACCATCGGCGGCGTCCGCATGCAGGATGCTGCCAGGCGCCGCGCCAGGTCGGGCAGCGGCCACCGCATCCGCAGCCTTCCACACCCTCAGCCCACCTTCCGACAGCGCGGCATAGGCACAAGGCCATGGATCCATGGCGCGCACCCTCCGCAAGCACGTCGCCGTGCCCTGCGCAAAGAGCAGCAAGCCCATCTCCTTGCGGAGCATGGGGTCGTACGTAGCGATGCCCTCATCCTGCTTTTCCCGGGGGCAGTTCCCCTGCCGCATCAAGGCCAAAGTCTCTAGCAGCAGCTTTGCGCCCATATGGGACAGCTTGTCCAGCAGCCCTCCGGCTGTGTCCTCTTCCGCAATGAGGCAAACCGCCTGCAGCAGCATATCCCCGGTATCAATGCCCTTGTCCGTCAGCATGGTGGTAATGCCAGTCTGGCTGTCCCCCTGTAAAATGGCCCATTGCACGGGCGCTGCGCCTCTGTGCCTGGGCAGCAAGGAGGCGTGCACGTTCACCGTGCCCTGGGCGGGGATGTCCAGCACCTCCTGGGACAGGATTTGGCCAAAGGCTGCCGTGACGCAGAGGTCTGGCCGCAACGCCTTCAAATCCTGGATTCCGTCCCTCCGGATGCGCTCCGGCTGAAACACCGGGATGCTCTGGCTGAGCGCATATTCCTTCACCGGGCCCTGAAGTACCTTCCCTCCACGGCCTTTGGGCCGATCCGGCTGGGTAAACACCCCCGCCACTTCATACCCAGCCTCCACCAACGCGCGCAGGGATGGTACCGCAAACCCCGGCGTACCCATAAAAACCACACGCATGCTCAAAGCTGCCCCTCCTGCTTCTTGGATAGTTCCTTGCGCTCTTGTGACTCCGCTTCGCCATTGTCAGAGCCGCCCAGAGCCTCTTCCTCGTCGCCGTCCTCATCCTGAGGAAAGATCTCTCGCTCCATCTTGTCCACGTACAATACCCCGTCCAGGTGGTCCAGCTCGTGACAGAAGGCCCGGGCCAGGTATCCCTCCCCTGTCACTTCGATGGGTTCTCCCCGGCTGTTTTGGGCGTGAATAACGACCTTTAGGGGCCGGGTCACCATCCCGCTGCGGCCGGGCACGCTGAGGCAACCCTCGGGGCCGCATTCCTCCCCTTCGGCCAAAACGATCCGCGGGTTGACCAGTTCCACCAGCCCTTCTCCAATATCCACCACCACAGCCCGGCGCAAAATTCCCACCTGAGGGGCCGCCAGGCCTACGCCTTCGGCCTTGTACATGGTGTCTGCCATGTCCTTGAGGAGGGTCCTGAGCCTTAGGTCAAATTTTTCCACCGGCTTGGCCAGCTTGCGTAGCTTCTCATCGCCTATTTCCACGATTTTCCGAATCGCCATGCGTTCTCTCCTTTGTTTCCAAATATCGATGCGCTGCTTACATCAGCGAAACAGGGTTCACTTCCACATACACCCGACATCCGTCTCCATCCACCCTGGACAGCTGGCTCAACATTTCCAGCACCGGTTTGGCCTCCGGCTGGTCAAAAAGCTTGAGCAGAACGTGGTAGCGATACTGCCCGCGGATGCGCTTCACCGGTGCTTCATCCACCCGGCACATCAGCACCCGCCGCTTGGCCGCCGGATGCGCCAGCAAATAACTTTGCACCGCCTCATACAGTCGATTGGCCATGTCCCTCGCCTGATCCTCCCGGGGACTTTCCACCAACAGCCGGGCCAGCAGCGTGAAAGGCGGGTACAGCCCGGTACGCCGCCGCTCATACTCCTGGGTAAAAAAGCTGCGGTAGTCCTGGGCGGCAGCGGCAATGATGCAAGCATGTTCAGGTTGGTAGGTCTGCACCACCACCTGGCCCGGCGCTTCCGCGCGGCCAGCCCGGCCAGCCACCTGGGTGATCAGCTGAAACGTCCGCTCCTGGGCACGAAAATCCGGCAAATGCAAGGTCATGTCTGCCGCCACGACGCCCACCAACGTCACTTTGGGAAAATCCAACCCCTTGGCGATCATCTGGGTTCCGATGAGCACCTGGGCCTTTCCAGTCCGGAACGCCTCCAGCAGCTTCACATGCGCATCCCGTTCCTTGGTGGTGTCGATATCCATGCGCAGGGCTTTTACGCCGGGGAATTGTTTCTTTAGCTCCTCCTCCACCCGCTGGGTTCCACTGCCAAAATAGCGGATGTACTTGCTGCCGCACTGCGGGCATGTATCCGGCGGGACTTGCACCGCACTGCACAGATGGCACCGCAGCTCGCCCTTTTCGCTGCCCTCCACCTGATGCAATGTCATGGAAAGGTCGCAGGCGTCACACTTCACCACATAACCGCAGCTTCGGCAGCTTACAAAAGTATTGTACCCGCGCCGGTTGAGGAATAGCATCGCTTGTTGGCCGCTTCCTAGGCAATCCTTCAGCTTTTCCAGCAGGCATAGGCTAAAAATCGAGCGGTTACCCGCCGCCAACTCCTGCCGCATATCCACCACGGTGACGGTGGGCAGGGGGCGGTTGAGCACGCGGGAGGGCATCTCCACCAACGTATAGCCCCCTTGCTGGGCCTTGGAAAAAGACAAGATGCTGGGGGTTGCGCTAGACAGCAACAGCGTTGCCCCTTCCCGTCTGGCCCGGCTGGCAGCCACCTGCCGCGCGTCATAGCGCGGGTGTCGGTCGCTGATATAGGTCTGCTCATGCTCCTCATCCACCACGATGAGGCCCAGACGTTCCATGGGAGCAAACACGGCGCTGCGTGCCCCAATCACCACCCGCGCCTGCCCTCTGCGGATGCGGCGCCATTCGTCATAGCGTTGACCATCGGTGAGGCGGCTGTGGAGCACGGCGGTCTCTGGCCCAAAGCGACCCCGAAACCAGTTCACCATCTGCGGGGTAAGGGCGATTTCCGGCACCAGGATGATGGCGCCCTTGCCCATTTCCAGCATCCGGCGCACCATGGCCAGGTACACCTCGGTCTTGCCGCTGCCGGTGACCCCATGAAGCAAAAACACTCCCTGCCCGGTTTCCAAACTGGGCAGCATCCCCTCCAGAGCCTCTTGCTGCTCACGGGTCAGGGCAGGCGCTTGGCTTTGCCTTACGTCCAGCGCCTCATAGGGGCTGCGGTAAGCTTCCTCCTCATACAGGCGCACCAGGCCATCCTCCGCCAGCCGTATCAAGGCCTCCCGGGGCGCATTCACCAGCGTGGCCAACTCCTCCACCAGATGCGGCTGGCCGTCCGCCAGCAACCGCAATAATGTAGCCCTTTTGGGAGACCGGCCTTGGGCCTGCGCCGCCTGGGCTGCGTCCACCCCTGCCGCAAGCTGCGCAAACCGCTCGGTCTTTACCTGGATGCGGCCCCCTCGCATAGCGGCGGGCAACATCAGCCGAAGGGTTTCGGACAGAGGGCAGTGGGCCTCCGCCGCCATTTCCCGGGCCAAGTCCACCATGGAGGGTAAAATGGCTGGAAAATCCTCCAGAGGGCCCACAATCGGCTTGAGCTTTTCCACGGGCACATCTACGGAAAGCTGGCTTTCCAGCAGCAGCTCCACCACCAGCCCTTCCACCCGCCGGGGGCCAAGCGGAACACTCACCCGCGTGCCCGGTTCAACCACCATACCCTCCGGCACCCGGTAGGAAAAGGGCCTGTCCACATTGGTGTGCACCACATCCACAATCACCTGCGCAACCATGGCTTACCTCTTTCCCGCCCTCAGCGCTACGTTCAGACGGCAGATGGTTCTATCGGAAGTATCGATTCCCGGGCTTTGGCACGCGTCCCTTCCGGTGTCGTCCAGAGCGGCGGAACAACCGCATCAATAACCGGATGATGATAAACAGCCCTACAAAGGGAGCAAGCGCCATAGCCAACAGCTCCACGGAGAAGGGCGGGAAGGGATTGGGATCCGCATAGACCTCCGCTTCGATCTCCTCCAGGCTCTTGGGGGCGTTGAGCCGTCGCTGGATGGACCGGGAGGCGACCAACTCATACACCACAGGGCTTCCCCCATCGGCAGGATAATAGGTCATCTTTCCCATCACCTCGCCCGCCTCAATCGGCGCGGCAAAATCACGGGTATACTCGATCAGCACGGTTTGTTTCAGGTTGCGGGCCATGGCCTCCATTTCCGTTTTGGTGGCCACGATATGCACTTGGCGGGTGCCTTCCAACGTCTTCAGCTCCAGCGGAAGACGGCCCAGGTTCTCGTCCTCTAGGGAGAAGCCGGAGGTCTCCACTTCGAGAGGCGCCTGGTTGTACATCTCCTCCGGGGTCATGCTGACAAACTGCGAAAATCCGTACTCCATCAGCTTTTTGGTGTCTGTCCAACGGCCGTTCCTGGTGGTGTAAAACACAACGGAGATGAGCTGCACGCCCTCTTTCTCCGCCGAGCCCACATAGCAGTACCCTGCGCTGTTATGGAAGCCTGTTTTAATACCCGTGGCATAGGGATAATAGTATTCATTGTCCGCAATATTGGGGTTCAGCAGCGCGTCCGAGCCGCTCACCAGCACCCGGGAACGCTGCAAGTTGCTGCGGGGCAAATTGTAGGAAAATGTTTTGGCAATCGCGCGGAAGGTATCGTTTTGCATGGCTGCCTGGGCAATCTTGGCCATGTCCCGAGCGGTGGTATAATGATCGTTATTATGCAGGCCACTGGGATTGACAAAGTTGGTGTTGGTGCAGCCGTACATGGCCGCCGCCTGGTTCATCAGCAGGGAAAAATCATTGTAATTGCCACTGATAGCCTCCGCGATCATATTGGCGCCTTCATTGCCGGAGCGCAGCATGGTGGCAAACAGCAAATCTTCAAAAGTGATGGTCTCCCCCACATCCAACGGAATGGTAGAGCTATCGTCCGGGATATCCAAGGCGGTTGCGGAGGCCGTGATCGTGGCGCTCATATCCCCCATCATGATGCCCAGCAGCGTCGTAAGAATTTTGGTGGTGGAGGCCGGGTACATCCGTTCATCCGCGTTTTTCTCAAAGATGATCTCTCCGGAGGTTGCCTCCACCAGTATGGCGGCTTTGGCGTAGAGTTGCTCCTCCTGCAGTTCCTCCGGGTGCTCGGGGTCATAGGGATCCACATCCGCGGGCAACCGAGGCGCAATGTACTGGATCTCGTTCGTAATGGCGTCTTCCGCCAATGCGGGGAGAACCGGCCATGGCCAAGGGATGGCAGATGTAAGCAAGCAGCACAGCACCAGGGTTAACCATAACCCCTTCCCCAGCCGTTTGCCTATCCCCGGCGCTCTGCGCATTCCCACACCTCCATTGGCCGTAAACAATACCGTAATACTTTATTATACCACCGCTGGCAGTTTTTGTACAACGATATGGCTTGTAAAATCCACTACACGCAGGTTTTAGCCCAGGTTTTAGCGTTATGGGTAAGCAAACAAAGAGGGTTCTACGATTCCCTCTTTGCTGTTTGACCCAAGGGCAAGTACTCTGCTGCGGAGAGCGGGTTGCAGCACCACAGAGCTTGCCCGTTTTTTACGTTTCCGCCACGGTGATGTTGCGTAGCCAGCTACCCTTTTTGAGCACACGTAGTGCCAACACCACCTTGGCGTTCATCAAAAGCTGAATGATCACCATGGCCGCCACAATGGAAATCTTGCCTGGAAGGAACAGCCCAAGCAAAATACTAGCAGGCACGGGAATGATCCACATGTAAACGCTGTCCAGCATCATGGCATTTCGAGTGTCTCCACCGGCCCGCAAGCAGAAAAAGCAAAAAGCATACACAAAATTCGCAACGGCAAAGAGGGCGTTAATCATGGCCAGTTGCGTGGCGCGTGCCCGAAGTTCCGCCGAAACGGAAAACGCATAAGGCATTGCCAGTCCCAGCAAAACGCAGAGCGATGTGCAGACCAAGCCCACCGCCAGCACCATGGAAAACAGCTTTTTGCAGTTTTCTTTGGCTTTTTCCAGTCGGCCCGCCCCCAGCTCTGTACCGACCAGCACCGACACCGCCGAGGAATTGCCCATAGCCAGCACGGCCGACACCATATAGCATTGCTCCGCTATGGTGATGGCCGGTAAAGACGCCTCGTCCAGGCGGGCATAGCTCCAGAAAAACACATTCATGCCCACGGTCCACAGCAGCTCATTCACCATCAACGGAATGGCTTTAGACGCATAGGTTTTCACCACACGCTTCTCTAATGTGCGAAACGCCCCAAAATCCGGCGTGAAATACATGCGCCTGCGGAAAATCAATACTAGATAGAAACCCATTTCAAACACACGGGCAATCAGCGTGCCCCAGGCCGCGCCCTCCACCCCCAGCGCCGGAAAACCCAGCTTGCCAAAAATCAAAATGTAGTTACAAGCTGCGTTGACACCCATGGCTGCCAGGCTGACCACCATGCTGGTTTTGTTCTGACCCAGGGACCGAAGAGAAAAAATACAGGTGTTGCTGATTGCCACCGGCAGATAGCTGAAGCAAACAATGCGAATATACTTAACCCCTAAGGCGATTGTCCGTTCATCCTTGACGTAAATGCGCATCACCTGGGCCGGGAAACAGAACAACACCCCAAAGAAAAGCAGGGAGAAGCCAATCCCTAAAACCATTTGCAGGGAAAACAGGCCCTGGCACGTTTTGCGATCTCCAGCGCCATAGTATTGGCTCAGCATCAGCCCGCCCGCTCCGGCCAGGCCGAAAAAAACGCCAAAAAAAATCAAGTAGGGTTTATTCGCGACGCTCACCGCGCTCATGGCAAGGCCCAGCTCATCCAGGCGGCCCACCATCACGTTATCCACCATATTGAACAGGTTATTGATAAGCTGTTGCACGGCAACGGGAATGGTTACGCTCAACGCGCCGGCATAAAACGCTTTGCTGCCCAAAAAGGGGCGAATGGCCCGCGCCGCCCGTTGCATACCGACCGCTCCTTTCATCAGGAAATAGAAGTAAAAAACATCATAACGCAAACTCTATAAAAGCACAAGCGAAAAGAAGAATCTTCCCCTCCCTGCAAGGGTGCAAAATATGCTATAATTTAGAAACGATGCAGTTCCATTTCCCGGGGCGGCTACCGCCCCGCTACGACAGGGAGGCAAACCATGGCATACCAAGCTCTCTACCGCCAATGGCGGCCTACCACCTTTGAACAGGTCATCGGCCAGGAAGCTATTGTCAAGACCCTACGCCGCCAAATCCAGACCAGCCATATTGCCCATGCCTATTTGTTTTGCGGTTGTAGGGGCACGGGCAAAACCACCTTGGCCAAGATCATGAGCCGTGCCATCAACTGCCAAAACCCTCAGGAGGGAGACCCCTGCGGGCAATGTGTCGCTTGCAAAGCCATCCTTTCGGAGACCACCTTGGATGTGCTGGAACTGGACGCGGCCAGCAACAACAGCGTGGACCACGTGCGGGAACTGCTGGAGCAGGTGCGCTATCCCGCCCAGATCGGCAAGTACAAAGTCTACATCATTGATGAAGTACACATGCTGTCCACAGCAGCGTTTAACGCGCTGCTGAAAACCCTGGAGGAACCGCCGCCCCATGTGGTCTTCATTTTGGCTACCACCGAACCGCAAAAACTGCCCGCCACCATATTATCCCGTGTGCAGCGGTACGATTTTGGCCGCATCCCCTCCGGCTTCATCGTGGAAAGGATGAAGCTGGCGCTGGGTCAGCTGGGCATCACCGCCGAAGAAGAAGCCCTGCAAATGGTAGCCCGCGCCGCCGAAGGCGCCATGCGGGACGCCTTTAGCATTTTGGATATGTGCGTGGCCGGTGCGGCGCAACAAAACATCACCGCAGCCCAGGTTCGGGATGTGTTGGGCGCATCGGATAAGGATTTCCTCTTTTCCTTTGTGGAGGCCATTGCCCGGCAGGATACCGGGGATGTGATGGCTCAGATCGACGCGTTGATGCGCGCCGGACGGGAGCCTCAGGTCTTCTTGCGGGAAGTGACCGCCCATATTCGCGCGTTGCTGACGGTAAAAGCCGTATCCAACGATGCCGCCGCTTTGCTGGATATCACTGACGAGGATGAAAAGCGGTATAGAACCCAGGCCCAGGCCTTTTCTCAGGAGCGACTGCTGCGCATTATGGCCCTGCTGATGCGGGCCGAGGGCGAGCTCCGCTACGCTTCCACGCCCCGCATCGGGCTGGAGGTAGCCGCCTTGGATGCTTGCCAGGAACAAAAAGGCGACAACACAGCCGCTTTGCTGGAGCGAATCGCGGAACTGGAAGCAAAGCTGTCCACGCTTGCCAGTGGCACCATGGTGGGCGCACCGGCTAAGGCCATGGCCAAAACCCCCGCGGACAGGGCTCCTGAGGAGGCCGCTCCCGTGGGAGCGGTTCCCCCTGCTGCGCCGGACAAGCCTACCCCGGTGCAAAGGGAAGCTGCGGCTTCCGTTCCCTCCACAACCGCCGCTTTGCCAAAAGAGGGCCGTCCTTCCGATCCCGCCACCATCTGGCAAAAGACCCTCACTGCCATCAGCAAGGCTGAGCCGCCGCTCTTTGGGCTGCTTCGCGGGGAGCGCTTCCTGGGGGCCGAAGGCAATATCTACCAGCTGCAAATTCCCTTTTCCAAAAAAGACTTTTCCTACATGAAGCTATCCCAGTCCCCCCGCAAGGACATCGTGTCACAGTTCTTAAGCGAGGCTGCCGGGGAACCTTCGGTCTTTCAACCCGTGCTGGAAAGCGATCTGACCCACGCCAAAAAAGAGGCTGTCTCCGACCAGGTGCAGAGCATGCTGGTGGAGACTTTTGGCCGCGACCTAGTGCAGATTGACGACGAGGAGGAACCCCGTTGAAAAAATCCTTCCAAAAGGCACAGCGTCGCCGGGAGGATGGCCTGCCCTTCAAGCACGACCTGGGTCAACACTTTCTCTACGACGAGGCGCTGCTGGCAGCATTGGTGGCGTCCACAGGAATTACCAAGGCGGACAACGTGCTAGAGATCGGCCCGGGCAGCGGCATGCTCACCGCCCGTCTGTGCGAAGCCGCCGGCCAGGTGCTGGCCGTGGAGGCGGACGAAAGCATCCTGCCTTTGCTGCGGTTGACGCTGGAACCCTACTCCAACGTCCGCCTGGTGCAGGGGGATATCCGCCGCCAAAACCTAAAAGAGCTCTGCGCGCCCTTGGGTCAGGGACTTTTTGTGGTGGCCAATATCCCTTACAATCTGACTACGCCTATTTTTGAGCTGTTATTGGAAAGTGGATTGCCGCTGCGCCAAATCTCGGTAATGGTGCAAAAAGAGGTGGCTGACAAGCTCTTGGCAAAGCCCTCCACTGCTGCCTACGGCATTCTCAGCGTAAAAGCCCAATACCGCTGCCAACCCTCTTTAGCCTGCTTTGTGCCCGCCTCCGCTTTCACTCCTCCGCCCAAAGTGGACAGTGCCTTTGTGAACCTGCCTTTTCGGGAAAGCCCGCCCTTGCCCGCAATGGACGAAAGGCTCCTGTTTTCTCTGATCAAAGCAGGCTTTGGCCAGCGCCGAAAAACATTGCAAAATGCAGTGAGGGGAGTGCTTCCCATCGATGGGGAAGCCTTGCACATGCTGCTTAAACAGCTGGATCTTTCCCCTACCATACGAGGTGAGGCGCTTAGCGTGACCGATTGGATTCGTTTCAGCAATGCCTGCAAGGAACGGATCAACGCGTAACGAGGTTTGGGTGCCGGGAACTGCGTCCGTTTTGTCAAAGCCATGGCCTCCGATGTGGTGGCATGGCTTTTTTGTCCCCTTTTCTTTGTGAAATGGCCGACAAATTTTCCTCCATAAAAGAAGGAGACTCCACAGCAAATGGCGAACCATTTGAATTAGGGCGAGGTTGTGCAATTCCGCCAAATGTCCAATATGCACGGCCAGAACCGTGTACATCATACTTTGTAGGAGGCATCGTCATGAGCTTGGATCTTTCTTACCTGGGCATCCAAAACCCCAAAACCGTTTATCGCAATTTGCCTGTGGGCGCTCTCAATGAGTTCGCGCTGGCAGCGGGGGAAGGCACTTTCAGCAATACTGGTGCATTGGTGGTCAATACCGGCAAGTATACAGGCCGTTCCCCCCAGGACCGTTATATCGTTGACGAGCCCTCTATCCATAACGAAATCGACTGGGGCAAGGTCAATGTTGCCCTCAAGCCCGAGCAGTTTGATAGCATTTACAAGCAAATGTGCGCTCATTTGGCGGGCAAGAACGTGTTCGTTTTTGATGGTTTTGCCGGCGCGGACCCCAAGTACCGCATCAACGTGCGCGTGGTCAATGAACTGGCCAGCCAGAACCTGTTTATGCACCAGATGTTGCTTCGCCCCACCGATGATGAGCTGGCCGCCTTCCAAGAAAAGGATGTGGATTTCACCATCCTGTCCGTTCCCGGCTTCAAGTGCGACGCGCAAAAGGAAGGTATCCACAGCGAGGCTTGTATCGCCATCTCTTTTGAGAAAAAGATGGTCATCGTGGCCGGCAGCCAGTATGCGGGCGAAATGAAAAAGAGCGTGTTCTCCCTGATGAACTACCTGCTGCCCAAGCAGGATGTGTTTAGCATGCACTGCTCCGCCAACGTAGGCGATGACGGCGATAGCGCCATCTTCTTTGGTCTGTCCGGCACCGGCAAGACCACGCTTTCCGCCGATCCCAACCGCAAGCTCATCGGCGATGACGAGCACGGCTGGAGCGACCATGGTATTTTCAACATCGAGGGCGGTTGTTATGCCAAGTGCATCAATTTGAGCAAAGAACATGAGCCGGAAATCTACGGAGCGATCAAGTTCGGTGCACTGGTGGAAAACGTGGTCATGGATCCCGAAACCCGGACGTTTGACTTTGCCGACGAAAGCCTCACCGAGAACACCCGGGTGGGCTATCCTGTGGACTTCATCAGCAATGCGTTGATCCCAGGCGTGGCCGGCACCCCCAAAACCGTTATTTTCCTTACGGCAGATGCCTTTGGCGTGCTGCCCCCCGTGAGCAAACTCAATCGGGAAGCTGCCATGTATCACTATGTCAGCGGCTATACCGCCCGCCTGGCCGGCACCGAGCGTGGCGTTACCGAGCCCGAAGCTACCTTCAGCACCTGCTTCGGCGCGCCCTTCCTACCCCTGCCTGCCTCCCGCTATGCGCAGTTGCTGGGCCAGCGGATCGATAAGAGCGGCGCCAACGTATACCTGGTCAACACCGGCTGGAGCGGCGGCGCTTACGGCAAGGGCGGCAAGCGCATGAGCCTGCCCTATACCCGCGCCATGGTCACCGCTTGCCTTAACGGTGAGTTGGAAAAGGCCAAGTTCGAGCTGGACCCCATCTTCAATGTGATGGTGCCCACCTCCTGCCCTGGCGTGCCCAACGAGGTACTGACCCCCAAAAAGACCTGGCAGAACGCCACCGAATATGAAGAAACCGCCAAGAAGGTGGCTGGCCTGTTCCAAACCAACTTTGCCAAGTATAAGAACATGGACCAGAAGATCGTCGATGCTGGCCCCAAGGCCTAAGGATCGATCGGCTACAAATTCCCACAAGAAAGAGAAGCCCGATGGGGCTTCTCTTTCTTCAATGAAAAGCAATCACGCATGCCAGACCATTCCCATCAACCACTGCGCCGTGGCGGACGCCCCCGCATGGGCCGTTCCGCCATGGGTCTTGGCTCCCTCCTCACCCTATTAGGCAAGGATCCTATTTGACTCTGGCCTGATAGGGATCCTCCTTGGTACCTGTCCCTGCCCGGAACACCAGCATGCTTTCCTTCACGTAGCAGATGGGCCGCAGCCCACCGGGCCTGGCAATACCCGTTACGGAAATGTGGCCGTTATCACCGACGATCCACCGAAACCCTGGCCGCCGCCAAACCGTGGTCCAGTACCAGGAACCGCCGGTTTCCAAAAACTTGACCAAGCCCTTTCCGTAAGCGTAGGGCGTACCCTGGGCAAAACGGTTGTTGTCTACTGTAAAATCCCCATTCTTGAACCCATACTCCACCCGATGGAGCTCCTCTTTGGAGGGGACAGAGAGCACGCCCCGGCCGTCCTCCATGGCCCTTAAAGCGGTTTGGTCGGTTTCGTCAAATAATACTTTGACCGTCTCTTCATTCAGTGTCTTGCAGATAAGCGCGTCTCGATACTCCAGCGGCCCCTCCGCCTTTTTATCTTTCCGGTCGTTAAACGGAATAAAGTCGATCACGTACTGGGTCATCAGGCAAGCTACACCGTCCTCCACCCCAAGCACACGCCAGAGCACCGGCCCTTCGGTTCCGTCCTCCTGGGTGGGGTAGCTGCCAAACGTGATGTACTGATACTTCTCTTTTTTGGTATACCCCCGCAGTTCCACACCGTCAGCCAGGGCGGAAATCCAACCCAACAAAAAAAACAGTGCCGCCAACGCTGCCATGAACCGCTTGGGGACGCGCATGGTTCCATCCCTCCATCTGTTTCTTCCAGTCACAGTATAAAAGTTGCGCTGGTTCCTGTCAAGCAACGCATCAATTGCTTTTTCCCATAACCTCTATACAAAATCCTCCTTTCCCTTGTGCCCCCCTAGCCGCTTATGATATACTACTGTGGCATGTTTTCATGCCTTCTGTTTGTTGCAAAGCGCCAAATCAAAGGGGGTCCACATAGCATGAAGTTTCGTATCGTATGGCTGGTAGCTATCATCCTCTCCCTTATTTTTCTTGTACCTTCACCCAGCGTGGCGGAAGAAAAGGGGCTGGATCCATCCAAAGTAACCCCCATTGAGCTCACTGCACTCAAAGGCTATGTGGCGGCTGAGGAAAGCTACGTCTCCGAAAGGGAGTACAAAGATCCTACGCTTTCCATCGTCATCGAAAAGGACCGTTATTTGGACACCGACATCTGGATTGCGCGGGTTCAAATCGCGCATCCCAGCCAAATACGCACCATTTTGGCGGATCGGTACAACCGCTCCGGTACCGCCCGGGTGGATGTGATGGCCAAGCGCGCCAAAGCCGTGCTGACGATCAACGGTGATTATTACAGCTATGTGCAAACGGGCTTGGTGATCCGGCAGGGCAATCTGTATCGCAACCGGCCCAGCGGCAAAAGCGATATGCTGATCATCGACGACCAAGGCGATTTCCACACGATCTTAACTGCCAGCGACGAATCCGTGGCTGCTGCTTTGACAGAATTTGGCGGTCCCGCCGAGGACGGCGGAAAGATCGTCAATTGCTTTACCTTTGGCCCTGCGTTGGTTCTGGATGGAAAGCTGGCGCATGAGGAATTCATCCGGGTAGACAATGCCGAGAACACCCGCGCCCAACACATGGTGATCGCCCAGGTAGGTCCTCTTTCCTACCTGTGTGTAACCACTGAAGGCCCGGAATCCAAAAACTCCCAGGGGTTGATCCTGCAAGAACTGGCCGAGTATTTGCTGAAATATGATTGCTTGGTCGCCTATAACCTGGATGGTGGCAGTTCTTCTTCCATGGTGTTCCACTCGATGAAGATCAATAGCTTGGACACTCACAAAGTCAGGGCGGTATCGGACGCCATCTACTTTTCCACCGGCATCTACGCGCCGGAGGGGGAAGAGTAATGTTTGAAAACACCCTGGCCCTTGGCTTTCATCTGGGCCCCGTGTTCGTCAGCTTCTATGGCCTTGGCGTGGCGCTGGCGGCGGCCCTCTGGGTATTGCTGGTTTCCCGTACCTCCAAAGATACTGTTCCGGATGCTGTTACATTGGGACTTTTTGTGATTCCTTTGGCTTCGGTCTTGGGACACGTGCTGTATAGCCTGGCTCGGTATGACCTGTTCTTGTGGGAGTTTGGCCCGCTCTTTTTTCTGAGCTTATGGAGGGGCGGCTTCCTGTTGTGGGGCGCCTTGCTGGGCGTGGCGCTGGGATGCCTTTGGACGGCCAACAGGGTCAAAACCAGCTGGTTGGGCCTTCTCGACCGGGTGGCGGTTCCAACCTTGGCGGCGGTCGGGGTACTGCGAGCCTTTGAACTTTTCTCCTACGAAGGCCGGGGCCTTTGGCTGGATGAGGGAAGCCCGTTTTGTGCCTTTCCCTTTGCCCTTCAAAATGAATACGGTGAGTGGCAACTGGCCGTTTTTGTATGGGAGGCCGTGGCTGCCCTTGTGCTTTTGCTGGTTCTATGGCGGTATCATGGGACGGTGGGCAATCGGGCCTTGCTTGCGTTGCTCTGCTTTTCTGCTTGCCAAATCGTCTTTGAAAGCCTGCGGATGGATTCCAGTCCACGCTTTGGCTTTGTCCGGGTCAACCAGGTACTCTTTGCCATTTCGTTATTGGTTAGCGTCATTACCCGGTCGTATCGGGCTAGAGGCAAGGTTTCCGCATGGCGGCGCGGATGCCTGGCCGTACTGTGCCTGACCGCCGTGGGGATCTTGGAATGGGCGCTGGACAAAACCCCGCTACCCATCCCGGCATGCTACGCGCTGATGTGCCTGGCCGTGGGCCTTGCCATTTGGCTTGGCTGCCCTCGGCTCAGCCAGGCAGCCCAATCCGGCAACGCCTTGACATGAACATCCATATGGTTTTGATCTTATTCCCAGATGCCGACGGTGAGAAAGCAACGCGGCATATGGGGATGCGCGTATACGGTCCTACGTGGTTCCCCTTTCCCGGCAAAGTTCTGGCTACAAAAGTGGCGCAACCACTTTTGGGACAACTACGGGCGTAGCCAAAAGGCTACGCCCGTAGTTGGGTATCTCTTTCACCTGTATCGGATCAATTCTTTCTGCTTAAAAACCCACTCTTCTCCCACATGGCCATCCAGTCCTTCAGCCGGTTAAACAAATCCGCATTGCATTTGGTTTTGTGCATCATGTCCACCAGTTGTATGACGGCCTCTCGATTGGTGGTGGATCCCAGCACCGTTCGAATCGCACGAAGGCCTTCTTTTTCCTGCTCGCTGAGAAGGGTGTCCTCTTTTTTGGTGCCGCTCAAATGCAGATCAATCAACGGAAAAATGGGGTCGCCAGGCGCGGGAACGCACAGGCGCAGCTCCATATTGGCCGTCCCCTTGAACTCCTCAAAGATGATATCATCTGCCCGGGAGCCCGTTTCCACAGCAATGGTAGCAATGATGGTGAGGCTTCCCCCCTCCCGGGTGTTGCGGGCCATGCCAAAAAACCGTTTGGGCCGCACCAGGGCTGCCGGCGTCACCGTATTGGTAAGGGCGCGGCCACTCTGGGTCAACACGGACTGGTAGGCCCGCGTCAGCTTGGTGAGGCTGTCCAGCAAGATTACCACATTACGCCCGTCCTCCACTAGGCGTTGCGCGCTTTCCAGCATGGTTTCGCTAACCCGGGTTTGGCTTTCCGGGGTCTCCGTAAATGTGGAGGCAAAGACTTCCACATCCAGCGCCTCCCGAATCTCCGTCACTTCCTCTGGCGCAGCATCCACCATCAACATCGAAACATGGGTCTGCGGGTCATTGAGTTTGATTGCCTTTCCAATCTCCTTCAACATGGAAATGCGACCGCTTTCCGGCGGAGCGATGATCATCGCCCTTTGCCCAAAGCCAATCGGAGCAATCAAGTCCACCAGCCGGATGGACATGTTATCGCTGTTTTGTTCGCTCTCCAATACGATGCGGCGGTTGGGGTAAATGGGAATGAGGCTGTCAAAGGTCTGGCGGTTCATGCGCTCCTCTGGTTCGCCATCGTTTAAGCGCTCCACATAAAGCAACGCAGCGAACTTATCACTGTCTCGTTGTGGCCTTGCCATTCCTTCCACATAATCTCCGGTGCGAAGGTTATACCGGCGAATTTGCGCCACGGACACATAGATGTCACTTTTCCCCGGGAGCAAGGTATCGGCACGCAGAAACCCATACCCATCCGGAAGAATTTCCAGCACACCGCCCGCAGGGTGTGGTTCTCCGGCATGCAACAGATCGGGCACAGGCTTGCTTCGGTCATAGGGCTCAGCAAAAGCCGGATCCCGCACGGGCTTATACAGCGCATCATTATAGTATTCCACCGGGCTGTGATTGGACGGATAAGTCGGCGAATAGCTCCCGCGGGCATACCCTTGTTCCGACCGATAGGCCGATCGGTATTCGCCTCTGATGGAATCCTGGCGATGGTGCCCCTGCCGCTGGGGAGCCGCCTGATATCCAAGCCGATATCCGTCTAAACGAGGGGAGGACTCCTGCTTGGGGGCTTCTGCGGCAGGACGGTTGTCCTCCGGCACCTGGGAAACCGTAGCGGCGGAAGCCGCTTGGGTGAAATTAATCTGTGGCCCAAAGCGCGTGGGAGAGCCGTTGCTGCGCTGCATTTGCCAGCTTGGCTGGCGCACCGGTTGGCGCTGTGCAGACGGGCGGGCCTGCCATGCTTGGCGAAAAACGGGCTGATATGTGCTCGACGCAATGTCTTGCTTTTCCTGTTCTTTTCGCTGTTCCCAGGGGTGAGGGCTGGAAGCGGGTGCCACCATCGTTACATCCGCTGACAAAGGCGCGCTTTGCAGCTTTTCCCGAGTATCGTCCCCGAGGAAATCAGACACGCCCGGATCGCCCATCTCTGCTGACAGGCGCTCCACAATGCCCTCCTTATCAATGCCTGCGCTCAGCTTGATGCCCTGCTCACGTGCAAGCTTACGCAGTTGAACCACCGTCATGGTTTGCAGGTCATGGTTCTGCAAAATAAGTCCTCCTTGATATCCTACCTGCGAATCGCAGTAAATTCTTTTCCTTAAGCCTGCCAAGATGCCGGCAGACCTCAAGTCGTGTATGTTGCTTTTTGCTTTTGCGCATGTGTGAATGCATCTCGCCGAAAAGCGTGGTCATCTCTCATAACTCTTTTCATCCGCATTCCCAAAACGCCGCAGATGATGTCCGCCTCATTGGATCAAAAAATAGAACCTCATCCTCGCGATGAAACGCCCAAACCTACGCGCCAGGCCCCGTTGAATCCATTTCGATGAAATGGCGTGCAGGAATTCAACCAGCAAGCATCCCACCTTCAAACCTTTAGCATTCTGTAATATGCTCACATTGCTCCTTCCATGAGCCCACTTTAGAAACTCTTGTACAGTGCCGCCCTTGAAGGCATGTTATATCCTGTAGCGGAGGTTATTTGATAAGCAAATGGCATCCTTCTCCCCCTCACATCCATCAACGTGCTGCGTTGCCCAGCCATCAGCTGACAAAAGCGCCGTTGGTCCTGACCCAGTGTTTCCAGGGCTGCAGCTTGCCGCGCATTCATCCGCAAAGAGCAATGAGCGTCCCTTACCTGTTTACACTTAGCATGCTGCAAATTCCCAGATCCATACCCGTGCGCATCGGTCCCTCATTTTCACCTGTTCCTGCATGACTTTTCACCCTGCATCCAACAAGAAAACTCAACTCACTCTCTCCTGTGAAAAACACGACCACCACGGATATGCGCACCGCGAAAAACAACACCATGCACAGGGAAGCATCATAGTTGTAACAATTTCACCCGGCTCTTTTCTTCCCCAAACCTCCGCAATGTTGTTTGCTGGGTTTCCCTGAAAAAAGAGGGATCGGGAAGCCCAAAGACCTGCGCCACCGCAAGGGAAACGATGAGACAACGCTGATGATTTGCCATGCGGGACCGAAAGAAGAATGCCTTGGCTACGCGAAGAAGAATGTACACGTGTATGATTTCCGCCCGGATCATTGCTATCAAAATACCTGGCGCAACGCCTAAGATCGGAGCGCTGTGCCACCCACTTTGGTTGAAACGACATGTTTGGGCAATGAGTGGGGGCCGTCAAAAAAGCGTTTCTAACGCATACCTTGTTTCCCATCTACGGTATGAATAACGGTTGGCACCTACCTTCATTATAGCATATGCCGCCTGCCAATGCAACGGTTTTGCAAGCATGCTACGATTTCACCCAATGCCTTCCCCGCGAAAGAAAAAACATAATCAGTGTAAAATCATGCGACATTTGAAAAAAAGCCATTGTCATGTAACCGTCTGTACGTTTTACTTCTTACATTTTCAGCATTTCTCAGTTTGAGATTGCAAAAAATATTACGTCAATTTCGACAAAAAACTTTCATAAAGAAACTTTGCAAAAAGCAAATCATTTTCTCCCTTTTTGTGATTGGCAGGCTACAGGCATTTCATGATGAATAGGCTTGAAACGTTTGACGTAAAACCCATTATCGATTACACCCATGGTTGCCTTATCCTCTCTAAAGGGCCTCCTTCACCTATCATTTTTGGAATCGCAAACCTTCATATTTTATCCATGAAGGGCTTAAAAATCGTTGAGGTTAAACCCTCCCAGCCATATATTAACTGCATCTTACGCACGTAACATTTCTAAAATGCCTTGACCCAAATCCCTAAAAATGAATTTTTGACTATCGCATCCTTCATTTTAATCCATAAAAGGTCGGATTTCCCCCTTTTTCAGCAAAAAAATAGAGCGTCTCCCCGCCTCGCCTCATTCCATATCCCTATTCAAAAGCCCTTCCCCTAAGGAGAAGGGCCTTATGCTATCGGATTAATATTTGCGCTTGCGGGCAGCTTCTGCTTTCTTTTTGCGTTTCACACTGGGCTTTTCATAATGCTCACGTTTGCGAGCCTCTGCCAAAACACCTGTACGAGCACATTGCCGTTTAAACCGCTTCAGAGCGCTTTCCAGGGATTCGTTTTCGCGTATGCGCACCTCGGACACTGTTATCCCTCCCCTCGCTCATCTCGCTTTACGCCCGGCTCAGCAGCTACCAAGTACAGGACACATAGCGATTCTGCAAATATTATAACGCGCTTAGCAACTTGCGTCAACTACGAATTTTTCATCCTGTACAGGAAATATGCGCCAAATGAAGGTCTCATCCCATCTTAGGGGTTAGCTGCTGGCCGCCCAATACGTGAAAATGCAGATGTCCCACACTTTGACAGGCATGGGGGCCGCAATTGGTCACCACCCGGTAGCCGGTTTCCGTCAGGCCCAGCTCCTTAGCGACCCTGGCGCAAGCGCGCAAACAGGCTGCCAATTGCTGATCCGTAAGGGCGTCCGCGTGAGCTATGTCCGGCGTGTGCTTTTTGCAAATGACCAAAACATGGGTCTTGGCTTGAGGGCTGATGTCCTCAAAAGCATAGGTGTTCTCATCCTCATAGACCTTTTTGGAGGGGATCTCCCCACGCGCAATTTTGCAGAACAGGCAATCGTCCATCCATCATTCCTCACTTTCACCCAAACAGGTCTTTTTTCCATGGTTTCTTCTCCCTCATTCCACACAAACCGCGCGCATTCCTTCACGGGTCAGCGCAGTCATCCGCACCTGAACCATTTGCCCGGAATGGTAGCCGCCAGCCACATCTCCGTCCTCCACGATGGTATGGATATACTCCGGGGTATACCCTTCCCAGGCGCCGTCCTCGCGCCGCTCCTCCAGCAAAATCACGCTCCGTTGCCCGATTTGCTGCTCATGATAGGCCTTGGTCAGCTTCTCCCCCACTTGGATCAACCGCCTTGCGCGCTCTTGCTTCACCGCCTCGGATAAGGCACCCTCCATGGCAGCGGCAGGGGTGCCTTCCCGCGGGCTATAGGGAAACACATGCAGCTTGGCAAAGCCCACCTGCTGACACAGAGCCACGGTTTGCTCAAATTCCGCTTCCGTTTCCCCAGGGAAGCCCGTGATGACATCTGTGGTCAGCGCAGCATCGGGGAAATATGCACGGATGTGGGCAACGGCTGCTAGAAACTGAGCGGGATTGTAGCGGCGTTTCATGCGGGCCAGCACCGCAGCGCTACCGCTTTGCAAGGCTAGATGAAATTGAGGGCAAAACTGTGGCAGGGCCTTCATGGCGGCAACGAATGCATCCGTGGCCACGCTGGGCTCCAAAGATCCCAGCCGGATCCGTGCCACACCTTGCTGACAGGCGGCCCGGACAGCCTCCTGAAGGCTTGGCTTTTCTGCCAGATCCCTGCCATAGCTGGTCAGATGGATGCCCGTGAGCACCAGCTCCGAAAAACCCGCCGCACTCAAAACCTCTGCTTCGCGGGCAATGCTGGGCAGATCCCGGGAGCGCACCCCGCCCCGGACGGAGGGGATGATGCAATAGGTACAATGGCAGTCGCAGCCCTCCTGAATCTTCATCACGGCACGGGTGTGGCCCTCATGGCTGCGGATGGACAGGGCTTCAAAGGGCGCGCTGGCCAGTTCCCCCACAGCCACGGTCTGAGTCCCTTCCTCGATGGCCTTTTCCAAAAGTTCCACAATTTGTCCCCGATACTGAGTTCCTAAGATCAGGCGGGCACCGGTATCCCGCAAGGCTTCGCCTCTGCGCTGGGCCAAGCAACCCGCGATCACCAGCTCCGCTGCCGGGTTTTCACGGCGAAAACGGCGCACCATCTTCATACTCTTTTGGTCGCCGGTGCCGGTGACCGTGCAGGTGTTGACCACATAGACGTCCGCCGAGGCATTTGACGGCACAGCCTGGTAGCCATTGGCCTCAAACTGTTCCAGCATGGCCTGGGTATCATATTGATTGACTTTGCAGCCTAAAGTGGCAAAACAAACGGTCTTTGGCATGAATGTCCTCTCACAATCTTTGATGGGACAGAGCACAGCTTTACATTTCTCCCAAGGTGGCCAAAACCACCGCCAGCGCGCAGGGGCCGGCGGTTTCGGTGCGTAGGATGCGCCGCCCCAGCGTCACGGCTCGGCCGCCCAGGCTTTGCAGGCTCTGGCACTCGGCAGGGGCAATGCCCCCCTCTGGCCCAACCACCACAAGCATGCTCTTGGGCCTGGGATCGCACGCCTGCACAGCTTGGCTCAGACGCAAGCCTGCCGCCTCTTCCCAGGCCACTACGATCAGGTCAAAAACAGGCTGGGACGCCTGGCCCACAGCCACTCTTTGCAACGCTTCCTCAAACCTGCAAGTCTCCGCCACCTGCGGCACATGGGCCCGGGCGCTTTGCTTGGCGGCTTCCAGCGCGATGCGCTGCATGCGCTGCCTCTTGGCGCTCTGCTTCTCTGCCTTTGCTACGCTGCGTTCCATTTCCACGGGCCAAATGGCCCACACGCCCAGCTCCGTGGCCTTTTGCACAATGGTCTCCAGCTTGTCACCCTTGGGCAAGCCTTGCCATAAGGTGATTTTACTTTCACTCTCAGGAGACGGCAAAACCGTCCGTACCTTTACAACGGTCAACCCGGCGTTCCCTCCATCGCCCACAGACACCAGCTCTCCGCCATACAGGTTTTCACCATCCAGCATCTGCACGGCCTCGCCTGGCCGCAAACGTAACACCCGGGCCGCATGGGCGCTTTCCTCCGGGGATAACGTTACAAGCTTGTCCTTGCCACCGTTGTTTTCCGCAACGCCAATGGGGCCTTCCACATAAAAGCGATGCATGTCACGCCTCGTTTCGCAAGCACAGGGCCACCCATTCGCCCTCCGCCAACCGGTCCACTTGCACATAATCGGCAGCTTCCGCGGCCGCGAGGACATCCTGTTCCCGCTCCTTGATGATGCCGCTGCAAATCAAACAGCCTCCGCGCGCCAGGTGTCGGGTCAACGGGCCGGCCAACTGGCAGATGGCATCCGCCACGATGTTGGCCACCGCCAGCTCGCATGCCATGGTTTCGCCCTGGACCAAATCGCCGCAGATAACCCGCACCTGCCCGTCCACACCATTCAATGCCACATTCTCTTTGGCCACTTTCACGGCATCCGGGTCGATCTCGATGGCCAGTACCGCCCCCGCCCCCAGCTTGGCCGCCGTGATGGCTAAAATGCCGCTACCCGTCCCCACGTCCATCACCCGCATACCCTGTCGCAGATGCTTCTCCAACAGCTCCATGCACATGTGGGTGGTCTCGTGGGTGCCGGTGCCAAAAGCCATGCCCGGGTCCAGTTCGATGAGGATATCGCCGGTCTGGGTCTGATAGGATTCCCAGGTGGGCTTCACCACCAGATGACTGCCGATATGGAAGGGTTTGTAAAACCGCTTCCAGGTCTCCGCCCAGTCCGCATCCTGCACATCTTCCACGTCCAGGGTCAATGTTCCCAAGGC
>JAVBSI010000032.1:0-19464 GCA_031556815.1 Eubacteriales bacterium | reverse complement strand
ACAGATATGTTTTGTAACGAAGTTGCTTGTAAAAAAATCTTAATTGAGTAGAATGCAACCTTTTTCCGAGAAAAAGGACATTTTTCAGTGCTCAAACCGCTATCCATGGTATACTATCGTTATGAGCGTAATGAGGGTAATGATGTGAACGTTTGGTTGTCAAAGTTACCACGTGGGCAGAGCCCATCGTTCACACCGAGAGGACCACGGGTTCGAGTCCTTACAGCATGGTGGGAGACGCTGGATGTGAGTTGATTTTTTTATTTCGACAAGGCGGACACCTTTTGAAGGGGGTGCATCATGCCAGCTAGTTCCCATATTCAGAGCTCCAATGCAATTTTGAAACAATTCAGGGAGAGTTCAGGAAAGGTACATCACCTTGATTTAGCAAGCAAAAGAATACGTTCTTGCGGTTCAAAGCGACTAGGAACGCAATACGGTTATTATTCTGACGATATGGAACTACTCCTTAACAGAGGGTTTGAGACACCTTTATACCGGCTGAATGAGCCCCAAAAGCCCTCAAGGATCGTCGATCTTTGAGGGCTTTCGCTTGTAGGCAGAGCAACGACCGCCGCTTTGGGCTTATTTTTTGGGTCAGTATTCTCCCCTCGTTTTAGGAGGGATATCTTCCTGCCTGGGCGTGTGAAGGTTGCATTGGCATATGCGGCAGATCGCCTGGATGACCCATCTCACGTGTGCGCGCGATGGTCGTATTGTCGCTCATGCGGTTCGCCAGCGGTTGCAGCTCGGTGGGCTTCATCTCCCAGCGATAGTCCTGGGAAAAGAGCTTCTGGTGCTCGCAGATGACCAGGTGACTGGGCGTTTGATCCCCATTGCCGTTCACCTTTTGCTGATACCTGAAGAAAGTGTGATCCTTTGGCAGGTCATGCACGTTTCGATAGTCCTCGCGGTCGGAGGTCTGTTCAATCTGGTCGCGTAACACCTGGCGCACATAGGGTTTGGTGTCGTGAAACCTGAGCAGCGTGGGGAATGTGCCGGGCACCAGCGTCTGCCATTCTTTCTGCTCGTATTGCTTAAGCATGGCAGCGGCTTGATGCAAATGTGCTACCTCTGCTTCAAAGCTCATTTCCCAAATGCGCTTCACGTTGGCATCCTGCTCGTCCTGCAGGAAAGAATAATAAAGGTAACACTCCATGTACTCGTGCAGAAGCTGGCTTTCCAGCCATGTCAGGTTCGGATCAATCAGCGCCCCATAATGGCTGACATGTTGTTCCTCGATCATGGCAATCTCCTGGTATAGCTTGCGGCCAAGATCGCTGGAATACGTGTTGCCAATATTCATATAGAAATTCATGGTCTGCTGCTCGCCGGCGGTGATGATCATCGTGGAAAGCTTGGTGCGGATATCCGCGGTTTTGAAATCGACAAAGCGCTTGGCTTCCTCAAATGGATGGCGATGCTCGGCGATGGTCGGGCGACCCGGTGTGATTTCCACGTACTGACACACCATCGCGTCCGCCTTCAAGCCCTGCTCCATGTCCAGCAGGTTGGCATAGCGGTACAGATGGTCAAAATCCTCCAACAGAGCAAAGTCCAGCGCTTGCTTTACATATACATCCGGCTCATTCTCGGCCAGCCATGCGGTTAGGTCCACCGCCACATGTTCAAACCCGATGGTGGTCTCCAGCTGCGTTTCGTCCAGCGGCTTGAGCCAGTTAATGTGCTTTTGTTGCTGTTGCTCCACGCGCCGCATCAAGGCCAGGTCACGGCGAATATCGTTGTTGTTGCAATGGCGGTGAAACTGGTGGGAGAACATCGTGGCTTCCACCTCAATGCCATTCATCAAAATGATGCGGATCTTGGTGTAGGGGTCTGCCAATAGCTTATTGTACGGGGTTGGATACAGGGTCTGCCAATTCAACAGCGTGTCCTCAATGGGCTTGGACTTGAGATCAAACGGGTTCATATGGGATCCTCCTTAGGGAATCATTCTTGCGTCGTTAGTATGCCCAGCGGGACTTAGAACTTTACCGCGCATTGAAAAAGAATTGCAGGCGCGCATGGCTCACATCATGGAGGGAAAAGGAAATGACAATGGGATAAGCTCTTGCAACAAAACCCTTTTGGGTTGAAAAACATTGACGTTCATGACAATTGATGCTATGCTGTGTGGGCAATTGTCATCTAGGGGATTATGTGATGCATGCCCGTTGGTAGAGCGCATCGTTCACATCAACGGGGTCACTGGTTTACGTCCAGTATAGACCACGAAATCCCCTTGAGAATACTACATTTTCAAGGGTTTCTTTATATGTCTCGTGCTCTTGAAAGAAGAATGAACATGACGGATATGAGGGGTCTCAGTTGTATTGTGGGCTGTTTTGTTGTGGTTTGCATTTCAAACCGAAATCCAAAGCTTGGCGCGGATTGCACATCACGCACGCCTTATGCCACCAAAGAGGATGAAAGGAGGATCACAAGATGTTTCTAAACGCTGCCTATGACGCCCTGGGGCTGCCGGTTTATATTACCGATCTGGAAACTTTTGAGGTGCTCTATATCAACGAAGAAGGAAAAAACCTGCTGGGCGACTGCGTGGGCCTCAAATGCTACGAAGCGCTCAACGGGACGGCTGATGCCTGTGGAGGATGCATCCGCGCTGATAAACTCAAGAAAGATGGCGCTTGCCGCACAAAGGCCCGGCATCTGGTCAGGCTGAATAAGTATGTGGATACCTATGAGAGCGTCATTCGTTTACCGGATGGAGCCATGAGAAGGCTGTGTATCTTGGTGGACGTAACGGCGCAGGAGCGACTTCGCCAAGACAACGAAGATAGAGAAAAAGCGCGTCTTGAAATGCAGCATGTAATCGATATCCAAAGCGGATTTATCGAATCCGCCAAGAGCATGATGAGCGCGGCGTCGCTTGATGGGCAACTGATCTTTGTTAACCAGACCATGGCGGAGACATTTGGCTATACTCAGGAGGAAATCTTACATCTGGGCATTTCAGATTTTCATCCCCCGGAAGTGGTGCGTGCGGTGTTGGAAGAGCAGATTCCTCATGCGCTTGCCACAGGGTCCTGGAAGGGAACCAGCGTGGCCCGCCGAAAAGACGGGACGCTTTTTCCCGTCCGCCAGATTATCTTTCCCATCAAGGGGGAATCGGGGGAGAACGTCGCCATCGCCACCATCTTCGATGACATCACCAAAGTACGGGAACTGGAGCGGATGAACCGCTATCAGCTGGCCATCATGAATAGCTCCACCAATTACATTGGGGTATCGGATTTGCAAGGCAATACGATATATCATAGCCCCGGCGCTTACCGGATGATGGGATATGATCCGGACGAGGGCAAAGAATTGTTGATTGCGCAGTCCCATCCGGATTGGTATGTGGAGCGGGTTGAGAAGGAAGGCATTCCCACAGCGCTGGAGAAGGGGCAGTGGGTGGGCCGGGGCGAGGTGATCGACCGGTATGGACGGCACATTCCCATCGCGCAGACCATCTTTCCTGTGTTCGATGAAGACCAGCAGATCATGGGCGTAGCCACCATCATCCAAGATATCACGGAGCAGCTCAGGCAAGAAAAAGAAATTGACGCCGGGAGGCGAATGCTTCGCAAGATCATCGACACGGTGCCAAGTGCCATTTTCTGGAAAGACAAGGATTCACGCTTTTTGGGTGCAAACAAACGGTTTGCCAGTGATGCAGGGGTAGATGATCCCGACAAACTTATCGGACTTTCTGATTTTGATATTTATCCAGCGGAGATCGCCGAGCTGTACGTTTCTGGGGACCGGCAGGCATTTGAAACGGGTCGCGAGTTTGTTCATTTTGAAGAGCCCTTTGAGGGCGCCGACAATATGACGCACTGGGTATCCACCAGCAAAGTGTTGATTCGTGATGAAAATGACGAGGCTTATGCGCTGCTGGGCATGTATGACGACATCACCAAGGTGAAACAAAACCAGATGAAACTGGAAGAGGCGATCAAGGTTGCAGAAGAAGCCAGCCGCGCCAAGGGTGATTTCTTGTCCCGTATGAGCCATGAGATCAGGACGCCAATGAACGCCATCATTGGCATGACCAAAATTGGACAAACCACGACAGATATGGAAAAAATACAGTACTGCCTGCAAAAAATTGATGGGGCATCCAAACACCTGTTGGGGCTTATCAACGATGTTCTAGATATGTCCAAAATAGAGGCGGACAAGCTGGAACTAGCCGAAGCATGCTTTGACTTTGAAAAAATGCTGGAGAATATCTTTGCGGTGGTTAACGTGAAGGCCGAGGAAAAAGAGCAGAGCATTTTGGTAGACATACACGAAGATGTGCCCACAGAGATCATTGGTGATGAAATGCGCATTTCACAGGTCATCACCAATCTGCTTTCCAACGCGGTGAAGTTTACGCCTCAAAAGGGCTCTGTGCGACTGGCTGTTTGGTGTGCTGGAGAAACGGATGACGGAAGGTTGCGTTTGTCCGTTAGTGTGGCCGACAATGGAATCGGGCTTACGGACGAGCAAATGGCAAAGCTGTTCCGTTCCTTTGAGCAGGCCGAGGCTGGAACCGCCCGGAAATATGGCGGGACGGGCTTGGGGCTTGCCATCAGCAAGCGGATCGTGGAAAAGATGGATGGAGAGATCGGGGTAACCAGCCAGATCGGCAAGGGCAGCACGTTCACGTTTACCATTCCTGTCCGCAAGGGCCATGATATGGTGCGGAAGACGTACGACCTTGCGGTGTACAAGGATCTGCGCGTTCTGGTCGTTGATGATGCCGGGGAGATCCTTGACTATTGTAGGCGCTTGCTGGGACAGTTTGCCATTCGATGTGATTTGGTGGACAATGGTGCGGACGCGGTTGCGCTTGTGGCAAAGGGGATCGACGAGCACGATCCCTATCAACTCCTGTTTGTGGATTATTCAATGGAGGATATGGATGGCATTGAAACGACCCGGCGAGTGAAGGAGATTGCAGGGGACAGCGTCAAGGTGATCATGTTTTCGCAGACGGAATGGGGTTTGATTGAAGAGCATGCGCGCCTTGCGGGCGTTACGAAGTTCATCGCCAAGCCGTTGTTTCAATCGCCCATCCTTGATTGCATCAACCAATTGGTTTTTAGCGCGGATGGCTTGGCTGCCACCAAGAGCGCTGATTGTACCGGGATTTTCCATGGCGCAACCATGCTGTTGGCAGAGGATATTGAGATCAACCGCGAGATTGTCACTGCGCTGCTGGAGAAGACCGGTATTGAGATTCATTGTGCCGTCAACGGCGAGGAGGCTGTTCGCCTGTTCAGTGAAAATCCGCAGCTGTACGATATTATCGCAATGGATGTACAAATGCCTATCATGGACGGCCTGACGGCTACTCGCCAGATTAGGCGCCTGGGCACGCAGGCGGCAAAAGAGATCCCCATCATCGCAATGACTGCCAATGCCTGTGCGGAGGATGTGGAAGCCTGCAAGCAGGCTGGCATGGTGGACCATATAGGCAAGCCCATTGATGTGGATATTCTGATTGCAAAACTACAAGCCTACTTACCCTCACAACGGCGTGGATGAAAGCGGAAGCATGCCGTGAGATGATGCGATGGGGGCCGTTAAAAACTGAGTGTCAAGCTAAAACCCGCCTAAGAAGGCGGGTTTTGATTGACTGATGGCAGCGAGAAGTGCTGTTCATATTGCTGGATGGAGTGCTGTATGATCTCCACGGCAGCCGCGCGCCCTTTCACTTCGTTCACGGCGGTCGTCTTATTCTCCAACTCTTTGTAGACCCTGAAAAAGTGCTGCATCTCCGTAAAGATGTGCCTAGGTAACGCCTCAATGCTGCGATAGGCGTTGTAGGTGGGGTCGTCAAAGGGAATGGCGATAATTTTTTCATCGTTGCGCCCGTTATCAATCATGGTGATAACGCCTATAGGATAAACCCGTACCAAAACCATGGGGCTGATGGGCTCGGAGCAGAGGACCAGCACATCCAGCGGATCCAAATCGTCCGCATAGGTACGGGGAATGAAGCCATAATTGGCTGGGTAATGAGTGGATGTATACAAAATACGGTCTAAGATGAGCATGCCGCACTCTTTGTCCAACTCATACTTCTTTTTGCTGCCTTTTTCAATTTCAATCACAGCCAGAAAATCCTCCGGGGTAACCCGTGCGGGATTGCAATCATGCCAAATATTCATCGCAGTAGTCCTTCCCTTTGCTTATCATCTGCTGACGGCACCACAAGATCGAATCATTGCCTTATTGTACACGAGGACGACACATTTCGCAAGGTTGTTGCCTCCAAAAAGAAGAGCGTTGGCATGCAACGCTCTGGGAGTATCGGGGAAGAATCAATCATGGGGTAAAAGGATCGTTGGCGAGCAAGGCCTGCGGCTTTGAATGGCGTTGTTACGCCGTGGCCTGGAACAAGGATGGTTATGTGGGATTCTGCCTTGTGCCTAGCTTTGCCATTACATCGCGATTAAGCGCCTCGCGCCATTTTGCGACGTAGGTTTTGGCGTTGCGCAAAAGCTCATCACAGAAGGCGGCCACATCCTCGCCGGTGATCTCCAAGACATGCTTGCCGGATGCTGCCCCTTCCTCCAAAAGGTCGATCAACTCATACTGGATGGTTAGCATATCATAGCCGTCGCCAGCGACATAACTCCACATGTAATGCTGGATCTTGTCAAACACAAATTGATAGTCCAAAGGCAGCGCCTTGACCCTGGCCATCATTTGCCTATATTCTTTTTTCTCCCCAACCAGTTTTTTAAGAATTTTGATCACCTGGCTCCCTCCTCCTTCAGTTTACTGAGTTTGGATGCGATCAGTTCCCATTTGATCCAAAAGTGGCGCAGTTCTTCTCGCCCAGCATCATTGAGGGTATAGAACTTGCGTGGCGGCCCCATATCGGATGGTTTCTTTTGCAGGTCCACAAACTTGTTTTTCTCAAGCCGCACCAAGATGGCATAGACTGTTCCTTCCACAACGTCCGCAAAGCCAAGCGCGTTTAGCCGCCGGGTGATCTCATAGCCATAGGTCTCTTCACGGCCAATCAATTCAAGGACACAGCCCTCCAGCACGCCTTTAAGCATTTCTGTTAGGTTTTCCAGCACAATCACCCCTTGCCATATTGGGTTCTCGCTACTAAGCGATACTGCTCACTGGTATATAGTAACGCAGAATAGCAAGAATGTCAAGCGGCTCTTGGAAACAACGCAAAAAAACAACACAAAAGGATATCCAGCAAAGCATCAGGATCCAATGTTCTACGGCTATTTACAGGTTGTGTTCAAAGGATTAGGGTTGATCCTCCCGTTGTGGGCAACGTTGCGCAGCCTCCAAAAAGGTCAAAGTGCATAGAAAAGGATACAGAAAAAGTGAAAAAGGCTTCCCAGAAAACAAAAGACATGAAATACCCCATGAAGGTTTTTCTTCTTTTTTCCAATGCCGTAAAGGATCGCGCCAATCGTGTAAAACAACCCGCCGATGATGAGCAGGACAAACCCTTGCAGGGTCAAAGCCTGTATCAATAGAGAATAAACGGCTACACATCCCCATCCCATGCCAATGTAGCAAATCATGGAAAAAACACGGTATTTCTTTACATCAATGGCGGTGAGCGTAATGGCCAGGGCGGCTAAACCCCATTCCACCCCAAATAGGATCCAGGCCGCGGGCACGCTGACAGTGCGCAGAGCGCTCAATGTGACAGGGGTATACGTTCCGGCGATCAAAAGATAGATGGCGCAATGATCCAACACTTGAAAAACTTTCTTGGCCAAGTTTTTGTGCAAACCATGATAGATGCTGGACATGGTATACAGGAGGATCATGGTGCTGCCATAGATGGCAGAGGAAACGATGCCATAGGGGTTGTGGTGTAGCGCAGCGACGATCACACAAAGAACAAGCGCCACAACCCCAAGCGTTGCGCCTACAATATGGGAGATCATGTTAAAAACTTCTTCACCGGTAGAATACTCTGGCAAAAGTCGGTCGGCAAGTTTGATTCTCATGCATCCAAATCCTTTCCAATCCGTCCCAAGCCTATAAGCAGTGACGGGTGTGCCTTGCTGAGTTGCGCACATGCTTGTGTAATCATATACCCAAGGGGGAGTAAAGGTCAACCTGTACGCCGGGGAATGGAGCGCGGCAAGCAAAAGAAGCAGCCCGCAAGTTTCGCGTCAAGGGCTGCCTAGTGATAGGGGCAGGGCTATAATCAACAGCCACATCGTTTGAAACAGAGTGGCAAAAGGATCAGCCCAGGCTGCCCAAGGTGGTGGCTATGGCAGCCAGAAAGGCTTCGCTGCTCAGGGCAGTGGCTTTCCCCTCAAATAGGGGCACCAAGTCCTTGGTCATCTGGCCGCCTTCAATGGTCTGCAAAGTGGCTTGTTCCAGCTTTTGGGCAAAGGCGGCAAGCTGGGGCAGGCCATCCAGCTCGCCCCGCTTTTGCAGGGCGCCTGTCCAGGCAAAGAGGGTGGCCACGGGGTTAGTGCTGGTGGTTTCCCCCTTTAGGTGTTGGTAATAATGGCGGGTGACGGTACCGTGGGCGGCCTCATATTCAAACTGCCCGTTGGGGGATACCAGCACGCTGGTCATCATGGCCAGGCTGCCAAAGGCAGTGGCTACCATGTCGCTCATTACGTCGCCGTCGTAGTTTTTCAGCGCCCAGACAAAGCCGCCGTCGCTGCGGATGACCCGCGCCACCGCATCGTCGATGAGGGTGTAGAAATATTCGATGCCTGCCGTTTCAAAAGCTTTGCGATATTCCGCTTCGTACAGCTCAGCAAAGATGTCCTTGAAGCGGTGGTCGTAGGTCTTGGAAATGGTGTCTTTGGTGGAAAACCAAAGATCCTGCTTTTGGCTGAGGGCATAGGCAAAGCAAGCCTTGGCAAAGGAAGTGATGCTTTCATCCGTGTTGTGTAAGCCTTGCAAAATGCCGGGGCCTTCAAATTGCGCAATGGGCAGCCGGGTGGTCTTGCCGGTTTGGTCCGTGAAACACAGCTCGCCCATGCCCTTGCCTGGAACCGCGAGCTCCGTGTTTTTATAGACGTCGCCATAGGCGTGACGGGCGATAATGATGGGTTTTTTCCAGCTGCGCACACAGGGGGCGATGCCCTTCACCACGATGGGCGCCCGGAATACCGTGCCGTCCAGCATGGCACGGATGGTGCCGTTGGGGCTCTTCCACATCTGTTGTAATTTGTATTCCTCCACCCGTTGGGCGTTGGGGGTGATGGTGGCGCATTTCACCGCTACGCCATATTTAAGCGCGGCCTGCGCACTTTGCACGGTGATCTGATCCTCGGTTTCATCCCGCTTGGAAAGCCCAAGATCGTAGTATTCGGTTTTCAGATCCACATAGGGCAAAATCAGCAATTCCTTGATCTTGTGCCAGAGGATGCGGGTCATTTCGTCGCCATCCATCTCCACCAGCGGCGTTTTCATTACAATTTTAGGCATGATATCATCCTTTGCTCAGTTGGTCTCTTGGGCATGAGCGACCAGTTTTTATTGTAGCGGCTTTAGGGCAAGGACGCAAGGCGTGTACAGGAAAAGTACAGCCTAGTGCGGAGATAATGATGCTTTGCAGGAGGAGTCGAAAATGGTATACTAAAAGGTAATATGATCCGATGAGGGAGGGATGGGGATGGACCATAGGCCATGCAAAGCCTACCCCAGCGACCCCGGGGTACTGTACCCGCTGTTGCTGGCCCAGGGACAGGCGTTGATCCAGGGGGAGCGAAACGCCATCGCCAATATGGCCAATCTTTCTGCCCTGTTGCACCTGGCGCTGGAGGATATCAACTGGGTGGGGTTTTATCTACCGCAGGGTCAGGAGCTGGTGCTGGGCCCCTTCCAGGGCAAGCCCGCTTGCATCCGCATTCCGATGGGCAAGGGCGTGTGCGGAACGGCGGCGCAGACCGTGCAAGTCCAGCTGGTGCCAGATGTCCATGCTTTTCCCGGGCATATCGCCTGCGACGAAGCCTCTCGTTCGGAAATTGTGATCCCTCTGGTGGCAATGGGCAGGCTGGTGGCGGTGCTGGACATCGACAGCCCCACGAGGGCACGCTTTACCCAACAGGACAAGCTGGGTCTAAAGGAGCTGGCGGATTTGCTGGCGGAGGGCTGTGACTGGTAACCAAAGGCGGATCAATCAGGAGGAGGACGCGCGTGACACGAACAAAGACTTGGAGGGTCCCCACAGAAAAGATCGTCTATACCGCATTGCTGGTAGCGCTGCAGATTGTGCTGGGGAATTTGCTGCAGATTCCTTTGGCGATCAAGCAATTCAACTTTGGCTTTTTGCCCGTCGCTTTGGCAGGAATTTTTTTGGGCACGCCCTACGCGGTGCTGGTGGGTGCACTGGGGGATTTTTGCGGCGCGCAGCTGTTTCCCGCTGGGGCCTATTTCCCGGGCTTCACCTTGACCGCAGCTCTGGTAGGACTTCTCTATGGGCTGGTGCTGCACGGCAAAAGGCTGACCTGGCTTTGGGTGGCCATCGCGGCGGTGGCCACGGCAGCCTGCAATTTGTTCCTCAACTCCTATTGGCTTACGTTCTTCGTGCCAAAGGGCTACTGGGCGCTGCTTGGCGCCCGCATCCCCAGTTATCTGATCGACATCCCGCTGTCTGCAGTGGTGGTGTATGTCGTGGCACGGGGCCTGGGCAGGCTCCGTAAGCCGCCCTTCGTTTTGCCGGGAGAGGAGAAAGCATGAAATCCAATCATTCCGCCATTTTAGCAGAATTGCAGAACCTGTATCCCCACGCCAAGCCTGAACTGCATTTTTCCAACCCCTATGAGACCCTGGTGGCTACCATGCTCTCCGCCCAATGCACGGACAAGCAGGTAAACAAGGTCACACCGGCGCTATTTGCCCGCTATCCCAGCGTGGAGGCCATGGCCGAAGCCGACGTGGAGCAAGTCTATGCCATGGTCAAGAGCTGCGGCTTCAAAAGTAAGGCAGGCAATATCGTGGAGGCCTGCCGCCAGATTCTCCTGCGTTATGGGGGGCAGGTGCCGGGCGCCATGAAGGAGCTTACCAGCTTGCCCGGCGTGGGGCAAAAGACCGCCAATGTGGTGCTGGCAAATGCCTTTGGGGTACCCACCATCGCGGTGGATACCCATGTGTTCCGGGTGAGCAACCGACTGGGGTTGGCAAAGGCGAAGAATGTAAAGCTAACGGAGGAGCAGCTTCAGCAGGTCATTCCCAAAGAGAACTGGATTGCAGCCCATCATTGGCTGATCTATCACGGACGCAGGGTCTGCCATGCCCGAGGGCCGGAATGTGAAAGCTGCGCGCTGCGGGAGCTGTGCCCTTTCGAGGCCCAGGGAGGGCCAAAGGGGAATAGGGCTATCAAGGCTTCCCCAGGAAAGGCCAAAGCGGCGGAGGCCAAGTAACGGCAAACAAGGAGGAATATCGTGGCATCCTTTGTAGATCGGGTGAAAATTAACGCGAAAGCAGGCAATGGAGGCAATGGTTGCGTGGCTTTCCACCGGGAAAAATTCGTGCCCAACGGCGGCCCGGATGGGGGCGACGGCGGCAACGTGGTGGCCATGGCCGACCCCAACATGCACACTTTGCTTGATTTTCGTTTTCACACCAAGTATTTTGCGGAAAATGGCGAGGCGGGCGGCGGGAACAAATGCCACGGCAAAAGTGGACAGGACATCCTCATCAAGGTGCCTGTGGGTACGGTATTCCTGCGAGAGGACGACCGCACCGTGGTGGCTGACATGAGCCAGGCGGGCATGACCAAGGTGCTGTTGCGAGGCGGTCAGGGCGGCCACGGAAACCAACATTTCGCTACCCCCACCCGGCAAGCGCCCAATTTTGCTAAGCCCGGCATTCAAACGGAAGCGCGCGCCTTTTGGCTAGAGCTCAAAACCATTGCGGACGTCGGCTTGGTAGGCTTTCCCAACGTGGGCAAAAGCACCATTTTGGCGACCCTCACCTCGGCTAAACCCAAGATTGCTAACTACCATTTCACCACGACGACCCCCAATTTGGGCATCGTGCGATGGAAACACAATGATTTTGTGCTGGCGGACATTCCCGGCCTGGTGGAGGGCGCCAGCGAGGGCGTGGGCCTGGGGCATCATTTTTTGCGCCATGTGGAGCGCACTCGCCTGCTGCTGCATGTGGTGGACGCCTCCGGCAACGAGGAACGGGATCCGAAGGAAGACTTCCGAATCATCAATGAAGAACTGGAGAAATACGGTGAGCCCGAGGGCAGGCCTCAGCTGGTGGTGCTGAACAAATGCGATCTAATTTCAGACCCGGCCCGTATCCATCAGCTTGAAAGCGCCTTTACCAAAATGGGCTATCAGGCTTTTCCGGTAAGCGCGGCAGCCAACCGGGGCTTTGACGCCCTGCTGGACGAGGTGGTGCGAATGCTGCCGGAGCTGCCGCCTCCCCGGGTTTTTGAGGAGGAGGAGCTGAAGGCCGATCGCCTGCCTCAGCAGGGCTTCGCCATCCGGCGGGAGGGCAACGCCTATGTGGTGGAAGGCGCCGCTATGCAGCGGTTCATTGACAGCGTGAATTTCGGCGACGAGGAAAGCCTGAATTGGTTCCACCGTACCCTTCGGGACAAGGGCATCATCAATGCCCTGCGGGACAAGGGCGCGGGGGAGGGGGACACCATCCGCATCGGCGATATGGAGTTTGATTTTGTGGAGTAAGGGGTGAAGCGCCTGTGGAACTCACCAGCAAGCAACGGGCCAAGCTGCGAAGCCTGGCCAACCCGCTGGAGACCATCCTATACATCGGCAAGGACGGCATTACGGAGCATACGTCCAAGGAGGTCTATGACGCGTTGGAAGCCAGAGAACTCATCAAATGCGCGGTGCAAAGCAACTGCCCGCTAAGCAGCAAGGAGGCGGCAGCGGCCTTGAGCGGGCAGGCGCATGCCCAGGTGGTGCAATGCATCGGCAGGCGGTTTGTGCTGTATCGGGAAAGCCGCAGAAACAAGCAGATCATCTTGTCTTAGGTACCAGCAAAACAAAAACGAGAGGAGGCAGCCGGATGAGGGATGTCGTATACGAAGCCCTGCAGGCCATGCGGCCTCCCTTTGTGCCCTATGAAATGGACATCCACCAGATGGTGGGGCAGCGGCTGGCGGAGGCGGGGCTTATTTATCAGCATGAGGCGAGGATCGGCAAAGGTTGCCGCATCGACTATCTCGTGGGAGACGTGGGCGTGGAGATCAAGAAGGGCAAGCCCATCGCGGCGGTGCTGCAAAAGCAGCTGCTGCGCTATGCGGCCTGCGAGGCGATCTCTTCGCTGATCGTGGTCACGCAGCGTCATGTGAACCTGCCCAAGGCCATTGGCGGCAAGCCGGTGGGGCAGTTGGTATTGCCCCAGCTGTGGGGGGTGGCTTTGTCATGAACGATGAGATTCTTCTGCCCCCCTATCTGGTCGACGGTAGCGGCGCCCAAAGCGAGCAGGATCCCAGCTGTCGCACCTATGGCACCTTGTCCTACCACGCCAAGCGCAAGTGCTGGATCGTGAAGGCCGATCCCAACGTGACCGAGCTATGCAAACGGCTTTTTCCAGGCAGCGAATCAGGCCGCCGAGGCGAAGCGCATTTTACGGATCATCGGCGCATCGTGGGCGACCTGAACTGGCTGATGCTGCGTTATCCCTTGACTGTGAAGGAACGGGATATGGAGCGCTGGCAAGAGGCCCTCTACCGCGCCCGGGAGTATGTGGTCAAGCGGGAAACCGCCCTGCACGCGCCCATGCGGGTGAGCCCCATGCCCCATGTGTTTCAGGGAAAGCTGACGGGTTTCCAGGAGGAGGGGCTGGCCTTTTTGCTGCGGACAGACCGTTGCCTGCTGGCGGATGAGATGGGCCTGGGCAAGACCGTGCAAGCGTTAGCCATGCTGTCACAAACCAACGGTTACCCGGTGCTGGTGATCGCCCCGGCTCATTTGATGCGTAACTGGGAGAGCGAGATTGCGCGTTTTTTGCGCAAACCGGACGGCAGCGCTGTGACGGTGCATGTGGTGAAGGGCCTCAAACCCTATCAACTGCCCCCCGCGGATATCTATTTGATGCATTATTTGTTGCTGCGGGGCTGGAAGGACGCCCTGCCGCAGTTTGGCTTTGAGACCGTGATCTTCGACGAAATTCAGGAGTTGCGACACAGCGGCACGGAGAAGTATTCCGCCGCCAGCCTGCTGGCCGAGGACGCCCATCGCCTGGTTGGCCTCAGTGGGACGCCCATCTATAACCGAGGTGCGGAGATCTGGAACGTGGTCAACATCCTGGATTTTCATTTTCTTGGGGATTATGACAGCTTCACCCGAGAGTGGTGCTACGGCTATGGCAACCAGATCGTGGCCAAGCCGGAGTTGCTGGGGGAGCATCTGCGCAACGAAGGCATCATGTTTCGCCGCACCAAGCAAGAGGTGTTGGCGGACCTGCCCCCCAAGAGGCGGTTGGTGATGACCATTGACAGCGATGATGCGGTGTACAAGAAAATGATGCAGCCGGTGACAGAGAAACTCCATTTGCTCAAGCATGGGCTGGAGCTCACCGGTTCTCAGCGGGCGCTGATGGAGATGGAAGTGGAGCAGGGCGAGCGACAGGCCACGGGCATTGCCAAGGCCCCGTATGTGGCGCAGTTTGTGCGGGCGCTGCTGGATAACGGGGAGAAGGTGTTGCTTTTTGCCCACCATCATCAGGTGATGGACTTGTACAAAAAAGAACTGCACGGCTTTTCTCCAGCCTTCATCACCGGGCGGGAGACCACCGCGCAGAAAGAGCGGTCCATCGAGCGCTTCATGGGCGGACGCACCGATCTGTGCTGTATCTCGCTAAGGGCGGCGGCAGGGCTGAATTTGCAGCGCGCCACCTGTGTGGTCTTTGGTGAACTGGATTGGTCCCCGGCGGTGCACAGCCAGGCAGAGGACCGGGCCCATCGCATGGGCCAGCAGGACTCCATCCTATGCTATTATCTGGTGAGCCAAGGCGGCAGTGATCAGGACATGCAGGATGCGTTGGGCTTGAAGGTGAGCCAGTTTGTGGCCTTGATGGGAGACGAGCCCCGAAGCCAGGAGAGCATTTTCACTGACGCTCAATATGTAAGGCAGTATACGGAACGGCTGGTACAGCGCCTGATGGAGGAAGCGGGCTGATCAGCGGGGAAGAATGATGGTCACGTCGCATTCAAAGTCCTGGGGGGCCAGGCAGGGATTGGCGCGTAGCAAGGAGGCCACGGGCAGGTTGTAGCGGATGGCCACAGTTTCGAGGGTGTCGTTGGCCGTGAGGGTATAGGTGGAGGGTAGGGCGCAGGGGATGTTTTCCTTGGGGATGCACAGCACCTGGCCCGGGGTCAGCTGCTCCAGGTTTACGCTGGGGTTGGCCGTGGCCAGCGTGTTGCGGCTCACCAGGTTGCGCAGCTGCAAATCCGCCACGGTTTGCCCGGCTTGCACGGTGTGTTGCTCATCCGTGGGGCAGGAGAGGGAGCCGGTCACACCGCCGGTGTTCCCGCTGGTGGAGCTACCCGTAGTGCCGTCGGTCGTTCCGTTTGTGGCGCCGTTTGTACCACTCGCCGTTCCCCCGGTGCCGCCGATCTCCCCATCGGTGGCGCTTTCCGCCCGGGGGATGCACAGCACATCACCCACCATCAGGCGCGCGGGGTGGATGTCCCGGTTGGCGGCCAGCAGATCCCGCAGGGGAACCCCCAGTTTGTGGCTGATTAAGTAGAAGCTGTCGCCCTTTTTGACGGTGTATTCCCCCGCACAGGTCTGTTCAGGGGCAGTGATTCCGGTGTTGTTGTTTTCTGCCATAGGAATGCTCCTTTCGAGATGGTCTCTCCTAACCCTATGTTGACGGGTAGGAGAAAGTGCTTGTCTGTGGTCGGGTCCGTCCAATTCCATGTGGACTTTTGGAAGCAAAGGAGGTGGCTGGATGGCGTTTGTGAATTATTGCCGCAAATGCAAACGGGAGGTGCCCACGGGAGAAACCTGCCCTCATTGCTTTGGGAAGCTTAGCAAGACCAATGAACAGCTTTCTTTTTGGATGTTGCGGGTGCCGGTACGGGATTGGTTTGCGTGGAATCAAGTGCTGCGGGTGGCGTTGCCGGTGCTGGCAGCGGTGGCGGTGGTCGTGTTGTTGCTGGAAGGGAGCCTGAGCGGGGGTAGGGGTATCCAGGCTTTGTTTTTGCAGGGCTTTTTTTGGACGCTGATTGGTGCCCTGGGGGTTATGCTGCTGCTGATGTTGCTTGTTTTATGGCTGCAAGGAAGAGAAAACGTGCATTTTGTGCTGGACAAAGAAGGGGTGCATGCCTTTACCCATTTGGAGCGCTCCTCAGCGACGCGTTTATACGCACGGTTTTTGTCCCCCGAAGCCGCGTCCAGGCTCCGAGCCAAGGTGGTGATTGCATACAATGATACCTTGGTGAAGCGGCAGGATGTTTTCTGGACGGATATTCGACGGGTGAGCTGCTGGCGGGAAAACAGGCAGTTGTTGTTTTTTAGGCCCAGTTGGTGGCAAGTGCTGGTGGTGACCTGTCCGCCTCAGATCTATGCGGATGCGGAGGCCTATGTGCGCAAAAAACTCAGCCGAAATAAGAAAGCGACCATCACACCCAAAAAAGGGCCATGAAAACAGGGCGGAGTCCGCAATTCCCTTTGAATGTTACGCGATTATGACGGAAATACCTTGACACTCTCCATCAATTGACATAAAATAGTTACGATGTAAAAGTATAGGTTTTTGGCGGCCTTGCGGCAGGCGGTCACCAAAGGCTAGGCCGTCTGTGACTATGGAGGGAAAGCAATGAGGCAAAGGACGAGAAGTTGGCTGGCCGGGCTTTTGTGCGGGATATGGCTGCTCTCAACGCTGGTGATCGCGCTGGCGGCCACCTACCCCTATGAGACCACCTGTGTAGAAAACGTAAACATGCGCGCCAAAGCCAGTGAGTCGGCGGGCATTATGAAGCGCCTGAAAGCGGGCGATAAAATTACCGTGACGGCCACCACCGGCCAGTTTTATAAAATCAAGGTGGGCAAGGACACCGGATATGCCATGCGGATGTATGTGGATGGCACATCTCCTGATGCGGATACCGCGCCTAGAGCATCGGCTACCATGGCGGCGCCTCCGGCTGTGGATAAATACCCTTATGACACCATCACCATCGATGCGGTCAAACTGCGTAAAAAGGCGGAGGCCGAAGCTCCGGTGATTGTGCGTATCCCCAGAGACTCGGTTATCAAAGTGTTGGATGTGCTGAGCAGCGGCTTTGCCAAGGTGACCTATAATGGCAAAACGGGGTATGTGGTCAAGGCTTTTGTGAATCTAGCCAACATCCCTGTACCCACCCCCGAGCCAGGCGCTACGTTGCCTCCAAACGCGGACAAATATCCCATTCTGAAAAAAGGCAGCAGCGGCGATATGGTCAAGGCCTTGCAGGAAGCTTTGACCGAGCTAACTTATTATTCCGGCAAGATTGATGCCAAGTATGGCGCACAGACCGAAACTGCGGTCAACGCATGCAAAAAACGCAATGGGTTGACCCAGGACGGCATCGCCGACCAGGCATTTCAGTTGCTTCTGTATGAAGGCACCCCCAAAAACCCAGCGGGGTATCGTAAAATTTTGAAAACAATGCCGCCCATTGGCGGGTTTGCCATCCGCTCCGGAAATGTAGGCACGCCCGTGGAAAGGTTGCAGGCCCGCTTGAAGGAGTTGGGTTTTTACCTGGGCGAGATAAACGGCACCTGTGACAAAGCGACGGTGCAGGGCATCAAGGATTTTCAAGAGCTGCATGACCTTCGTGTGACCGGCGAGGCGGATTCCACCACGCAAAATGCGCTGTATGGGGCCACCGCTATGGCGGCTGGCACGGTGGTGACGCCCACGCCCAAGCCTGTTTCAGCACCGCCGAAGGGCACTGTGCGGGCGGGCGACAGGGGCGCTGACGCCAAGGCTGTACAGCAGCGTTTGAAGGATTTGGAATTTTATACCGGCAAAGTAGATGGAAACTTTGGAGCCGCCAGCGTCAAGGCGCTCAAAAGCTTCCAAACAAAGAGCGCATTGGAGGCGGATGGCGTATGCGGAAGCGCTACCCGCGCGGCGCTGTTTAACATCGGCGCGGCAACGGCCAAGGCCACCGCGATCCCTATAGCGCCGGTGACGCAGCTGCTGACGCCGGAGACCACCGTCACCATCCAGGCAGGCTCCCGGGGCAATGCGGTGCGCAACATGCAACAACGGCTGATGGATTTGGGGTACTATTCTTCCCGCTTGGATGGCGTGTATCTGGAAGATGATATCACGGCAGTACGGGCCTTCCAAAAGGCCAATGGTTTGAAGGTGGACGGCAAGGCGGGTTTTGAGACCCAGAGCAAGATGTATGGCGATAACGCGGTACGAGGCAACATCATTACGACGCCTGGGATCACGCTTCGTTATGGCAGCATGGGAAGCGATGTAATAGCCTTACAAAATCGCCTGATTGAACTGGGATATCTGACAGGGACGGCCGATGGGCAGTTTGGCATTGGCACCAAAACCGCTGTGATGGCCTTTCAAAAAGCCAACAAGCTATCCAAGGATGGCGTGGTGGGTGCAAAGACCCAAGAGGTCTTGTACGGGGCAACCGTGGTGAAAATGACCATCAAAGCCAATACGACGCTTAAGGAAGGCGTGGTGAGCGCAGCGGTAAAGGATTTGCAAAACCGCCTCATTTTCCTGGGGTATTTGACGGGCACCGCGGATGGCAAGTTTGGTTCGAAAACCACCCTGGCGTTGATGGAGTTTCAGAAGCGCAATAGCCTGATTGCGGATGGCATTGCCGGCAACTTGACCATCGCCTCGCTGAACAACTATTCGGCCAAGCAGGCTGCTGGCGCGATAGCAACCCCCAAACCGGGCGCGCTGACTCTGTCCGGCGCCCCCAGTGCCGCTAATGTGCGATATGGTAATTGGTATAACGAGGTGAGAGATCATAGCAGAGCGTATCCCAACGTGACGATTTATGATTTTGTCACCGGCATTAGCTGGCAGGTGAACATCTTTAGCGTGGGCGCCCATGCCGATGCGGAGCCGCTAACCGCCAACGATACCGCCAACATGAATCGTGCCTTTGGCGGGAAGACCACCTGGACTGCAAAGGCGGTATGGGTTGTTTATAGCGATGGAAGGGTTTACATGGGATCTACGCATAACACGCCCCACGAAACCTATCATATCAGAGACAACAATTTCTCGGGGCATCTATGCATTCACTTCCCCCGTAGCGAGGAGCAGGTGAATGCCATTGGGCCCTATGCCACCTCTCATCAGAAGGCCATTGACCTAGGGTGGCAGGCCACCATCAGGGGGGCGGGCCTGTTTCCAATCCCTATAGACAGGGCCCCCATGAACGTTCGTTCATGGGGGCCCTGTCTATAGATGGCTTACTTCCGAAGCGCTTTTTTTAGCAAGGGCAGAATGAGTACCGCTAAGGCGCCGCCAATTAGGGCGGTGAAAAGCTGC
>JAVBSI010000033.1:0-16882 GCA_031556815.1 Eubacteriales bacterium | reverse complement strand
TATTCAGCAAGCATTCCAGAGCAACCATGTTCTCAGCAAAGAGAAATGCGGCGCGTGCTGGGCGCGCTTCTACTGCAGCGGCGGCTGCGCCGCCAATGCCCATGCTTTCCACGGGGATATCGGAAAACCTTATGAGTTGGAGTGCCAAATGGAGCAAAAGCGGCTGGAGTGCGCCATGGCGATCTGTGCCATGGAACAGGGCGTTGACGAGGCATCTCAATTGTGAACAACAGCGCAAAACCGTTTGCGATTTTTCCAAATAACGTTCATTTTCCGTTCACAGTCCTGTCAAAAATGAATGATACCATAACAGTGTAAAAAGGAGGGAAAGTCCAATGAATCAAATAGCAACAAAAAGAAAGAAAATCTTTGGGTATATCGCCGTTGCGTTGGTGATGGCGATGGTTGTCACCGCATCCACGGCGTTGGTGCAAATGAAATCCAACGCCGCCGCGGAATCCGTTACCCTCACCCAGAATGCCACCGTGGTGCAAAGCCCCTTCACCGCCGCGGTACAGCAGGTAAAGGATAGTGTTGTGGGCGTGGACAACTACGGCCAAGTCTCCCGCAACGGCGGCTATAGCTTTGGTTTTGGCGGCGGGTTCGGCTTCGGCTTCGGCGATGATTTTGGCGGCGCCCAACCCAGGCAGGACGAGAGCCGGGAGGTATTGCAAGGCTCCGGCAGCGGTGTGGTGATCGCCAAGGGCTACGTGGTGACCAACTATCACGTGGTGGACGGAAGCACCAAGCTGGAGGTTACTGCGGGCGAAAAGGTTTACCCGGCCACAGTGGTGGCTTCGGATGAAAACCTGGACGTGGCGGTGCTAAAAGTGGAGGATTTGAACATCGCTCCCGTGACCCTGGGCGACAGCGATACCCTGAATGTGGGCGATTGGGCGATCTGTATCGGCAATCCGCTGTCCTTTACGGGCACCACCACTGTGGGCATCATTTCCGCCATCAATCGGGAGATCGCCGATGCCACCCGTGACATCTACGGCCGTCGCACCGAGAACGTCAATAAGATGATCCAGACGGACGCGGCCATCAACGCGGGCAATAGCGGCGGAGGCATGTTTAACGTGGCGGGCGAGCTGGTGGGGATCCCAAGTCGCAAGTACACCGCTTCCTTCTATTCTAATTCCTCGGTGGAGGGCATCGGTATGGCCATCCCCATCAATGCGGTGAAACCGTTACTGGAAGATGCCATCAGCGGCAAGGTGACCGGTGATGTGGCCAGCAACGCGCAGGACAATGCGGCCATCACTGCGGGCAACAAGCCCCGCATCGGTGTAACCGTGACCGACATGAACAGTTCTAACTACGCGGTGGCTTCCGGCATCCTGCCTACCGGTGCTTATGTGACTGAGGTGGAGGCGGGCTCGCCCGCTGAAAAAGCTGGGCTGACAAAGGGTGATATCGTGGTGGAAGTGGATGGCACGGTGATTACCAGTACGGCGCAAATGGTAAGCATTTTGCAGGCAAAGCAGGCAGGCCAGACAGCGGCGATCAAAATATACCGGGTGGAAGGCCTGGACAACATCCAGAATGTAGAGGACATTCCCGAAGGAAAGTATATTGACTTAACCATCGAGTTGGCGATTTTGGACAATGTGAAGCAATAACAACAAATTGTCTGCAATCGGTGCAACGCATACGCTACACAGCCCTTGGCCCAATGGCCAAGGGCTGTTTGACAGAAAAAACGCCTTGCTATATTGCAAGGCGTTTGATTGGGCCACTCTTCCGACTTTTCTTAGATCTCCATAATGATTGGCAAGACCATGGGGTTGCGCTTAATTTTGTCGTTGATATAGCGCAACAGCTCATCTTTGATGCGGTTTTTGACGCCCTGCCAGTCGCTGTTTTCGATGCGTCCATAGCCCAGCACGATGCTGCGGGCCAGATCCCGGCTGTTTTCGATGATATCCTCATTCTCCCGTACATAGACAAAGCCGCGGCTGATGATGTCCGGACCGGACACCAAGGTGCCGCTGTCCCGATCCACCGCCATCACCACGATGATGAGACCGTCCTGGCTCAGATGTTTGCGGTCGCGAAGCACCACATTGCCAACGTCGCCAATGCCAAGGCCATCCACCAACACGCCGCCGTTGGGCACCACACCGGTGATGGCCAGGCTGTTGTTGCTCATCTCAATCACCTGACCGATTTCCGGAATGATGATGTTCTGGCTGGGGGTACCCAGGCTCTCGGCCAGTTCCGCGTGCTGCCATAGCTTAGCGTACTCGCCGTGGATGGGGATAAAGTACTGCGCCTTGCACAGAACATGCAGCAGCTTGATCTCTTCCTGACAGGCGTGGCCGGATACGTGCACGTCGCCCAACTGGCCATAAATGACGTTGGCCCCGCACCGGTACAGCTGGTTGATGACTCGGGCCACGGGCTTTTCGTTGCCAGGGATGGGGGAAGCGGAAATGATGACCATATCCGTAGGACGGATCTGGAGCTTGCGGTGCTCGCTGTATGCCATACGGGTCAAGCCGGCCATGGCTTCGCCCTGGCTGCCGGTGGTCACCACCAGCAGTTCGTCATCCGGATAGTTATCAATGTCGTCCACGTCCACAATGTTTTCTTCGGGAATTTTCAGCTCTCCGATGGACAGGGCCACGCGGGTCACATTCACCATGCTGCGGCCAATAAAACAGACTTTGCGGTTAAACATGGCGGCGGAATCCACCACCATCTGCACCCGGTGGATGTTGCTGGCAAACATGGCCACGATCACGCGGCCTTTGGCCTGCTGGAACATATCGATGAAAGTTTGGCCGATTTTGGTCTCACTCATGGTGTGGCCTTTGCGCTCCACGTTGGTGGACTCGCACAGGAAGGCCAGCACGCCTTCCTTGCCATAGGTGGCAAAGGCGGCCAAGTCGGTTACCATACCGTCGATGGGGGTAAAGTCCACCTTAAAGTCACCGCTCATGATGATGGTGCCCGCGCCGCAGGTGATGGCCAGCGCCACAGCCCCGGCAATAGAGTGATTGACATGGATGAACTGGACGGTGAAGGCCCCCAGCTTGATGACTTCGGAAGGCTTAATGACGTTCAGCTGCACGCCCGATACGCGATGCTCCTTGAGTTTTAGATCCACCAGCGCCAGCGTCAGCTTGGTTCCATACAGGGGCATGGGGATCTGCCGGAGCACATAGGGGGTTGCGCCGATATGGTCCTCGTGGCCGTGGGTGAGCAGCATGCCGCGAATGCGGGCCCTATTCTTTACCAGATAGGAAACGTCGGGGATAACCAAATCAACGCCCAGCATGTCTTCCTTGGGGAAGATGGAGCCGCAGTCCACCACCAGGATATCATCTTCATATTCGATGACGGTGATGTTTTTGCCGAATTCATCCACACCGCCTAAGGGGATGATTCGGAGTTTGGGTTCGCTCTCTGCCATTGGGAGAACTCCTTTCAGTGGGGAATGGGGCAGAGCCGGCAAGCCGGTGCCCCCAAAAAGACCTGGACAGCCATGCCGTCCATCCGTCTTTATCTCGCAAAACATGTTGAACATAACAGCAAAAAACAAGCACAACGAACGCGCTTGGATTTCAAGCGTTGCGAGCAATTCCTTTGCGGGAGATCACTTTTTTCGCTAGGCCTCGTTCCACTATATCTTGCAAAGTATACCACAGTATTTCGAAATTGAAAAGCGAAAATGTTATTTCTTTACAAATGCGGCAGGCATTCCATCGCAGCCGATTTCCTCCAAGGAAGGTTTATCACCATAAACCTGCGCAACATGAGGCGTCCATTCCGCTTTTCCCCTGATGCGGCGCTCGTTCAGCCATAAAACCAGCACACAGAGGCCAAGGCCTGCAGCCCCGCCCAGCAGCGTCCAGCCGTCGCCGCCGCCGCCCAGCAGGTAGCCTAGCCCTAGCCCGCCCAACAGACCCGCCAGCGGCAGCACATAGGCTAGCGCGGTGGCCTGTAAAAAGCGACCTTCCGGCAAATCCACCCGCACCCAATCCCCGGGCTTGCATTCCGCTGGCAGGACGAGGGTTCCGCTATGGCTTTGAGCGCCGCAAGCGCCGCATTTTTCACAGGCGTCAGGCCTTGTGTATTGGATGGTCGCCATGCCCGTGTGTTCATTATATGCAATTACGTGACCAAATTTTGTCATTTGCCGCTCCTTTTGGGTTAGAAACTTTTCATCTCAGTCATTGATCTGATAGTATGATACGGCAAGACAAGAAAAAGTCAAGTATTTTTGCGCAAACATATTGACACCAATGTATAATGGTGCTAAAATGTAAAATTGCATTAGTCTCGTTATCCGGCGATTTTGGGGCACGTTGTTGTTAGGTATTGTACATGCCTTTCGACAAAAAAGCAACAGGAAAAATCTTACGGCTTGCAAGGGCTTATGGGGATCGCTGGTGGAGCAGGATGCGAGAACATAAGGGGTGATAGCATTTATGGTGCATGAGGTTCAAATGGGGAAGCTGAGAAAGCGGATGAGCTTCTCGCGCATCGATGAAGTATTGGACATGCCCGATCTGATCGAGGTGCAGAAAAATTCCTACCGCCGCTTTCTAAAGGAAGACCTCCGCGAGGTGCTGGCCGACGTTTCACCGATCACCGACTACACCGATAACCTGGTGCTTGAGTTCGTGGATTATTCACTGGACGAGCCCAAGAACAGTGTGGAACGTTGCAAAGAGCGGGACATGACCTATGCGGCGCCGTTGAAGGTGTTTGCCAGGCTCAAGAACCGCGAAACCGGCGAGATCAAAGAATCCGACGTCTTTATGGGCGATTTCCCCCTGATGACCGAAAATGGTACTTTTATTATCAACGGCGCGGAGCGCGTCATCGTCAGTCAGTTGGTGCGTTCCCCCGGTGTTTATTACGGGGTGCAGATTGACAAAACCGGCAAAGCATTGTTTTCCACCACGGTGATCCCCAACCGTGGCGCGTGGCTGGAATATGAGACCGATAGCAACGATGTGCTATGGGTTCGCATTGACCGGGCCCGCAAACTGCCCATCACCGTTATTTTGCGCGCTTTGGGCTATGGCACGGATGGAGAGATTCTCGACCTGCTAGGCGAGGATGAGCGGTTGATGGCGACCCTACAGCGGGGCGACAATGCCAAGAACCAAGAAGACGGCCTGATTGAGATCTATAAGCGGCAAAAGCCCGGCGAGCCTCCTACGCGGGACAGTGCCCAAAACCTACTCAACTCGCTGTTCTTCGACCCCAAGCGCTATGACTTGATGCGAGTGGGCCGTTATAAGTTTAACAAGAAGCTCTCCCTGGCGATTCGGATCCAGGACCGGCCGGCGGGGGAGGATATCGCCGATCCCTCCACTGGTGAGATCTTTGTGAAAAAGGGTGAGATCATCACCAAGGAAGTGGCGCGCAAAATCCAAAATGCGGGCATCAATGCCGCCTACATTTTGGTGGACAATCACCCACACAAAGTGGTGGGCAATCATTTTGTGGACGCCACCGGCTATCTGCCCTTTTCCCCCAAGGAGGCGGGCATCCTGGAAATGGTTCACTTTCCGACGCTGAAGGCCATTTTGGCCGCCTGCGAGAATGAAGCGCAGCTGAAGCAAGCCATTGTGGAAAATGTGCACAGCTTGGTACCCAAGCATATCCTCACGGACGACGTGGTGGCTTCGGTGAGCTATCTGCTGGGCCTGCCCTATGGCATTGGTTTCACAGACGATATCGATCATCTGGGCAACCGCCGCCTGCGCAGCGTAGGCGAGCTATTGCAAAATCAGATTCGCATCGGCCTGAGCCGTTTGGAGCGCGTGGTACGAGAGCGCATGGCCATCCAAGACGCCAATGATGTGCGCCCCGGCGAGCTGATAAATATTCGCCCCGTCAGCGCCGCCATCAAGGAGTTTTTTGGTTCCTCCCAGCTGTCCCAGTTTTTGGACCAGCCCAATCCCTTGGCGGAGTTGACCCATAAGCGCCGCCTATCCGCGCTGGGACCCGGCGGTTTGAATCGCGACCGCGCCTCCTTTGAGGTTCGTGATGTGCACTACAGCCACTATGCGCGCATTTGTCCCATCGAAACCCCTGAAGGCCCCAACATCGGCCTGATCGGATCCCTGGCCACCTATGCCCGCATCAACGAATATGGCTTCATTGAAGCTCCCTACCGCAAGGTGGATGCCAGGACCCATAAGGTCACAGGCGAGATTATTTACATGACCGCCGATGAAGAGGACTTCTACAAGGTGGCGCAGGCCAACGAGCCACTGGCGGAAGATGGCAGCTTCATGAGGGAAAATGTGACGGTCCGCGATAAGGCGGAGATCATCGAAGTGCCGCTCAGCGGGGTGGATTACATTGACGTGAGCCCTCGGCAGGTGGTGTCCGTGGCCACGGCCATGATCCCCTTCCTGGAGAACGATGACGCCAACCGCGCTTTGATGGGTAGCAACATGCAACGCCAGGCGGTGCCTCTGCTGACCCCTGAAGCCCCCATCATTGGCACGGGTATGGAATACAAAGCCGCCCAGGATAGCGGCGTAGTGTTGCTTTCCAGGGGCAAGGGCGTGGTGGAAAAGGTCTCCGGAGACGAGATCGTGGTGATGGACGAACATAAGGAGCGCCAACGCTATCGTCTGGCTAAGTTTTCCCGCAGCAACCAGGGCACCTGCATCAACCAGCGCCCCCGGGTCAAGGCCGGGGACAAGGTGGAGGAGGGAGACCTGCTGGCGGATGGGCCTTCCACGGAGAATGGCGAGATTGGCCTGGGCCGCAACGTGCTCATCGGGTTTATGACCTGGGAGGGGTACAACTATGAGGACGCAGTCCTCATCAGTGAAAAGCTGGTGAAGGAGGACACCTACACCTCCATCCACATTGAAGAGTTTGAGTCCGAAGCCCGGGAAACCAAGTTGGGACCTGAGGAAATCACCCGAGACATCCCTAACATCGGCGATGACGCGGTAAAGGACCTGGACGAGATGGGCATCATCCGCATCGGCGCAGAGGTGCGCAGCGGTGATATCTTGGTGGGCAAGGTAACCCCAAAGGGCGAAACGGATCTGACGGCTGAGGAACGCTTGCTGCGGGCCATTTTCGGCGAAAAGGCCCGGGAAGTGCGCGACACGTCCCTGCGGGTTCCCCATGGCGAGGGCGGCATCGTGGTGGATGTAAAGACGTTCACCCGGGATAACAAGGATGAACTGTCCCCCGGCGTAAACGAAATGGTTCGTGTATACATTGCTCAAAAGCGGAAGATCAGCGTGGGGGACAAAATGGCAGGTCGCCATGGCAACAAGGGCGTTATTTCGCGCATTCTCCGCGAGGAGGATATGCCTTTCATGCCCGATGGCACGCCGCTGCAAATCGTGCTCAATCCCCTGGGCGTGCCTTCCCGTATGAACATCGGTCAGGTGCTGGAAGTCCACCTGGGCATGGCGGCCAGGGCATTGGGCTGGCATGTGGCCACCCCGGTTTTTGATGGCGCTAACGAGCAAGACATTGAGGACTGCCTGGTAAAGGCCGGCCTCAGCCCTGACGGGAAGACCTTGCTGTACGACGGCCGCACCGGCGAGCTCTTTGAGAACCCGGTTACGGTGGGCTATATGTACTTCCTCAAGCTACATCACCTGGTGGATGACAAGATGCACGCCCGCTCCGTGGGCCCATACTCTCTGGTGACCCAGCAGCCTTTGGGCGGCAAGGCCCAGTTTGGCGGCCAACGTTTTGGTGAGATGGAGGTTTGGGCCCTGGAGGCCTACGGCGCCGCCAACACCCTCCAAGAAATCCTTACCGTCAAGTCCGATGATATCGTGGGCCGTGTGAAGACCTACGAAGCCATCGTCAAGGGCACTAACATCCCTGCTCCGGGCGTTCCCGAGAGCTTCAAGGTGCTCATTAAGGAATTGCAGTCCCTGGCGCTGGACATCAAGGTTCTCAACGAGGCCAAGGAGGAGATCATTATCCGGGAGCTGGATGATGATGACATGGAGATCACTGAGAGCATTGTCACCCGCTTCGACGAGGAGGAGGGCATGGAGCTGCCGCCTGAGGAAGGCGACATCATCGACGAGGACGTGGATGTGGACTTCAGCCTGGATGACGATTTGGATGATTTTGACATGGACCTGGGTGACGATTTGGGGGATATCGGTATCGACGATGAGGATGAGGACGAAGACGAGCCGATGACGGACTCGCCCGATGAGAGCGACCCACAGTAACGAGCGAGATTTGCAAGTGTTCATCCCGATGACTTGAAGGGAGTGGCCGTATTTTGTTTGAACTGACCAACCTAGATTCCATCCAGATCGGCATGGCGTCGCCGGAGCAGATCCTTAAGTGGAGCTTTGGCGAGGTTTGCAAGCCTGAGACCATTAACTATCGGACATTGAAACCCGAGCGGGACGGACTGTTCTGTGAGAGGATCTTTGGCCCGCAGAAGGACTGGGAATGCAACTGCGGCAAGTACAAGCGTATCAAGTTTAAAGATAAAAACAAGGTCTGCGACAAGTGCGGCGTGCAGGTGACCCGGGCGAAGGTGCGCCGGGAGCGCATGGGCCACATCCAGCTAGCGGCTCCGGTGAGCCATATCTGGTATTTCAAGGGCATTCCCAGCCGGATGGGCATGCTGCTGGACATCAGCCCTCGGGCGCTGGAAAAGGTGCTCTATTTTGCGAATTTCATCGTGCTGGATCCCGGCGATTCCCAAAAGACCGGCCTGAAGAAGTATGAGCTGATCACCGACGCCAAGTACCGGGAGCTGGAAGCTCAGTTTGGCAAGGGCAGCTTCCGCGCGGGCATGGGCGCCGAGGCTGTGAAAGAAATGCTGCTGGCTCTGGATTTGGACGAGATCAGCGCCAGGCTGAAAAGAGAGATCTCCGAGTTGGTGGAGAAGGAACGGGATCGGGAGAGCGAAGGCCAGAAGCGGGCCCGTGCTGTGAAGCGCCTGGAGGTGGTGGAGGCCTTCCGCACCTCCAAGAATCGCCCGGAATGGATGATCTTGGACGTGGTGCCTGTTATCCCGCCGGATCTGCGCCCCATGGTGCAGCTGGACGGTGGGCGCTTTGCCACCAGCGACTTGAATGACCTGTACCGCCGCGTGATCAACCGTAACAACCGCCTGAAGAGGCTGCTGGAGCTGGGCGCGCCGGACATCATCGTGCGCAATGAGAAGCGCATGCTGCAGGAGGCCGTAGACGCCCTGATCGACAATGGTCGCCGTGGACGCGCGGTCACCGGCCCGGGCAACCGCGCTCTCAAATCCCTGTCCGATCTTCTCCGGGGCAAGCAGGGCCGTTTCCGCCAGAATTTGCTTGGCAAACGGGTGGACTACTCCGGCCGGTCGGTGATCGTGGTAGGTCCGGAGCTGAAGCTGTATCAATGCGGCTTGCCCAAGGAAATGGCGTTGGAACTGTTTAAGCCCTTCGTCATTGAGCGTCTGGTAACGCTGAAATATGCCCACCATGGCAAGAACGCCAAGCGCATGGTGGAGCGGGGCAAGCCCGAGGTGTGGGATATTCTGGAAAGCGTTATCAAGGAGCATCCGGTGCTGCTCAACCGCGCGCCTACGCTTCACCGTTTGGGCATTCAGGCTTTTGAGCCTATCCTGGTGGAAGGCAAGGCCCTCAAGCTGCATCCCTTGGTCTGTACCGCCTACAATGCGGACTTTGATGGCGACCAGATGGCCGTGCATGTGCCGCTGTCCATGGAAGCCCAAGCGGAGGCCCGCTTTCTGATGCTGGCCCATAACAACATCCTCAAGCCCCAGGACGGGAAACCCGTGATGTCTCCCTCCCAGGACATGGTCATTGGCTGTTATTACCTGACCATTGACCGGCCGGACGGCAAGGGGGCAGGCCGTGTGTTCTCCAGCCAGAATGAAGCGGTGATGGCATACCAGACAGGGCAGATTAGCTTGCAGGCACCCATCAAAGTGCGCTTGGAACGTAGCTTTGAAGGTGAAAAGGGGCATAAGACCATTGACTGTACCTTGGGCCTGCTGCTGTTTAATGACGTGATCCCTCAGGATATCGGCCGCAAACCCCGCGCTTGCCTGGATGATATGTTCGCCCTGGAGATCGATACGCTGGTGGGCAAGAAGGAACTGGGCAAGATTGTGGATGAAGTGTACCAAAAGCATGGCATCCACAAGACCGCCCAGGTGCTGGACTCCATGAAATCTTTGGGCTTCAAGTACTCCACCCGTGGCGCGGTTACCGTGTCGGTGAGCGACATCATCGTGCCCGAGGAAAAGGGCAAGATGTTGAAGGAAGCGGACGAGAGCGTCAGCGAGATCAACAATATGTTCCGCATGGGCATGCTGTCGGAGGATGAGCGCTATGACAAGGTGGTGGATGTGTGGAACGAAACCACCGCCGCCCTGCGCAGTAAAATTCTGCCCGGCTTGGATAAGTTCAACCCCATCCGCATGATGACCGACTCCGGCGCCCGCGGAAGCGCCTCCCAGGTGGCGCAGCTGGCAGGCATGCGCGGCCTGATGGCATCGCCCTCCGGCAAAACCATTGAATTGCCCATTCGCGCCAATTTCCGCGAAGGCCTTACCGTGCTGGAGTTCTTCTTGTCATCCCACGGCAGCCGCAAGTCCCTGGCTGATACGGCGCTGCGTACGGCGGACTCCGGGTACCTCACCCGCCGTTTGGTGGACGTGTCCCAGGAGGTGATCGTCCGGGAGCTGGACTGTTTTGCGGCCCGGGGCGAGAAGGTGCGCGGCATTACCGTGCAGGAGATTACCATCGGCAACCAAGTCATTGAAGGCCTGGAGGACCGGCTGATAGGCCGGGCAGCAGCCGAGGACATCGTACATCCCACCACCGGCGAGATCATTGTAGCGCTGAACGAGACCATCTCTCATGACAAAGCGCATGAGATCATCGATGCGGGTATCAAAAAGGCCCAGGTGCGAAGCGTGCTCACCTGCCGCAACGAGACGGGCGTATGCGCCCGTTGCTACGGAGCCAACCTGGCTACCGGCGGTGCGGTGGACGTGGGTGAGGCGGTAGGCATCATCGCGGCCCAAGCCATCGGCGAACCCGGTACCCAGCTGACCATGCGAACCTTCCACACGGGCGGCATTGCCTCCGGCGATGATATCACCCAGGGCCTGCCCCGCGTGGAGGAGCTTTTTGAAGCCCGCAAGCCTAAGCGTGACGCCATCCTGTCTGAAATCAGCGGCCAGGTGAGCATTGGCGAAAGCAAGAAGAAGAGGGAAGTCACCGTCACCGGTCTGGAGGATTCCCACGAGCAGAAATCCTATCAGATTAACTTTGGCAGCCGCCTGAAAGTGGTGGAAGGCCAGCAAGTGGAGGCGGGTACGGAGCTGATCGAAGGCTCCATCAACCCCCACGACCTGTTGCGCATCTTGGGCGTGAAGGCCGTGCAGGACTACCTGCTGCGGGAAGTGCTCAGCGTGTACCGCCAACAGGGCGTAAACATCAGCGACAAGCATATTGAGGTGATCGTGCGCCAGATGCTGCGTAAGGTCCGTGTGGAGGACAGTGGCGATACCAATCTGCTCCCCGGCGCATTGGTGGATATTTTCCGCTTTGAGGTGGCAAACCGCGCCACCATGGAGCAGGGCGGCCGTCCTGCCATTGCCAAGCGCATCCTGTTGGGTATCACCAAGGCATCCTTGGCCACGGAGAGTTTCCTCTCCGCCGCCTCCTTCCAGGAGACCACCCGCGTCCTCACTGACGCCGCCATCAAGGGCAAGGTGGACCCGCTGGTAGGCCTGAAGGAAAATGTGATCATCGGCAAGCTAATCCCTGCGGGCACAGGCATGCGCCGCTATAAGGACATTGATTTGGTGGAGAATTTCTAAAAACAGGTTTCCTATACTCAACAGAGCGTCATGCCTTTGGCAGGCGCTCTGTTTCTGATAAAAACCGACCGCTTGTAGACCCAAACCGACCGAGTATCGAAAACCGCTGGTGCAAGGGATGGACATATGCAATACTGTTCTGGCAGGGGAGTGAGGGACATGAAGGTAGAAATTCGGTTGGATCCGGATTGCGAAAGCCCAAAGGTGATCATCGTTGCCGCAGAGATGACGGAGGAAATTCAAGCGCTGGCCAATACGGTTGCCGCACAGACGCAAAGCAGGCCTGCCCATCTGATGGGCTACACAGGCGGAAGCGCGCAAATTTTGGAGCCGACGGATATCGTGCGCATCTATGCATCGGCGCAGAAGTTGTTTGCGGTGATAGGGGACAGGGAATATGCGCTGAAGGCGCGCTTGTATGAGATGGAAGAGCAATTGGATCCAAAGCTGTTCGTGCGGATTTCTCAATCAGAGCTCATTAACTTGAAGCAGGTGGAAAAATTTGAGCTGAACCTGCAAGGCACCATCTGCGTGAAATTCAAAAACGGGCAGGTTTCCTATGTGGCCAGAAGGCATGTGGTCAGGATCAAGAAAACATTAGGAATGTGAGGGATCGATCATGAAACGAAAAATGTGGAGGCTGGTTGGCCTGGGGTTTATCCTGGGGATTGCGGGCGGGCATCTGCTCACGGTGATCATCTCGTTGTGCATTGGCGATGGCGTGTTCCATCCCGTGGTGCCGGCGATGAGCCAGGCCATGGGCGGCCAAGCGGTGGCCGCACTGGTGCAGACTATGCTTTTGGGGTTGTTGGGCAGCGTTCAGGCAGTGGGAAGCATGATCTGGAGGCAGGACCAGTGGAGCCTGCTGAAGCAAACGGCGCTGCACCTTTTGCTGGTCACGCTGGCGACATTAGGTATCGCGTATGTCTGCTACTGGATGGAACACTCATGGGCAGGCGGTTTCCTGAAGTATTTGGGGATCTTCCTGGCGGGATATGCGATCATTTGGGTATCGATCGTGCTTAGCCTCAAGCAAAAGGTGGCGAGGATCAACGAGCAACTGAAAAGATAAGTAAAATGCAAAAAAGCGGGGCCAGCATAATTGGCCCCGCTTTTGCGATGATTGTGGTTTGGGCTGCCCTATGAGCTTGTATAGGCGTTTTTCAAAAATGCGCAAGGCAGCAGGATCGATTGGATCGGGACAGCCTGTTCCACGTCATGGTGGCGAGGCGGGCTCCGCTTGTTCATTCCATCAGCTTATCCCGCAGCAGCTCGATGCCGTGCTTTTCCACCCTGGACACATAAGAGCGGGAGATTCCCAGCATGCTTGCGATTTCATGCTGGGGATGGATGCGCCCGTCTGCCAGCCCGTAGCGCATTTTCAGCACCAGCCGCTCCCGCTCAGGCAAAGTGGGCAAGGTGGTTTGCACCTTGCTTAGCGTGATGCGGCGGCGCACCTCCTCTTCCACGATGTCCGGCGGGGTACCCAAAATGTCCACAAAAGAGACGGCGTTTCCATCACTGTCCGTGCCCAGAGGCTCATGCAGGCTGATGTCCGCCTGCTGCTTGCGGCTCTGGCGCAGGCACATGAGCACTTCGTTTGCAATCCTCTCGTAGTGGCTCGGAGCTCAAACCGCCAGAGGAGCCGGTCATAGCGCTAGCAATGCTTGAATAATCAATGCCTCCACCCGTTCCACCAGTGGGAGTTTTTTCTTCGTCGTCAGCACCAAAGAAAAAGATGTGTGCATTCTCTCCATCCCAGATGATTTTCCCAATGATAGATTTGAGGGCGGCGCGTTTCTCTTCGACCGACCTATCATCAAAGGCAAGAGAAATGGTGAGCATTTGCTGCCGCAACAATTCAAATTGCATGGTTTCCATGATTCGATTTTGGGCCAGCCTTTCGTATTCCTGGATGGAGCTGTTGATTTCCACATTTTCTTCATGCCTGCGGCTGATTTCTTCAGTGATATACTGCTGGGCTGGTTTGTTGTTGGCTATTACTAAGGATTCAATCAGTTGCTTAATGGCTGCTTCATTCTCTTGCAACTTGCTGCTGAGGGACTTTAAGGTTTCATCGTACACATCGGAGTCGCGATTGATAATCTGCTCGGCGGCATCCAGCTGCTTGCGAAAGGCGGATTGGTCCATGGCTAGTTTCTTGACTGATTGGCAGACCATTTCATCCAACTTGTTTCCCAGGGGATTCTTCATGGCGCAATTCGCCATATGGCTTCTTTCTTTCGTCTCACAGAGGTAATTGTAGATAGGGTCGCCATCCGCATTGAGGCGCTGACTTTGCTTGGGACGCATGTAGCTTTCACAGGTACCGCAAAAAAGAAGACCAGATAGCAAGGCTACATTGCTCTTTGGCTTACGATAGGATTTGGATTTATTCTGCATCAGAAGTGTTTGGGCACTTACCCAATCTTCACCGGATACGAGGGGCTTATGCTTGCCGACGGCGATCACCCATTCTTCCATATCCCGCATGAGGTGGGTTTGCTTCGTGTTTTGCTGGGTTTTATTATAGGCCATGATGCCATGCTTTCCATCAAATAGTGAGTGATCGGCATTGATGGTAACGCCCAGGGATTCAAAGTATCGCCAAGAGGCTTCGTCATTGGCTGCATAGACTGGATTTTGAAGGATGTTTTTGATGGCAAACCGAACGAAAGGTTTGCCGTTTTTGGTTTTGATGTGATTCTGTAGAAAGTAAGTTTCCACCTGGGTTAAGGAGCGGGTTTCTAAGAATTTTGCAAAGATGAGATTCACAAGACTTGCCTCATCTGGGATGACTTCCAGTTTGAAGGCTTTTCTTGCCTTGCCACTCTTTGTGATCTTATCCACCAACTGTAAGCTTTTATAGCCTGTTGGGGGAGTGCCTCCCAGCCAACGCCCGGATTTTGCCAGCTCCAGCATGTTATCACGAATACGGTCGGCAATGGTTTCCCGTTCAAGCTGAGCAAACACAGAGCAGATACTGAGCATCGCTCTGCCCATGGGTGTGCTGGTGTCGCAACTCTCGGTGACCGAGAGAAAAGAGGCATTATGCTCTTTGAGTTCTTCTGTGAACGCGTGGAAGTCGATGATGTTGCGGCTGACCCGGTCAATCCGGTAACAGACGATTTCTTGAAGGGCGTTTTTTTTGATCAGGGCCATCATCTGCTGAAACTGGGGGCGCTCCGTATTCTTGCCGGAATAGCCCTCGTCAGAAAAGACAAGGATATCATCATCTGCAATCTCATGCTCGTATCGTGATTTTGCAACGGTTTTGCAGAGATTGATCTGCGTAACGATACTGTCACCTTTCTCGGTAAACTTGGACTTTCTGGAATAGATGGCGATCTTTTTGCCAGGAGCAAGCGTTTTTAGCATGGAATGACTCTCAGACATAATGGGAGCCTCCGTTATAGAATTCATTGCGCTGGTTTCATATCGTTACGGCCCGCCTTGGGGATGAATGTGGGCTGGATTCATCTGGTCAATCAAGTGTGATGACATACAGAAGAATTCAACCCTATGAGTCTATGATATAGCAGAGGTTTTCAGTTGCAAAATGTTTTATGTCGTGGCTGCACAGCTAGTCTGCCGTGTTAAAAACCCCTGGCCCCCTCTTTTGGGCATAGCGGACGGTATGCGCTGTCCCGCCGGCATTATGCAGTAAGGCGCAGATACAGTGATCTGAATGCTCAACCATATAGTGATTCCGTTTTTTCATACAGTCATCGCTGTATTCTTCCGAAATGTATCGAACTCCATCGGCCTCCAGAAGCAGGGCCTGATATAGGCGTTGTTGCGCCGGTGACCAATAAGCATCCTGATTCCGACAGGGCAGAGCAAGAATGAGCCTGACAGGATACCCCATTTCTTTTTTTGCGATAATCATTGAGGCTGCGATCTGGTCAAACCCAAGCGCGCCGCCAGACATAAAATTCATGACGCCTTGTGCAATCAGGCGGTCAATTTCAATATTCAGGCGTTTCACAATCGCTTCGATTTTTTCTGCTGGCAGTTTTCTATGACCAGAGAAACAGCATGCTTTGATTTGATTCATTTGTAGTTCCTCTTTCAATATTGGAATGTATGCATTCCAATATTAGCAGAAAATAGAAATATACTCAAGTGGAATGTATGGATTCCGAAAGGGTGTATTTCAATGTCTCGAAAACTGAAGCAGGATATATCAATCGGTCATAACCTGAAGAAATATAGAGTGAATGCGAAACTGTCGCAGGAAATAGTTGCGGCAAAGCTGCAAGCGCAGGGTCTGGATATCAGCCGCGAAATCATCTCGCAAATGGAACTTGGCAAATACAGCGTAAGAATTAGCGTACTGCTGGTATTGGTGGAACTATATCAAACGCCTATTCAGAATTTTTTTGCAGATTTAGACCGTTATGAATAAGCGATTTTGGGGTACGCCTTACGGTGGAATGAAGAAAAAAGGGGATGTATCACTCGCTTTTTGGTGATACCTCCCCTTTTCCTAGCCAATGTTTCTTTGCGAAGCCGACTTCTGCCGCTGGATTTCATGAGATGACGTCAATATTGCTTGCAGCAGTTCCAGCTTCTGTTCCCTTGGACAGTTAAGCTTTTTCATTTGATTGCAGACATAAGAGGCCTGCACAGTAGCAATTCGCTCCGCCAAGACTCTCATTCCCGCTTCGCCTTCAGGATAATGTGGGACGATTTTCAAAAATGCAGACCTCCTTTCCCTAATGAAGCTTATGAAGGGACAAGTTTTTGATATGAGTTGGATTGTGGCAAAAGTGAGAGCTTTTTACCTGATGACGGTAAGTTGTGATGAAGTCACACCTTCCTTTCGCAAGGCGTTGAGCCGGGCTGCGCTGCCCGATATTGCTCCTGGTACTCCTTAAAGGATAGCAGCGTAAAACGCCCGAAGAAATTGAACCTCTTGCTGTAATTTGGCTTCTTCCAACCGCTCTTTGACGGATGGCTTCGCCGCATCCAGGTCGCTTTTCGGGGATGCTGTTTCTTCTTCCAGCGAGGCAATTTTTTTCTGGTATTTCCGAAGCTGGGCTTCCAGACGTTCCATGTTGGGGAAGA
>JAVBSI010000004.1:0-15636 GCA_031556815.1 Eubacteriales bacterium | reverse complement strand
TGCTGGGCTTATTGCAGCCAGCGCAGGGAAAAATCATCACTGAGGATAGCTTGCAACGGAACCAGATCGGTTATTTACCTCAGCGCAACGAAAGCCAGCACGATTTTCCGGCCTCGGTGTGGGAGGTGGTGACCTCGGGATGCAGGAACCGAGGGCCGGTGCTGGGAAAGACACAAAAGGCGTTAGCCCTGCACAACATGGAGTTGTTATCCATTCAAGGGCAGAAAAAGAAAAGCTTTAACGAGCTCTCCGGGGGTCAACAACAGCGGGTGCTGCTGGCCAGGGCGCTGTGCGCCGCGGGAAAGCTACTGCTGTTGGACGAGCCCGCCGCCGGGCTGGATCCCATCGTCACCAAGGAGTTGTACCGCGTCATTGAAGATTTGCACCAGCACCATGGGCTCACCGTGGTAATGATCTCCCATGACATTCCGGCGGCCATACGCTACGCGCGGCACATTTTGCATCTATCCCATGGCGCCAGTTTTTATGGAACGGCTGAAGAATACGCGGCGTCCCCTCTGGGCAAGGCGTTTGGAGGAGGGGTGCGGGATGCTTGAGCAGCTGGCAATGATGCTCTCTCTCGGCTTTATGCAACGGGCCTTGATCGTGGGCGTACTGGTGTCCATATGCGCCTCTCTGCTGGGGGTGAGCTTGGTGCTAAAGCGCTATGCCATGATAGGCGATGGGCTCAGCCATGTGGGTTTCGGTGCGCTGGCGGTAGCCACCGCTCTTGGGTGGGCGCCCATGGCGGTCACCATACCGGTGGTGGTAGCTGCGGCGTTTTTATTGTTGCAGCTCAGCGAAGGCAACAAGATCAAAGGAGACGCTGCCATTGCTATGATATCCACAGGCTCGCTGGCCCTGGGGGTGATGGTGGTGTCCCTCAGCACCGGCATGACCACGGATGTGAACAACTACCTTTTTGGCAGCATCCTCACCATGCGACAAGAGGATGTATGGCTTAGCGTGGCATTGGCGGTGCTGGTGTTGGGTCTTTTCCTGTTGTTTTATCGCAAAATCTTTGCGATTACTTTTGATGAGACCTTTGCCCGGGCCATTGGGGAACAAGCGAGGCTATATCAAGGGCTGCTGGCGTTGCTGACGGCCATAACCATTGTGTTGGGGATGCGGATGATGGGCGCTCTGCTGATTTCCAGTTTAATCATCTTTCCCGCGCTAAGCGCCATGCGGATTTGCAAGAGTTTCCGCAGCGTATGCCTGTGCGCGGTGGCTATATCGCTGGTGTGCTTTATCGCCGGCATGTTGTGCTCTTATCTGCTTAACACCCCCTCCGGCGCCAGTGTGGTAGCCGCCAACATCCTGGCCTTTGTTTGCATGACCCTTGCGGGAAGAATCAAAGCCAACCGGTAAGCAAGAAAATCCTTAGTCATAAACCCTGAGAAAAAAACAAAGCTGGCGCCATATCAAAAACGGCACCAGCTTTGTATGCTTTTCTACTCTGTCATAGTCCAATCATTGAGGAGAGGGCTTTTGCCATCACCGCTTCTTGCCCAGGAAGGTGCCCAATAGCCCACGGGTGAGGTCATTGGTGATGGTGCGGGTGACCTGGTTGATCGCCGTGTTCTTGATGCGGCCCAAGATGCTGTTGTTTGCACGGGCGCGGTCAGCACGCTCATCCCGCAGAGCGTCGGCCTTCTGGCGGCGCTCTTCCGCGATCCTTTCTTTCTCCGCTTTTTCCGCTTCTTTGGCAGCCTTGGCGGCGGCAGCATCCGCTTCCTTTTTTGCCTTCTGGTCCGCCGCGGACATTACGGGTACATACTGGCCGGTGGCGGGATCCAGCTGCAGAGTCATTTGTTTTTGCACATACTGGCCCGTGGTGGGATCCAACACCAACACATTTTGCTGGGTGGTAGGCGCGGCCTGAACAGGAACCGCAGCGGGGACCGCCTGGGTGGACATGGCATCCAATGGCTTTTGCACATATTGGCCGGTGGTGGGGTCCAACACCATGAAGGTGGTGGAGGGCGCCACGGGGGAAGCGGTGGCTACAGGCGCAGGCGTAACGGAAGCGGGAACGGGCGCTGCCGCGATGGCTTTACCGCCGGCTACGACACCAGCCAAAAACTCATAGGCGCTTTCGCGATCCACGGTTTTCTCATAGAGCCCATGGCAGGGGCTGGTCTCGATCATGGTCTTGCGCAGGGTGGGATCGATGGCTCCCATAAAGCTCTGCGGGGGAAGGATCAAAGCACGGTTTACGATACCCGGCGCGCCTTTTTCGTCCAGGAAGGAAATCAACGCCACGCCCGTTTGCAGCTGGGTGATCGCCTCCTCCGTATTGAAAGCGGGGTTGGGGCGGAAGGTTTGTGCGGCCACCTTCACGGCTTTCTGATCCAGGGGGGTAAAAGCGCGCAACGCATGCTGTACACGATTGCCAAGCTGGCCAAGTACGGTCATGGGCACATCCGTGGGGTTCTGGGTGATAAAGTACACGCCCACGCCCTTGCTGCGAATCAAGCGGATGACCTGCTCAATCTTATCCATCAACTGTTTGCCGCAGTCATTGAACAGCAGGTGCGCTTCGTCAAAGAAGAATACCATGCGGGGCTTATCGCTGTCTCCCTGCTCAGGCAGGAGTTCGTACAGTTCGCTGAGCATCCACAGCAGGAAGGTGGAATACATCAGAGGGCTTAAAAACAGCTTATCGCAAGTCAGGATGTTGATGTAGCCACGGCCGTTTTCATCCACCTTCATCCAGTCCTCAATGTTGAGGGCAGGCTCGCCAAAGAACTTGTCGCCGCCTTGATCCTCCAGGACGGCGATGGCCCGTTGGATGGCGCCGATGGTGGTGATGCTTACATTGCCATACTTCAGGGTGTATTTGCTGGCGTTTTCCCCAACATAGGCCAGCATGGCTTTAATATCCTTGATGTCCAGCAAAAGCATGCCTTCGTCATCCGCCACGCGAAAGAGGATGCTCAGCACGCCCGCCTGAATTTCGTTTAGATTCAACATGCGGCCCAGCAGCAACGGGCCCATTTCGCTGATGGTGGTACGAACCGGGTGGCCCTGCTCGCCATACACATCCCAGAACATGGTGGGGAAGGACTCGAACTTGAATCCATCCACACCCACAGCCATCAACCGGCTGTTGATGGCGTCGGTGTTTTCGCCCGGCTTTACCATACCACTGAGGTCGCCTTTGATATCGCCTAGGAAAACGGGCACGCCCATGTTGGAGAAACCTTCCGCCAGAACCTTCAAGGAAACGGTTTTGCCGGTGCCGGTGGCGCCTGCGATTAACCCATGGCGGTTAGCCATTTGTGGCAATAGGCAAATCGGCGTTTTATCACTGGTGCCAAGCCAGATTTTTCCATCGTAAAGCATTGTGATTCCTCCTTAGAAAATACCAAATTCTGCATTTATCATACAAGTAAATAAGCCATTCGTCAATGTGTTTTCCAAATTGTTTAGCAAACCAGGTAAAAGCAGGACAAAAAACTTTTTGCCTACATTTAAAAAATTGACGAAGGAAAAGGCTTTACAATAATTTCACCAAAGTATACAATGGCCTCAATGCATATGTTGTCAAAAGGACAAGAAAAAGGAGAGCTGACCAAACGATGAAAACGATCATTCAAACCCAGGGCGCACCCCAGGCGATTGGCCCGTACTCTCAGGCAGTGGCAACGGAAAGCCTGTTATACACTTCCGGGCAGTTGGGCATTGATGTACAGACGGGCAAGCTTGCCCAAGGCGTGGAAGCGCAGGCCCACCAGGCCATGAAAAACCTGGGTGCCATTCTCAAAGAGCGGCAGGCAAGCTATGGCGATATCCTGAAAACCACCGTTTTTGTCCAGGATTTGGCGGATTTTGCCACAGTCAACCAGGTATATGCAAGCTATTTTACCGGAGATTTTCCCGCGAGAAGCTGTGTGGAGGTGGCGGCGTTTCCCTTGGGCGGCCTGGTGGAGATCGAAGCGGTGGCAAGACTGAACCAATAATGCGACGTTAGGAAGTGCCTCATATGTATAAGATCCTTGAAAAAGAGAGTTTGAATCCAACCGTTGTAAAGATGGTGGTGGATGCGCCGCTGGTGGCAAGGAAAACCGAGCCGGGGCAGTTCATCATCCTGCGGGCCAAGGCGGACAGCGAGCGCATCCCTCTGACCGTTTCGGATTTTGACCGGGAGCGGGGAACGGTGACCATCGTATTTCAACTGGTAGGTGCGGGCACTCTGGAGTTGGACTCCCTGCAAAAGGGCGATTGCATTCAGGATTTTGTAGGCCCGTTGGGCACACCCAGCCACACGGAGGGACTGGGCAAGGTATGTGTAGTGGGCGGCGGTGTGGGCTGCGCCATTGCGTACCCCGTGGCCAAGAAGCTGCATCAGCAAGGCAGCACGGTGCATTGTGTGGTGGGTTTCCGAACCAAGGATCTAGTGATCCTGGAGGAGCCGTTTCGCGCTATCAGCAACGAGTTGAAGCTGATGACCGACGATGGCAGCTATGGCGAGGAGGGCCTGGTGACGAATGCCCTGGAGACCCTCATTGCTGCTGGAAACCAGTATGATGAAGTGATTGCTATCGGTCCGCTGGTGATGATGAAGTACGTATGCAAGGTGACGCAAAAATATAACATCAAAACCACGGTGAGCATGAACCCGGTGATGGTGGACGGCACGGGAATGTGCGGCTGCTGCCGCCTTACCGTAGGCGGAGAAATCAGATTTGCCTGCGTGGATGGCCCTGACTTTGACGGCCATCAGGTTGATTTTGACGAAGCCATAGCCAGGTCGAGCTATTATAAGGAATTTGAGACAAAGGCCCGGGAAGAAGCCTGCCATTTGTATGAAAAGGAGCTGGGCTAAGATGTCACCAAGAAATATGAGCCTGCATAAAACGGAAATGCCTGCCCAGGAGCCCAAGGTGCGAAACTGCAATTTTTCGGAGGTGGCGCTGGGCTATACCCGGGAGATGGCGATGGAAGAAGCAGCCCGTTGCCTTTCTTGCAAAAATAAGCCTTGTGTGGCCGAATGCCCGGTGTATATCGATATCCCAGGCTTTATTGAGCAGGTTGCCGCTGGGGATATGGAGAAGGCCTATGCCATTCTTAGCGCTTCCACCTCCCTGCCAGCAGTGTGCGGCCGGGTGTGTCCCCAGGAGACGCAATGCGAAAAAACATGCGTGCGCGGCATCAAAGGAGAGAGCGTAGCCATTGGCCGTCTGGAGCGATTTGTGGCCGATCATAACCGGGAAAACAATCAGGAAAAAGCAACCAGGCCTGCCTCCAACGGACATAAAGCCGCGATCATCGGCGCGGGGCCCAGCGGGCTTACCTGCGCGGGGGAACTGGCTAAGTTGGGTTATCAGGTGACGGTGTTTGAGGCGCTGCATGTGGCTGGCGGTGTGTTGGTGTACGGCATTCCGGAGTTCCGCCTGCCCAAAAGCATTGTGCAGAGCGAGATCGACGGGTTAAAAGATCTGGGTGTAGAGATTCAAACCAACGTGGTGATCGGCAAAACCCTCACCGTGGATGATTTGTTTTCCATGGGCTATGAGGCGGTTTTCATCGGCAGCGGCGCAGGCCTGCCGAGCTTTATGGGCATTCCAGGCGAAAGCCTGAAGGGCGTATACAGCGCTAATGAATATCTGACCCGGGTAAACTTGATGAAGGCCTATCTGCCAGGCAATACGACCCCCATCCAAAAGAGCCGCCGGGTAGCGGTGGTAGGCGGGGGAAATGTGGCGATGGACGCGGCCCGATGTGCGTTGCGCTTGGGCGCGGAAGAGGTGTACATCGTCTATCGTCGCAGCATGGACGAATTGCCCGCCCGCGTGGAGGAAGTGGAGCACGCCCAGGAGGAAGGCATTGTTTTTAAGATTCTCACCAGCCCTACCCAGGTATTGGGCGGTGAAAACGGTTGGGTAAAGGGCATGCTGTGCGTGGAGATGACCTTGGGCGAGCCTGACGCCAGCGGACGCCGCAGGCCCATTCCCAAAGAAGGTAGTGAATTTGAGCTGGACGTGGATACGGTGATTATGGCCATCGGCACCAGCCCCAACCCTCTGCTGCGCACCACAACCCCTGGTTTGGAAGCCAATCGCTATGGCTGTATTGTCACCGAGGGCGAGGACGGTCAAACCAGCCGGGAAGGTGTTTTCGCGGGAGGGGACGCGGTAACGGGCGCAGCCACGGTAATCTTGGCCATGGGGGCCGGAAAAGCCGCTGCCCAGGCCATGGACAAATACATCCAGGGGAAGCGGACTTGCATTTCACCACAGCATGCCTGAAAAATGTCTAAAGAATAGCCAGCCTTGCGGGTGCAGCATAAGTCAGAGTAGTATCGGCGCATAGAACAGAGCGTAACGCTTCTAAGCATTACTCCAGGTGAAATCTGGTCATTTTGTCAGGTCGTATTTATTTTGGCGACTTTTCAATTGAATGACGCGCAGCCAAAGGAGGTGCGTTCATGACGGCAAAGCAAAAGCAAGCAGTAAAAAACATTCTTTTAGTTTTAGCTGTGCTTGTGTTCTTTCCGTTCTGGGTCGTCTATGAAGCGGCCAAAAAATCGAAATAGACATCATGTGAGGGAATAAGTGAGCCTCTTGCAACAAAACAGCCTGCCGATGGCAAGCTGCTTTGCTGCAAGAGGCTTATCGATCCAAAATTCGGCCCAAAAATTCCCGGGTACGAGGCTGTTTTGGATTGCTGAAAATGTCCGCCGGCGACGCATCCTCCACGATAAAACCATCGTCCATGAAGATGACGCGGTTGCTTACATCTTTGGCAAAGGCCATTTCGTGAGTAACCACCAGCATAGTCAGACCAGTTTCCGCCAGTTTGCGCATCACGGCCAGCACCTCGCCCACCATCTCCGGATCCAGGGCGCTGGTGGGCTCGTCAAAGAGCAGCACCTCCGGATCCATGGCTAGGGCACGGGCAATAGCAACCCGCTGCTTCTGCCCGCCGGACAGCTGGGCGGGACGGGCATTCTGGTAAGGAGCCATGCCTACTTTTTCCAGATAAAGCAAGGCCTTTTCTTCCGATTCCTTCTTGGGACGTTTTAGCACCCGTTGCTGGCCCGCCATGCAATTGCCCAACACAGTCATGTTGCCAAACAGGTTGAAGGACTGAAAAACCATACCTACCTTGGCGTGATAATCGGCGCGGCTCCACCTGGTTTCCGCATCCTCTCCATGGAAGAGCACCGTGCCGGCTGTGGGGTCCTCCAGAAAGTTGATGCAGCGCAGCAGTGTGCTCTTGCCAGAACCGGAGGCGCCGATGATACACACCACATCCCCTTGGTTCACGCTGAAAGAGATGTCCTTAAGCACCACATTTTCGCCAAATTGCTTTTGCAAATGTTCTACTGCCAAAACGGGGGCAGTGGGTTTGTTATTTTCCATCATTTTGACTACCCCCTCCTGTGCGGATCATGCCTTGGCTATGGCTTTGAGAGCCCATGATGGTATAGCTGCTTTTGCCGTCCATCTTCTTTTCCACCAGGCGCAGCAGGCGGGTGATGGTGAATGTCAGCACCAGGTAGATGCAAGCGGTGATGAAGAACACCTCAAAGTAACGCATGTAGGTGCCCGCAGCCGATTTGCTCATGAAAAAGAGCTCGCTAACCGCAATGACGTTAAGAACGCTGGAGTCCTTGATGTTCACCACAAACTCATTGCCGATGGAGGGCATAATGTTGCGTACAGCTTGCGGCAACACCACATTGATCATGCTTTGCCAATGCGTCATGCCAATGGCATGGGCGGCTTCGCTCTGTCCCTTGTCCACACTAATGATCCCACCGCGGATGATCTCAGCCATATAGGCACCGGTATTGACGGAAACGATGAAAATGGCGGCAAACAGAACCGGCATGTTAATGCCTAAAAATTGGGAAGAGCCATAGTAAATCACCATCGCCTGCACGATCATGGGCGTACCACGGAACACCTCAATATAGATGCTCATCAACACCGATACGGCTTTGATGGGGATTTTTTTCCAGAGGGAGTCCTTTGGCAGAACGGGAATGGTGCGCAAGATGGCCACCAGCAGACCAATCACGAAACCGATAATGGTGCCGCTCAGCGCGATGAGCAACGTAAAGCCCGTGCCGCGCAGGAATAGCGAGCCGTACTTGTCCAGAATCAGGGACACCCAGCCAAAGAAGGTGGTAGGCAACAACAGGGGTCACTCCTTCACAGGTCAAAGAACTGCCAAAAATGGAGACAGGGGAACGGCCATTTATCATGGCGCGTTCCCCCAAGTGGGGCAAGCTTGCCCAAAGGCTGATTATTGTTCACTCAGGGGTTGACGATCCGTGGCGTCCAGCATCATTTGCAGGCGCGCTTCATGGTCCAGGCCGGCCAGGATCTTGTTGATCTGGTCGGTGAGGGGGCTGCCCTTGGCCAAACCAACCGCGATGGAAACGTCGCTTTCGGAAGCCACGAAACCCTTCCCCTCATCAAAGAGGACATAGGTCAAATCCGGGTTTGCCTTGATATTGGCTTCCGCGCCGGGGCGCTCTGCAATATAGCCATCAATCACGCCGCTTTGAAGTGCTACGATCATGGCGGAGAAAGTGTCCATGGCAGGCTGCTGGAGCACACCAGGGATTTGGGAAATCACGGAATAGTGGAAGGTATTCAGCTGGCCGGTGATCTTACCGCCGGTGAGCTCATCCAGGGTTTTGGCGGCCGCAAAGGAACCATCCTTGCGCACCACCACCACCAGATCGCTGGTATAGTAGGCATCGGAGAAGTCCAACGTGGCTTTGCGTTCCTCCGTTGGGCTCATGCCGGCGATAATGGCGTCAAACATGCCGCTGGTTACGCCCAGGGGCAGGCCGTCCCACTCAGTTTTCACAATGACCAGTTCCTTGCCCAGGCTTTGGGCGATCTGCTTGGCGATTTGTACGTCGTAGCCATCGGCATAGCCTGCGCTGCCTTCAATGGCGACGGCGTTTTCACTGGACTCGGCTTGGGTCCAGTTAAAGGGAGCATAATTACATTCCATGCCAACGCGGAAGCTGTTGTCGGCCGGCTTGGAAGGTCCTTGGAAGGGGTTGATAACCACCAGGGCAATGATAATAGCGATGATCAGCAGGATGACAAGAAGCAGCGCAGTCCGTTTTTTCATGGGGAGTACCTCCTTCGTATTGGTGCAAATCAAAATGCAGCGATGGCGCCGACGCTATCGCTGCTTCTATCATGTGATAAAAACGAATAGCGCCTCACGGGGGTTCCCGTGACAGTCAACGAGATGTTCTCTCGCTGCCCAACAAAAGGCGCTCAACCAAGCCTTTCATTTCGGCGGCAATCCCTTTCCCCACATGTTCCACGCCTGTTGATGGCTCCCATGGGGTACTGATGACGGCCGCTCCTCTATTCTGCCGAGCCCTATGGCCCAATGCCCCTTCATTGTACAGTTATTCTGGATTTTGTCAATAGGGACTATCTCCAAACACGGTAAAAAGACAATTCCGTTTCCTCAAATTTCACCGGTTTAATCCGTTGGACTCCAGTATGCGCTGCAAAGAGCCGGGACTCTGAACGGCGTTGATTCGGGGCAGACCATTGGGGTTGTAGTTGGCCTGACAGTTCAGGTAGAGGATCACAGGGCCATTGGCGTTGATTTGACGAAGATTGTACCATTCATCCAGTTGGATTTTGCTGGGAATGGCGGAGCGGGAGACGCTTTTGATCTTGGTGAATCGGTGGTAGATGCCAATGCGCACCACGGTAAAATCAAAGGCATGATCGGTAACCACATAGGAGTGGAGGTGGGCGTCTGTCTCCGCACCCTCCACTTCAATATCCTTGGAGGCTACCAGTTGATCGTAGGTTTGGATTTCAAATTTGACCTCGTCACCGCTTCGATGAATCAATAGTTTACCAACGAAATACATGTTGCTTCCCACAAGATCGATGGTGGTGCCATCCGCTACAGTACGAAGGTTGATGGGACGAAAGGTGTACCATTTATCGGTTTTGGCCTTGTTGACATCGGAAAACCGGATGCCGCGCAGACATATGGAGTTGTTGGTCAAATTCAGCAGCGCACGATGAAAGGGTACGGAACGAACGACATCATCATCGTAGAGCAGTTCCACACGGTAGGCTTCGATGCCTGAGCCCATGAATGGCAAAAAAATCTCCGGGGAGACGTATTCCCCGTTCACGTTTTTAACGACACGCTTAAACACCACACGTCCGGCATGATCGGGCGTATGGTCATCATCGTGAAGCACACGTAGGGTGATGTCCTGAGGGCCAATGACCTGGGTGGACACTTGAAGCCATCGAGCCTGAAAAAATGCGTCTTTGGCAAAGTCGTCACCTTGAGCATGCGCTTCATCCAAATCCAGGGAGATCAGTGGCTCGGTCCCTCGGTAGTTTGCAGCGCTTGATCCCAGAGGCGCCAACATGGTTAAAACGATCACAAAGAGGAGGAATCGCAGGAAGAACGACTGTCTCATGAGGTTTCTCCTTTCGCATACTTCCATGAACGCACGGGTTTATGGAAAGAGCCGTGGGTAGCAGTCAGGGGGCTTTGGGGGACAACATCGTCAGGGCGATGCGCATGCGTTTCATATCCACATCCACCACCCATACCTTGATGATATCTCCTACCTTTACCACCTCGCTGGGGTGCTTGATATAACGGTTCACCATCCGGCTGATGTGTACCAAGCCGTCCTGGTGTATGCCGATGTCCACAAAGGCGCCAAAATCAATCACGTTTCTTACCGTACCCATCAGTTCCATGCCTGGCTGGATGTCCTTGATATCCAGCACATCGGTGCGTAAAATAGGCTTGGGCAAGTCGTCTCTGGGGTCACGGCCAGGCTTTTGCAGCTCTTTGAGGATGTCTTTCAATGTGGGTTCACCAATCTGCAATTCGACAGCCAAGGCCTTGATGCCTTTTTCCTCGGCTCGTTGTTGCAGATCATGCAGTTTCCGGGCTTTCACATCCTCCAAATGATACCCTAAGGATTCCAACAGTGCCTTGGCGGCGTCATAGCTTTCCGGATGGACAGCGGTGGCATCCAGCGCGTTTTTGCTCTCCCGTACCCGCAGGAACCCAGCGCATTGCTCGTAGGCTTTTGGGCCCAGCTTTGGCACCTTTTTCAGTTGGGCACGGCTAGAAAGGCCATTTTCATCCCGGAAGGCAATGATATTCTTAGCCAGGGACGGGCCAATGCCCGCCACATGGGACAGCAACACCGCTGAGGCGGTACTGACTTCTACGCCTACGCTGTTTACACAGCCTTCCACCACGCCTCCCAAGGCTTCTTCCAATTGGCTTTCCTTTAAGTCATGTTGGTACTGACCAACGCCAATGGCCTTGGGGTCGATCTTGACCAACTCTGCCAAGGGGTCTTGCATGCGGCGGGCAATGCTAACCGCACTGCGCAGCGATACATCGAATTGGGGGAACTCTTCCGCAGCTAGTTTGCTAGCGGAATAGACGGAAGCGCCTGCTTCACTAACGATCATATAAGCGGTGCCATCGGCTAGCTCTGGCAACAAAGAGGCGATGAACTGCTCCGCTTCCCGGGAGGCTGTTCCATTGCCAATGGCAATGGCGGTAACCCCATGCTTGCGGCATAGGGCGATGACATCTTGTTTGGCCCGGGCCTTTGCGGTTTCCATGCCCGGCAGGGTAAAGTGCCCTACACCAGTGTCCAGCACCTTGCCATTTTCATCCACCACGGCTAGCTTGCAACCGGTGCGAAAGCCCGGGTCCACGCCCAAGGTTACGCGACCCTTTACAGGAGGGGCCATCAACAGCTGGTGCAGGTTTTTGCCGAACACTTGGATGGCGGATGTACTGGCCCTGTCGGTAAGCTCGGTACGAACTTCCCGCTCGATGCTGGGCTGGATCAGCCGCTCCCAGGCATCCTGGCAGCAAAGCTGCACCTGAGCTGTGGTGATGCTTCCTTCCCGCACAAAGGCTTTGGAAAGCACCTGTATCGAGGCGGTGTCGTTCATCTTCACCGTGACTTTCAGGAATTCCTCCCTCTCGCCCCGGTTGATGGCCAGGACACGGTGGCCGGGAAGGGCGTTCACTTCCTGGGCAAAATCATAGTACAGGTTGTAGACGCTATCCTCATCCTTGGTCTTCTTGCTTTCGATGATGCCGGTGCGGAAGGCCAGCTCACGAAGCGCCTTACGAGCGTCCGCATCGTCGCTCATCTGCTCGGCGAGGATATCTCGGGCGCCTTGCAGAGCTTCTTGTTCATTGGCTACCCCCTTCTCGGCGTCCACAAAGGGGGATGCCAGGTCTGCCAAGGAACCCTCCTTCAGGTTTTGCAGCAGCAGTTGCAAAGCCAAGGGTTCCAGGCCTTTTTCCTTAGCGATGGTAGCCCGGGTGCGGCGTTTGGGCTTGAAAGGCCGGTAGATGTCCTCTAACTCGGCCAGGGTGTTGGCTGAGGAGAGTTTCTCAGTGAGCTCATCGGTGAGATTGCCCTGCTCGGCCAAGGTGCTTTGGATCTCCTCCCGGCGCTTGTCCAACCCGCGCAGGTATAGAAGCCGTTCATAGATCTCGCGGAGCACCTGGTCATCCAGGGAATCCGTCTGTTCCTTGCGGTAGCGGGCGATAAAAGGAATGGTGTTGCCATCATCGATCAACGCGATGATATTGTTACATTGAGCGGGTTTGAGTTGAAATTCCTGGCAAAGCAGCTGGGGTATGTTCACGACATACGTCCTCCCGGTGGCGAATGGGCTGGTGCCCTTGAATGGGTATAGTATATCATGCCCTGCTGGTTTGTGCTAGATTCTATGGGGAAATTTATCGAACACCAGCCCCATCAAAGAGGGGAAAGACATACTGGGGTTCACTTTTCTTACTACAAAGCCTTGACAGTCTTTGCAAGATGTGATACGATCCCATTCGTGGTTTGCAGGATGCAACGCCGAGGTCAAGGGGTCTAACGATGAAAGACAGGTGTCGACCCTTGAGCTGTAAGACCCATTAGCTCAGTTGGCAGAGCACTTGACTTTTAATCAAGGTGTCCGGAGTTCGAATCTCCGATGGGTCACCATTTTGATGGTCGGAAGAGATCATCAACCCTGCGGGCGTGGCGGAATGGCAGACGCGCCAGACTTAGGATCTGGTGCCTTCACGGCGTAAGAGTTCAAGTCTCTTCGTCCGCACCAATCGCGTCCCTTGTGCAGCCAAAGCAGTGGAACGTGCGGTAGTAGCTCAGTGGTAGAGTGCCACCTTGCCAAGGTGGATGTCGCGAGTTCGAATCTCGTCTGCCGCTCCACTTCTTACTTCCCGGGGAACCGAGCGTGCTTGCGACCGGGCGGGTGTAGCTCAATGGTAGAGCCCCAGCCTTCCAAGCTGGTTACGTGGGTCCGATTCCCATCACCCGCTCCATAGAAGCATGTCGGCGAGCATATGCTTGCTGGCGAAACCCCGGAAGTCCTTCATTTTGAAGGACTTCCGGGGTTCTTCTTTTACATTATGCACAAGCAGTCGTTTCAGGTGGACAAGAGGTTTTTGCCCAGTATACAAGCTGTTTTTGCGAATCGCTGTTGCTTCGGGGACAAGCCGGTTACACAATCACACGATACGGCTTGTGCATAGTGTTTTTGTGAAACCGGCATGTCCTTTGCCTTGGTTATGGCTTGATCTCAACGCGGTCATCCTCAACCAGGATTGCCTGCGCATTGCTGATCGGCTGTAGCGGCAGGGCCTGCGCGTGTTTCGCAATGATCTTCTCCACTGCCTTTTTGAAAGGAAAATTCGTGTGGTGTGGCAGCGGATAAAACGCCACGGCATGCAAAGCGCTGTAGTTCTCCAAGCCTGGTGCGGCGGCGCAATCGTCCATGTCCTTCGCGTATTCGATGTCCGGGGCCACAATCATCGCTCCGGCAGATTCGCCGATGTAGATCTTTCCCGCGCCGATCTGTTCAAGTATGGCCTGATCTGTCCCCGTTCGCTTGAGTTCCTGAAGCAAGAAAAACGTGTTACCGCCGGATACATATATGAAGTCATTTGCCTTCAGCTTGCGCATGATGAGCGAGCGATCCGCCGATGAAACCTCCAGTTCGTCGATCACCAGTCCCACTCTCTCCAGTGCTTTGCGCCCCGACTTCACATAGAAATTTACCTTTTCGTGCAAAGCGGCGGTGGGAATGAAGGTAACCATTTTTTCGGAGAGATCGCACCCCGCAAATTCAGGGAACAAGCCCGCCACATCCTTATACGACGAGCATAAAAACAGTTTTCTCATATCACTTGAACCCTCCCACATCATTTCGACATCATCATAGCAGCTGATTGTTGACAACTATATGTCATCTATATACACTTCTGATAGAGGAGGTGTAGCGAGATGAGATTCGAGCGAATGATTGCCATCGTCATGCTGCTGCTCAGACGGGAGAAAGTGACCGGGAAAGAGCTCGCGGAAATGTTCGAAGTGTCCCTCCGGACAATTTATCGCGATATCGACTCCATCAACGCTTCCGGCATACCGATTGCGACGGCCTCCGGCGCAGGCGGCGGTATCTCGATCATGGAGCGATACAAGGCCGACAAGGGGATCTTCACGGCGGATGACATCACCGCTATGCTCATGGGACTCGGGATGATTTCCGGCGCGCTTAAGGGAGCGGAAACAGCCAACGCGCTGGCGAAGCTGAAAAGCTTCATCCCGGAGCATCAGTTGCAGAAGATCAATGCAAGAGTTGACCAGATCATCGTCGATCTGTCGAATTGGATGGGTGGCGATTTACAGTCCATATTTGATCGCGTAAAGGAAGCGGTGCATTCCAACCGATTGATGAGCTTCGTCTACATCGGTTCGAACGGAAAAGAGAAACGCGTTTTGATGCAGCCGCATCGCCTCGCCTATAAGGCGACGGACTGGTATATGCAGGGCTATGCGCCGGATAAGCAAGGCTTTCGCCTATACAAACTCCGCAGAATGAAGGAGTTGAACCTACACGACGAGACCTTCTTGACCCGCGAAGCGCCCCATCCCTTTGCGGGCTTCACCGATGAAATGAGCGGAAGAATGTTTCCAGTGAAGCTGCTGATCGACAAATCTGCGCTGAACAGAACGCTGGATTACTGCACGGCGGACGACATCACCGAAGCGGAAGACGGCAAACTGCTTGTGAACTTCAACTTCGTGGACGATGACTATGGATACGGCATTTTGCTGAGCTTCGGTGCCCAGCTCGTTTGCTTGGAGCCTGAATTCGTCCGGTCTGAAATGCAAAACAGGCTGCAAAGCATGCTTGCCTTGTATGCTGGTGTCCCTATTTCACCGCGTCCATGATAAACATCGAAGCGTCCTGGTTCATGAAGATGCGTTTTCCGCGGTGGAATGTTTCGGACTTCGCGTCCGCAAACCCAATCTTCATCAGGGCATCGGCTAATTCGCGCTGATCGAAGCCGTTATGTACGTCGCCAGAGACAACCGCCTCGGTCATATCAAAATCAATGATCAGCAGGTGCCCACCCGCGTTCAGCGAGGCAAACAGGCGCGACAGGACAGGTTCGATATCCTTGATGTGAATCAGCGTGTTCACCACGATGATGTAGTCCGAGCGGATGTCCGCCGGAAGACCGACCTCAAAATCGCAACACAGCGCCTTCGCGGTGGAAGCGTTCGCCTCCGCAATCTTCCGCTCCACCTGCTCGACCATA
>JAVBSI010000086.1:0-31606 GCA_031556815.1 Eubacteriales bacterium | reverse complement strand
TCACCCGCCTTCACGGCCTCTCCCAGCCGCTGCTGGAGCTGCTCCGCCAAGGCCTGCATTTGTTCATAGTCCGCCTGGGTCAGGTTCATCATCCGGGCATTACTGGCGTCTACGGCGTCCTCTCCGTATTTTTCGCGAACTTCCTTGCCGAACTTTTCTTCGTTTTCTTGGACGAGTTTTTGTTTGAAGCCGTCAAATTTCTCTTGATCATTCATGGGTTTTCCTCCTCTTGCTTCCTCTATGGTTTTCTGCAGGGTTTCAATGAGCCGCTGGGTTTGGGCCTGCTGCCGCAGCAGGGCTGCAAGGTGACTTTCCAGCGCTGCCAGGTTGTTAAAGCTTTGGCTGTTTAAGATTTTACCAATTTCCTCCAGCCCTATGCCTAGCTCCCGGTAAAACAGGATCTGCTGCAGGCGGCTCACCTCCGCCGAACCATAGATGCGGTAGCCGGAGCTGTTGATCCGCGCCGGTTTCAGCAAGCCGCTCTGGTCGTAAAACCGCAGGGTACGCGGGCTGACCCCTGCCATCTGGGCCAGTTTTTGCACGGTGTATTCCATTGCATCCCTCCTGACAGCCCCATGATAAACCATGACGTTACGTCAATGTCAAGTGTTTTTCAAAAAAGGAATATTTCCTTCCCTTGAAATTTCCAAAGGCTTATGCTATAAAAAGACGTTGTCATTCCATGAAGGCAGATGAAGTTGTCATTCCATGAAGGCAGATGAAAAGGAGGCGGGACGAATGAAATTTTTTAGACGCCTGGGCCGCTTCATGCCGTCGTTTTTCACAGCCCTGGCATGCCTTTGTTTTTTTCTCATCTTTCTGCTGCTGGTGATCTTGGATCCTGTGATCTCCCACATCTATTTAGTTCAAGCCTTCCTGCCAAATTTATCCCTCTTTCCCTTTTCCCTATTGCTGCTGGGCTTATGCCTATGGGCCTATGCGTTGTACCGCAAACGCCCGCCCAGCCTCACCAAGTCCCCCATGTCTCACCGCCGTTTCCTGCTGTTGCTCTGCCTGGGTAACTTGCTTCTTTTCCCGTTGCAGCTGGTGATGGTCCGAAGCCTATGGTTTATCCCTTCCTGGGATCCCGGCATTCCCATCCTCACCGCTCAGGAGATCGTCCAGGGCTTGCCTATTTCTGATCAGGCCTACTATCAGCTCTGCCCTAACAACGCGCCTATCGCCTTGGTGCTGACCCTGCCCCTTTGGGTGGGAACGCGCCTGGGGCTGGCTGTCCCCTATGTTCTGCTTCCCTCCTGCGGCGCTGCAATGATCAATCTGGCTTCCCTGCTGACGGTGCTCTGCGTGCAACGGATATCCCTCAGCCGTCCCCTCACTTTGTTTGCCTATGGGCTATCCACCGTATTCATTCTGTTTTCACCCCATATGGTGGTTCCCTATACAGACGCCTACTCCATCCTGTTCCCTGTGCTGGCACTCTATGTGTATCTGACCCAGCTACGCGCGCCGCTAAAATGGTTCTTGATCACCCTGATCATCTCCGTTGGCGCTGCCATCAAACCCACAGTATGGATCTTCTTCATCGCCTTGCTCCTGGTGGAAGGCTTTCGGTTGCTGGGCCGCTTGCCCTGGACCAAGGCGCTGAGAAAGCGCCTGGTTGCGGTGGTCTTGGCTCTGATCTTGGGCGCTTTGCCCGGCATCGCCTTTGAAAAAGGCTCCTGCCTTTTGCTGGCGGGCAGCGCCGTGCCGGAAGGACAAAACGGCGGCATCAGCCATTACTTGATGATGGGCATGAACGCCCAGACCTTCGGCGGGCATTCTCCCGAGGACGTCGCGTATTCCCAATCCTTCCCTACCTTGGCCGAGCGCAAGCAGGCAAACTATGCCCGGGCCTGGGAACGATTTACCGCTAAGGGATTTGGCGAGGCTGTGGCCTTTTTTGCCGCTAAGCTCCATAAGGCCTACTCCAACGGCGCCTTTGCCTTTAACGGCAGCTACCTCGTCCAAGAAGCCCCCCGGCGCACAGATGCGGTCTCTGTTTTTCTACACAAGGTTTTTGACAACAATGGAGCCCTAACCTTGCACTATCAGATGGCGATGCAAGTGATTTGGCTGCTGGTCCTGCTGCTATGCACCTGTGCTCTATTTCTGGGTCGCAAGCGCTATGCCGTCATGCCTGTACTAGGGCTTACCTTGGTTGGCGTGACGCTCTATATGGTGCTGCTGGAGTCTTGGCCCCGATATCTGTTTCTATATGCGCCCTTTTATGCGGTACTGGCATGTCTGGGCCTAAGAGAACTCTGGCTCAGGATCCAGGCAAAAATGCGGCGGAATAAGCCCAAGCCGATTTAATACAAAAAGCCCGCCACATGGCGGGCTTTTTGTATTGCCTTTGATTTGCTTACACTTCCATGGCTACCAAAAACGCTTCAAAGAATTCCGGGCAGCTCCAGGTGCCGCAGGCACTGACCGTATCGTCGCCCACCATCAGCTGGAGGGTAAGGCCGTTCTTCATCTGGATCAGCAAGGATTGGCTCCCGCCGGAGGACATGCTGGCGCTCTGATAGCTTGCGTTATCCAGCAAGACACCCATCAATTCCTGAGCCTTGCTGGCGTCATCAATGGCGCCAACACCGCTGAGTTCCATGGATATCACGTCACTGGCCCCACATAGGGTGTCCGCCAAGTCTTCGCTGCCCACAATGGCGGTACCGGCAAAGCTCACCCGCTGAAATACCCGCAGGGCGCCTTCCACCGAGGCCGCCGCCATGGCGCCCTCCATGCCCTTCACCGCATAGATGGTCTGGCCTTGGGACACCACATTGCTCACCACGCCGCCGCTGCTTAGCGCAGGTTCCAGCGTGTATTCACTCACCTGGCCCAACCCTTCTCCTAGCAGGCCGTCGCTGATAGAACCGGGGGTCTTCATCATCCGGTAGGTGGCGCCTTCTATGCTAATCAATGGGAAATTGCTGCCCTGGCCCTTGGCAAACAGATTGCGGAAGGCCGGGCCTTCCTTTTCTCCGCCCACGGAAATGCTTCCCGCAGGCACATCCAGCAGCATCCGCTGCCCTGCCGTGGCCGTCTGCTGTTCATTTCCGGCAGGCTGGCTATCCAACACGGTGTTGGATGGGGCTGGAGAAAAAGGTACCTGCCCGTCCACGGCGTTCGTGTACAGGCCCACACATAGCAGCAGCGCGGCGCATACCGCCAACACAGGCTGCCAAATGTGCGACCTTTCCTTCTTTTTAGCTTTCCTGGCAGCCGCCAGCTTAATCTCCCCCAGCATCTTGGGAGTTGCTTGCAAGCCACCCAACCGCCTGTCGGCGATCTCTCGCAAATGTTCCATGTGGCTCATTGCTGGGGCCCTCCTTGTAAAATCGATTCCAGTTTTTTCCGTCCCCGGGACAGGCGGCTGGAGATGGTTCCTTCGGGCAGATCCATCATGGCCGCGATTTCGCTGATGCCATAGCCCTGATAATAATGAAGCAAAATCACCTCGCGAAAGGCGCTGGGAAGCTCGTGGATGGCAACCATCATGGCTTCTTCTTCGTCCTTGCGGTCGCTTTCGTCCGGGGCTGGGATGAGCTCAAAGGTCGGGCTTCCCAGCACCACGCGTTTGACCCACGCGCCGCGCCACAGATCCCGACAGCGGTTTAACGCAACCTTCAGCAGCCATGCCTTTTCCCGCCCTTCCGTCAACTCGGGCGCGTTGGTCAACAGTCGTACAAAGACGTCTTGGCACACATCTTCCGCTTTCTGCTTGTCTCCCAGGTAAAAATAACTCACCCGCAGAACGTCGGTCGCGTATTTCTCGTATAATTCCTCGAAATACGTCATGTCCGAGCCTCCGTTTTCACCCGCCCCCTGATGGGCAGGCGCGCTGTGCTCATTCATCCAACGAACCGCCCTTCCTGTTTCTTGCAATTTCCAAGAAACATTTTGTAAAAGTTACAAAACCTGTGAACTAAACCTCCTGCAAAAACGTCAAATAATACTCCACCGAATCACATAGCGCCATAAAGCAGGCCTGGATAATGTTGCTGGATACCCCCATGGTGGTCCAGACCAACTTGCCGTCGGTGCTCTCGATCAATACCCGTACCACCGAGGCCGTGCCGCCGCTGTCCAGCACCCGCACCTTAAAGTCCCGCAAGTGCATGTTTTGCAGGGAGGGATAAAACACGGTCAGGGCTTTGCGCAAGGCCTTGTCCAGCGCGTTGATGGGGCCGTCCCCTTCCGAAGCATTGACCTCCTCCTTCCCCTCCACGGCGATCTTGATATAGGCTTGGGCGCTTTGAACCTCTTTCGTATCCTTGACGCTTCCACAGAGCACATGGAAATCCACCACTTCAAAGAAAGGCTTGCGCATCCCCAGGGTCTCCAGGGCCATCAGATCAAAGCTGCCGTCGGCGCTTTCATAAGCATAACCTCGAAGGCCCCTGCGTTTGAGCCGATCGGTCACGATTTTCACCCGCGGGTCGTCCTTTTCGATCTCCGGCAGCAGGCGTCTGAGCCGGGTATAGACCCCGCTGCGGCCCACATGCTCGCTGAGCACAAACCGGCGACGGTTCCCCACGCTTTCCGGCGTCACATGCTCGAAGGTGGCCTCGTTCTTGCTCACCCCATCGATATGCATGCCACCCTTGTGCGCGAAAGCGCTATAGCCCACATAAGGCGCCCGAGGGTTGGGCTGCAGGTTCATGATGTCCACAATGCTCCGGGCGGTCTGGGTCAACAGGGGTAGGTTTTCCTTTGGCAGCGCATCATATCCCAGTTTCAGCATCAATGTAGGGATCAGCGTACATAGATTGGCGTTTCCACAGCGTTCCCCCACGCCGGCGATGGTACCCTGGGCCATCACCGCTCCGGCCAGAATGCATTCCAGCGTACCCGCCACAGCCAGGCCCATGTCGTCATGACAATGAATGCCAAAGGCCATCTCCGGCAGAGCGGCCTTTGCCTCGCACAACCCAGCGCGCAAGTCATCAGGCAAGGCGCCGCCGTTGGTGTCGCACAGCACCAGGATGTCCGCGCCGCCTTTTGCGGCGGCCCGCAAAGTCTCAAACGCATACGCCCGGCTCTCCGCGCAGCCATCGAAAAAATGCTCCGCATCGTAGAGCACCCGCCTGCCCTGGGCTTTCAAAAATGCCACGCTTTCCTCAATCATGCGCAAGTTTTCCTCGGGAGATACCCGCAGCACATCCTTCACATGCAAAAGGCTTGTTTTCCCAAACAGGCTGATGGTGGGCTGCTGCGTGGCCAACAGCGCGGCCAATCCAGGATCTGCCTGAACCTCCGTCCCGCCCCGGCGGGTACTGCCAAAAGGCACCAAATGGGCCCGTGCCAAAAAGGGTTGTTTTCGAGCCTCCTGAAAAAACGCTTCATCTTTTGGGTTTCCAAAAGGATTGCCCCCCTCGATGAAGGGAATGCCTAGCTTGTCCAGCGCCTGGGCGATCCTTCGCTTGTCGTCAATGGAATGCTCGATGCCCTCGCCCTGGGCGCCATCCCGAAGGGTTGTATCCAGGAGCTCAACTTTTGCCACCATTTCTCACCCCCAATGGTAGGGTTGCTCTATTGTATCATCCCAGGGGCCATTTGTCCAAAGGCAAGTGTAAAAACCCGTCCCATCGCTTTTTCTTTTGGCGCTACCTATGGTATAATGGTGGTCGTACGCATGCAGCAAAGGGAGGGTTCGGGCATGTTTGGCAAGATGATGAACAATTTTTACTACGGCAAAAGCGGCAAGGGCGACTATCGCAAAGAGGATCTGCCGGGGAACCGCTGGCAACTTTTTTGGGAGATGCTCAAAGTCCGCCTGGCGGGCCTTTGCAGGCTCAATTTGATGGATGCGATCTCCTGGCTGCCGGCGTTGATCGTGGGTTTCGGCGCGGCCATTTCCGCCTATGCGGCCGCGATGAACTATGCCCAGATGGAAGCCGCCGCTGAACCTGCCCTGGCCGCCCTCAGTTTGCCGGAGTACCTAAACGGCCTCACCCTGCAGACCTTGATGTTTTTGGTTCCTTGTATCGCCCTCACGGGGCCCTTCACTGCCGGGGTGGCCTATGTGACCCGCAACTGGGCTCGGGATGAGCACGCCTTTGTCTGGTCCGATTTCAAAGATGCGGTGAAAGAGAACTGGAAGCAAGCCCTGAGCATCTCTGTCATCACCGGCTTTATGCCGTTGGTTGTTTACGTGTGTTGGCGGTTTTACGGGGACATGGCCCAGCAAAACATGTTGTTTATGGTACCCCAGGTCATCAGCGTAACGTTGGGGTTGCTGTGGATGTGTGCACTGCTGTACTTCTATCCCCTGATGGTCACCTACAAGCTCCGCTTTAGGGATCTGTTGCGCAACGGATTTTTGCTGACCTTGGGCCGCCTGCCCATGACCGTAGGTCTGCGGCTTCTTACCCTGGTCCCTGCGATGATCGCCGCGCTGGTAGCTTATCTGACCCCCTATCCCCACTGGGCTTTGCTAGGGTATGCGCTCTATTATCTGCTGATTGGCTTTTCCCTCAGCCGCTTTGTTGGCGCCAGCTATGCCAACGGGGTGTTTGACAAGTACATCAACCCCCAAATCGAGGGCGCCGTTATCGGCCGCGGCCTATACCAAGACGAAGAGCAAGACGAAGACCTTGGCGAAAATCCCAGACCGTAACGGCGCATGACCCGCCTTGCTTTCGCACAACCTATCCGATAAAAGGATAAAGGAGTCAAAGCACATGGCAAAAATCACCTATCTATCCTCCAGTCAGCGCAAAAAGTACCAATTGGCGCAGGATCTAGGCCTGCTGGAACGGGTGAAGGAAGTGGGTTGGGCAGGGCTTTCCGCCAAGGAGACCGGCCGAATCGGCGGGTTGATTGGCCAGGGAAACCGTAAAAAACCACCCATTTAAGCGCCCCGGCTCAATAAAGGAGTTTTGGCATGTACACGGCTTTTGCCTCCGTCTATGACCGCCTGATGTCCGACGTGGATTATCCCGCTTGGGCGGGTTTTTATGCCGCGCTGATGGATCGCTGCGGCCTGCCCAGGGGCAAGGTGTGCGAGTGCGCCTGCGGCACGGGCAACCTCACGATTCCTCTGTCCCAGATGGGATATCAGATGACCGGGGTGGATATCTCCCCGGACATGTTGTTTGAAGCCAGCCAAAAGGCTCGCAAATGCGGCGCCATGATCCCTTTTGTGAAACAGGATATGCGCTTTTTGCACCTGCACCGGCAGATGGACGCGGTGCTGTGCACCTGCGATGGACTGAACTACCTGGAGAGCGAAGATGACCTGTCCGCCTTTTTTGGAGCGGCGCACTTTGCCTTGCGGCCCGGCGGCGCCTTGCTGTTGGATCTGTCCACCCCCTACAAGCTGGAGCACGTCCTGGGGGACAGTTTTCTGGGGGAAGAGATGCAGGACATCGCTTATCTCTGGCAAAACCGCTTTTCCAAAAGCAAACAATACGTGGATCTGGATCTGGCCATCTTTGTCAGGCAACGGGATGGCTCCTACCGCCGCATCGGCGAACACCAGCGACAGTACGCCCACGGCTGGGAGATGCTGGCCAAGCTCCTGCGTGCCACCGGATTTACGGAAGTCAGCCTCTATGGGGACATCCGGATGGACCCGCCCGCCCCCGAGGAAAAGCGTTGGCACATCACTGCCCGCAAACCCCTGTCTGAGCATCAGCCTGGGATAGAAGGATCTCCAGGGGTTGAAGAGAAGCCTGCGCCAGGCGCAGCGTTTCTCTTCTCCACCGACGAAGCGTAAAGAGGGAACGACGCCATGAGCACCAATGACAAGAAGCACCCCGACGCGGCCCCGCCCCTTACACAGGATGACCACATTTTGCATATCACCTTAGCGGAAGGCGCAGTGCGGGGCTTGCTGGTCACCGGCACCAAAACCGTGCAGGAAGTTCAGCGCATCCACCAGACCACCCCTGTGGTGACAGCAGCCTTAGGCCGAACGCTGATGGGGACCGCCATGCTGTGCGCCATGCTCAAGGATGACAACGCCTCCGTCACGGTCACCATGGATGGAGGCGGGCCTCTGGGCAAAATGGTCTGTGTGGGGGATACGGTCTCTGTTCGAGGCTATGCGGATCATCCCCAGCTGGAATTGCCCCTGCGCCGGGATGGCAAGCTAAACGTGGGCATGGCGGTGGGCAATAGCGGCCGCATGGGCGTGGTGAAGGACCTGGGCATGAAGACACCCTATGTGGGCCAAGTATCCCTCACCAGCGGCGAGATCGCCGAAGACTTTGCGGCCTACTTCCTGCAAAGTGAGCAAAGCCCTTCTTTGGTGAGCCTGGGGGTGCTGGTGGCCCAACAGACGGTTCTTTCCGCTGGCGGCGTGCTGCTTCAGCCCCTGCCCGACTGCCCGGACAGCGTAATCGATCAGCTGGAGCTCCGCAGCCCTCTGTTTGAGGATATCAGCCGGGAGTTGGCCCATGACCCCATGGAGAAGCTGCTCACGGGCTGGTTTGAGGGTCTTTCCCCGGTGGTGCTTGGGTCCACGCCCCTTGCTTATGTCTGCCGCTGTTCCCGGGTTCGTATGGAAAAGGCCCTGGTTGCCCTGGGCCAGGAGGAGCTTACCCGCATGATTGAGGACGACATCGACGGTGCGGATTTAACCTGTCATTTTTGCCGGACGCAGCACCATTTTTCTACCCATGATCTCATCCGCCTGCTTAACAAAGCCACCCAATCATGATACCAAACAAGGAGTGAACCATGAGCGACCCACAGACGCCCCCGGCATCGGGGGAGGTACTTTCTTTTGAAAAATCTCCACGGTATTGGCTTCGCCGGGCTCAGCACCACCGCAAGCGGGGAGAGCATCGGCGGGCGGCAGCCTTATTGCGCCGCGCCGTAGCCCTGGAGCCTTCCTCCGGCGAGCTGCGGATGGAATATGCCCACACCTTGCGGGACATGAGCTGCTATGAGGCCAGCACCCGGGAGGCCTTTGGCGTGCTGGCTTTGGAACCTACCGGTTTTCTTCCCTATGGGCTCATCGGCCGCAACATGCTCTCCCTGGGGCGGGAACAGGAAGCCATGGACGCGTTTTCCCACTACTTTCAAAAAGCCCACGCCCCCGAAGGAGGGGCCCTGCTGTGGGACGAGGACGACGAATACTTCCATCTGGAGGACCTGCTGGAGGAGGCGCCCCGCCAGGGCAAGGCCCGTTATGAGGCGCTGATGCATATCGCTTCCCTGCGGCTGGCCTATGGAGATTTAGAGACCGCCCGCAAAAGGCTGGCCCGGGCCGCCCGCCTTGGCCCGCCAGATACCCGGCTCCATGCCCTGTATGCCATGCTTTATCAGGCCATGCACCGTCATGACCGGGCTCTGCACCACGCTTTGCTGGCCGTGCAAAAGGGTCCCCGCCACGTGCCTTCTCTATGTGCCCTGGCCAGCGTACGCATGCAGCGCGGTCAACGGGGCTTGGCTGCCGCAACGATGCTGGCTGCCGCTTTTTGCTGCCGATATCCCCATGATGAGCAGCTGTTTTGTTTTACCGCCGCCGCGCTTGGCTTGCCGCAGGCCATGGAGGCCATGCTGCGGCTGGCAAAACGCCGCCATCCCGATCGCGTGCCCACCCTATACAACCTAGCCCTCGCGCTGCTGCGCCAGGGCCGGGTGGAAGAAGCCGTCGCTTACCTACAGCGCTGCCGGGATTTGGACCCTGAGGACGTGACCGTTCTGTTTGTGACCCAAGAGGCGCTGGGCTGGGCGGAGCAGGGCATGGACGCCGAGGCCCAGCGCAAGGAAGCGGAGCAGCTTCCCTTTTACCCCTTCCTGCCGCTTATCGCGGAGTATCGCCTGCTTGCCACCTTAACCAAGGCCATCCAGCAGGGGGTTTCCGCCTTCATAGCGGCGTTGGACGCAGACGGCCTGCTGTATCGCCAGTTCCTCTATGCCCTGGCCTCCCCCAGCGGCCTATCCAAGGCGTTGTTTCCCGTGGCTACGATGCTGATGGAACAAGCCCCCGCTCTAGCGGAACGCCTGCTGCGGGATTTGTTGCTGCAAAGCTCCCAGGATGAGGATGGCAAGCGCATAGCCCTGTCCAAGTTGATGAGCCTTGGCGCTACGCCGCCCTACGTGCTGTGGCAAAATGGCCGCATCGTACAGGTGGATCCCTCCAAAGCGCCCGCCCGGGTGGCCTCCGTTACCCAGCGGCTGATTCTGCGCCGCATCGGGGCCGCTTGTCGTATTCTGCCGGATGGCCGCCTGCCGGGTCATGCCCTGCAGCTGTTGCGCTTGATGGATCGCCAAACCCGCTACGCCTTTGCGGCAGATGTAGACCATGCCTGGCGGCATGCGTTGATCCGGCACTTCTGCCTGGTCATCGGGTGTGGAGCGCCTCCGCCTGCCCAGCCTCTGGCGGCTGATCTGCGCAAGCACCATCGCAGTGCCTTTGCCCGACTTTGTGCCCTTTGGCCGATCCCCTTGAAGGAGGACCCCCGATGACTTGCATTGACTTTGACGCATATTTTACGGATTACCTGAATGCTTGGGTGGAAAAAAATGCCGGCCGTTTCCAGCGTCCCGAGGACATGGAGGACGAGATGCCCTCCGTATACCTGCGCTTTTTGAACACCCCCGCCTCCTGGCTGGACGGGGTTACCCCCGGCGCGTACTTTGACCGGTATTCCGACGCCCGCGAGCTTACCGATCTGCTGGTGGCCTATGTAAAAGAGCCGGACTGTTCAGTACCTGATCCTCTGCTGGAACGCCTGGCGGAACTTGCCGACGACAGGCCTCTGCTGGCACTGGCCCAGGACGCCAGCGCGCCTATCGAGGCCCGAATGTTGGCTGTTGATCTGCTGCGCCAGCTGGATAGCGCCGCCCCCATGGTGGATTACCTCCACTGGCAGGTGGAGCGCAACCAGCCGGAGGAACTGTTGGACAACGCCCTTGAGTCCTTGCGCTGCATGGGCCAATCCGTATATGGCCCTACCAAAATCGCCTTCACCGCCGCCGATGATGCCGGCAAGGAGGCGCTGCTGGACGTGCTTTGCGAGGGCCCGGCGGATGAAGATGTCTTTGCCTTTGCCCTGCGCTCCTTTGAAACTCGCAAGCAGCAACGGGCGCTTTTTGCCGGCTATCTGGCCAAGCTGGACGATGATCGCGCTTTGGAGGCCCTGTTGGATGTTGCCGAAAGCGGCGATGTGAGTTATATTGACTTTATCGAAATTCGCAGCGCCATCGAGCGCCTGGGCGGCGAAGCCCCTGTGCGGGATTTTTCCAGAGACCCCACCTACCAGGCCATGAAACGCCTGCAATAGGTTGCAACAGAAAGCCAAGCACACCCGTTATGTAGGAGGACACCTCGTTGATTACTTTACATGAGATCAAACAAAACGAGAGCATCAAAGCCCTGGTGCGGGCGGGGAACCGCTACCTGGAGACCTTGGGCTATACGGATCACGGCCCGCATCATCTGAGCTATGTCAGCCGCACCGCCAGCGGCATCCTATCCTCCCTGGGCTATAGCGAGCGGGAGATCGAGCTGTCGGCCATCGCGGGCTGGGTCCACGATGTGGGCAACAGCATTAATCGCCACGATCATGGCCCCAATGGCGCGGTTTTGCTCTTTCCCATCCTCAAGGATGCGGGCATGGATATCCATGACGTGGTGGAGATTATCACCGCCGTGGGCAACCATGAGGAACAAAGCGGGACGGTTTCCAGCGCCATCAGCGCGGCCCTGGTAATCGGGGACAAAAGTGACGCTCATAAAAGCCGTGTGCGCCATGGCAAGCCTGACCCCACCGATGTCCATGACCGGGTCAACTACGCCATCCATGAGAATAGCGTTACCGTGGATCGCAAAGCCAAAATCATCCGACAGTCGCTGGTAATGGACGCCAGCTCCAGCGTGTTGGAGTATTTGAGCATCTACTTGTCCAGGATCATCATGTGCGAACAGGCAGCGACCTTCCTGGGCCAGAGCTTTGATCTGATCATCAATGGCAATCCCGTGAACAACCGGCCCTAGCGCCGCCCCACCCGTTCCCCCAGCCGCGTGGAAAGGAGGCCTTCTCTATGATTTGTCAACGCTGCGGCACCTATATGGACGACGACGCCCTCACCTGCGAGCACTGCGGCTCATTGCTTTCCACCGAGTCGTCCCCTGTGCCCATGACCGGCGTGCGCGCCATTCGCCAAGGCCGTCTTGGCTCCATCCCCCCCGTGCTGCCCGATGAGCCCCGGGAAGAAGTGCCAGAATATGGGGATTATGATATGTCTCCCCTCCCCCTGGAGATGGATCAGGGCGTCCGTCGCAAGGCTGCCCCCAAAGGACTGAATAGCTTTGCAAGCCGTCCCGCTACCCACCGGGGCGTCCCCGTGTCCCCCCAGGGCCGTTACCGGGCCATCGCCAACCGCCATGTCAAAACCCACGCGGTAAAAAAGCATCCCGTCAACTGGATGCTGATGGGCTTCATCGGCGTGCTGGTGGCGGTACTGCTGGGTGTGGGCTATTGGGTTTACATGAGCAGTTCTGACGAAGGCCAACGGATCACCGCCCGAGGAGTGGTTGCTGATACCACCGAGGCGATCTTGGAACTTGCCACCAGCACAGACGATTTGCGCCAGACTGAGCGGGAGGAGGCTCTCAAAGAGTTGCAACGCGCCCCTGCCCCTGCCTACTGGCTGGTCGGGCAAGAGTATGTGGGCCAAGGGGATTTAGAAACCGCCATCCTTGCGTTTCGCATCGCCGACATCCTGGACCCGGAGAATTACGATGGTCTGCTGTTGCTGGCTAACGCCTACGAACTGAACAACATGGACCCGGAAGCCGAGGCTGTTTATGTGGCCCTCAACGGGGAAACGGATGAGGAACAGGGGACGGTCGCTTCTTCCCGCACAGAGGCTTATTCCGCACTCATTCATATGTACCAGGATCAAAACCGCCGCCCCGAGGCCGCGGACATGATGCTAAAGGCCTATGAGAATACGGACAAAGAAACCTTCCGATTGGAGCGCAAAGACTACATCCCCAATACCCCTCAGGTGGATCTGCCGGCCGGACGTCATATGCTGGAGCAGACCGTGCACCTCACCTCCCCCCAGGGATATGACATCTATTACACCTTGGATGACAACGTCCAGCTGCCCCAGGGCGGCATTTTTACCGACGATGGAACCCTTACCATTCCCGAGGGCAACCTGACCCTGCGGGCGGTATGCGTCAGTGATGAGCTGGTCAGCGATCCGCTGGTGGTCACTTACCAGGTTTACTATCCCACCCCTTCCGCCCCCAAGGCCAACCTTGCCCCCAACACCTACACCTCCCGCAAAACGGTGAGCCTGCGCCCCGGTGAGGACAACAAAAAAGATGTGCTCAAGTATTACTACACCATCGACGGTTCCACCCCCACGGAGGAAAGCCCTGTTTTTGACGGCACACCCATTCAGCTGCCCACAGGCCGGGTCAAACTGAAAGCCGTGGTGGTGAACGAATACGGCAAGATGTCCAGTACCTGTGAAATCGAGTATAAATTTGATTGCAAGCCCCATCCTCTTGACATCTACTCCGAAGCGGACAAGTTCGGCGGGTTTACCATCAACGCCACAACCCCGGAGGAATTCAAGGAAAAATTTGGCGAGCCCACTGGCACGGAGACCACCCAGTATCTATTCCAGTCCAGCGAGGCTGAGATGATGACCTACCCCTGGGGCAACGCGATCTTCATGTTTACCAACAGCAAATGGAGCCTGGTCTGGGTGGAAATGAACAGCGAGATCACCTCTAGCCCACGGGGCGTCGGCTTTGGCAGCAGCGAGAGCGACATTACCGCTGTTTTCAAGGACATGGGGCAATTGGCCTCTCCCAATGGCAACCGCGGCCTATACTATGCTGACCCGGACATCGGCCAGGTGGTTCAAAACCCGGATGGCACCCGCATGGTGCGCTATTCCTGCAAAACGCTGGAGAGTAAAGTGTGGGTGGTGGAATACCATCTCTCCGGCAACAGATGTACCAAGATCATCCATTATTACCAGCCGTAGGCTGTTTCTCCCTCCCCAATTACATCACAAGGAGGTTCTTACCATGCGAGCATTCCCTTCCCTTACGCGGGCGCTGGCCTGTGTCCTGGCGTTGCTGTGCCTCGTCCCGGCAGCTCTGGCTGGCGCTACCCCGGACGCTTCCATCCCACCCAGCATCACCGTTACCTCTGAGTCCATCAACGCCGATGGCCGCCTGCTTACCGTCTGCGCCGCGGATCGCAGCCCAAACAAGCCCAAGGGAGAAAACCAAAGCCCTCAGGTCACGTTCACCCCTGTAGAGGGGGCGACGAACTATGTGGTGCTGATGTTTGACACCGACGCTAACTGGTTGCACATGGCTCTGTGGGAGCTGACGGAGCTCTCCATTGCCCAAGGCCAGTATGCCGACAAAAAAATCTATGTTGGCCCCTATCCCCCGGGGGGCGGGGATCACCACTACCGCATCGAGGTCTTTGCCCTGGCCAGCACCCCCGACAAAACTGTGGGCAAAATGAACGCCAGCAACAACTATGAGAAAATTATCAAAGCCCTGGACACCGCCGGTGGCCAGCCCGGCAACATCCTGCTTCGCGGCGAGATTACCGGCTTGTACAAAAACAAGGACAACACGGCAGAATAAAGCATGCCCTCAACGTACACCTAAAAAGGGCCTCCCGGCAAATGCTGGGAGGCCCTCAGCCCGCCGACAAACCCTGTTTGGAAGCGGGATGAGGGCTTGCTCAAAAAGTGCCTATCGCGCGAAAGCAAGGCGACATAAGGGGATGAGCGTACACGGACGTACGCGATTCCCCTTTGCCGCCGCTGCTGACAATGCGAGGGGGGCTTTTTCAGCAAGCTGAGGGCCTCCCGGCAAATGCCGGGAGGCCCTTTGAACAGCAGGTCAGCTTACCCTATCCCCTTTCTTTGGCAATGTAAATAGGCCGTCTCTTGGTTTCCAGATAGGTTTTGCTCAGATACTGGCCCAGGATACCCACAGAGAACAGCTGTAAACCTCCCAGCAATAACATGATGCAGACCGTGGCCGGGAAACCCGCCACCGGATCGCCCCAGATCAGGGTTTTGATAAAGAAATACAGGATGAGCGCAAAGGCCAGCAGACAAAACAGTACCCCCATCACCGAGGCAATGGCCAGCGGCATGGTGGAAAACCCAATGATTCCGTCTATGGAATAGAACAACAGCCTCCAGAAATTCCATTTGGTTTCCCCGGCTACTCTTGCGATGTTTTCATACTCCAGCCACTTGGTGCGAAAACCCACCCAGCTGAAAATACCCTTGCTGAAGCGGCTAACCTCCTTCAAGCTCAGGATGCTGTCCACCATTTGCCGGGTCATCAGCCGGAAATCCCTTGCGCCGTCCACCACTTCTGTTTTGGAAATCCCGTTGATAATCCGATAAAATTTCCGGGCAAAAAAGGAGCGAATCTTTGGCTCCCCCTTACGGGTCACTCGACGGGTAGCCACACAGTCAAACCCTTCTTTTTCAATGCCTTCCAGCATTTGTGGCAGCAGGGAGGGAGGGTCCTGCAGGTCCACATCCATGATGGCCACATAATCCCCGGTGGAGGCCTCCAGCCCCGCATACATGGCGGCTTCCTTGCCAAAATTGCGGGAAAAGCTGATGAAATGCACCCGCTCATCCTTTTCCCGCAAGTCCCGAATCACCGCCAACGTGCCATCGGTGCTGCCGTCATCTACCAATAAAATCTCCATTTCCATAGGCAACGCCTTGGTCTGCTTCATCAGCTCTTCATAAAAGATCGGCACGGCCTCCTGCTCGTTGAGGCAGGGCACGACAAGGGACATCTTTTTCATGAGGTCGTCTCCTTTTTTGGCTTTGGTGCCCCGCTCTAGGGAATCGTTACCGAGTCCAGCCAGGCTTGCGCCACCAGCATGTCCTCCTGCATTTCCCTTTCAGCGGCATCGTCATAGCGGTATGTGGCATGGGCCGGATTCACCACCCAAACTTCCGTCATGTCGCCATCGTCGCAATTGGCATAGCCCGCCACCTGCAAAGAGAGCATCTTCTTGCCGTCCAACACCACGGAGGTGTTGATGCGGGCCCATATCCGATCTCCCAGGGTAAAGGTGTCCGCGTTGTTTTGGTCCTCGTTCACAAACTGGGTGCTCTTTTTGAGATGCTGCACCATCTCAGGCCATAGGTCTGCCAATTGCTGGGCCGTCACCGCCATGTCCACAGGGGTATGGGCCACGCCGATCAGCACCCGGCCATGAGGCAGGCGCAAAAACCAGGTCTCCAAGCCCTCCTGCTCGGGCTGGATCCACTGATACATAGCCTCCAGCCCTGGAGGGATCTCCGGCTCCTCCCCCAAGGGCGAAGGCAGGCAATTCATCCCCGGCTGCAAGTCAAATTTCAGCCAGGTTTTGCCTTCCCCGTCCACCAACGTAAACCCTTTGTCCCAGGAGGCTAGAGCGGGGAAAATCACCGTTATCCACAGCAGCAGCGCTATCGCCGCAATGGTCCACAGGCGCTTCATCATCTCAAAACCCTCCTTCTGCAAGTCCTCACAAAACCAACATGAGCCATCATCTATCGTCGGTCATTTTCTCTATCATAGCACGAACCGGGCGTTTTGAAAACCCGCCCCCGCATGCATGTGAGATAGAATGACAAGGCATACTAGCCAAGACATCCTCTTTCGATATTGGAGGTGACTATGCCTACAGCCGTATCCCGAAGCCTGGAACGGAACGCACAGTGGTTGGCCACACGTCTTAACCTGGCGGAAAACAACGATTTTGTCCAACGATCTTTCATCGCGCTGGGCCAGGAATGCAGCCTGCTTTATATGGATGGGCTTTGTAATAGCGATCTGCTCAGCGAGCATGTGCTACGCCCTCTGCTGCGTTGCAAAGAGATCCTTGCTGGCAAAGAAGCCCGAAATCTAGCCCTTTCCAAGTTGATCGAAGCTGCCGCCGTGCGTACGGAAGCCGAAATGGAATCCGTGGTGGATAACCTGATGAGTGGGCTGTGCGTACTGCTGGTGGACACTCTCTCCGAGGTCATCGTGGTGGATGTGCGTAGCAACATACGGCGGATGGTGTCTACACCCGTCAGTGAAAATGTTGTAGACGGGCCCTATGAGGCCTTCAACGAAACGCTGCGAGATAACCTCACCTTGCTCCACCGCAAGGTGAAAAGCCCTCAGCTGATATGCAAGCACCTGTCCGTCGGCAAGATGCTCCCCACCCAGGTGGCCCTGTGCTATCTGGACGGAATCTGCAAGCCATCCACCGTGGAAGAGATGCTCCGGCGGCTGGAGGGCATCAATGTGGACACCGTGCTATCCATGGGCATGCTGGAGCAGCTGATCGAGGACGACCCCTATGGGATGCTGCCACAGGTAGTGTCCAGCGAGCGGCCAGACCGGGCCGTAAGCTTTTTGCTGGAGGGCCAGGTCTTGTTGCTGATGGACGGCAGCCCGCAATCCATCGCGATGCCCATGGGCTTTTGGCATATTTTTCATGCTCCAGACGACAACTCCTCTCGGTTTCAACTGGGCAGTTTCATGCGCATCATCCGAATCATCGGCGTCTTTTGCACAGTGCTTTTTCCCGCGCTGTTTGTCACTTTGGTGGTCTATCACCCAGGCGCGCTGCCCATGACGTTGATCACCAGTATCATTGAAAGCCGTACGGTCATGCCCATCAGCCTTTTTGGCGAAGCGTTGCTGATGCAGGTGGTATTCAACTTAATCAACGAGGCCAACAACCGTGTCCCCGGGATGATGGGGTCCTCGCTGGGGTTGGTCAGCGCGCTAATTTTAGGCAGCGCAGCCGTACAGGCCTCCCTGATCAGCCCGCTGCTGATTATCATCGTTGCCCTCTCCGGCCTGGGTAGCTACTCCTTTCCCAGCTATGCGGTAGGCTCTTCCTTTCGGATGATGCAGCTGTTTATCCTGGTGGCCGGTTGGCTGATGGGCATTGCCGGGGTGTTGCTGTGCACGCTGCTATTCCTATGCCGCATTGCCGGTATGACCAGCCTAAATGAGCCATACTTGGCCCCACAAAGCCCTCACCGGGAACACAACCCGGATCTGCTGTTGCGCAGGCCCATCTTCCGCCAGCGCCTGCGCTCCTATCTGGCTGACCCCGCCTGTTCCCAACGCTCCCAAGGCCGCATGCGCGGTTTCTTTCCTGGAAAGGGGGATAAGCCTTGAACCAGGTGCTTTCCTTCCTGCGGCGTAGCGCTCAAACCCGTACCACCATCCACGATGCCTCCACGGAGGACCGTAAGCGCATCCAAAGTGTGCGCATAGCATATCGGGTAATGGTCTGCGTGCAGATCATTACCCAGCTATTGTTGTGGGTCGTTTTTTGGCTCTATGCGGATATCTCCCGCACCTCCTGGGAGGCCATGGCCCTACAGCTTCTTCCGGCGCTGGCCACCTGGATGATATGGAGCGCCATCCCTAGGCGCACCCCCAGCCTTTTGTCTCTTCGGCTTCGGTTGCTGTTGCTTCCCTGCGCTCTGATCGACTGTTGCGTTCTGCTCTCAGCCCTGTCCTTGTTTTGCCAGCTGCAGCTCTCTTCCTGGCCCAGCCCTGCCGTCTCCCTTGGGCTGACAATCTTCGTATTTTTTGCGGTGTCCTTCGGCGGAAAGCATGGCGTCGCCTTTGGGATCAATCAAATCCGCACTTTGATCCTTTTGCTTTTTTGTGGCATCCTGTTGTTGCGCCTGGAGCCAGACGCCAACAATCTATGGCCTTTTTTTGGGGAAGGCCCCGGCGTGATGATGAGGGCGGCTCTGGCTGGAGCAGGGGGCGTGTGGGGAATCGCCTTGCTTTTTGCTCTGCCCCGGGATGCCACCCCGGCACTTCCCCAGGAAAAGCGCTCCTCTACCTTGGCTTGGGCCTTGTTGCCCGTGGTAATGGTATGTCTTTGGACTTTTTGGCTCTGCCTGTGCGGCAATTGGCAGTCTGATAACCCTCTGCTGCCCAAAGAAAAGATGATCGTGTTGGCCTGGCGAGGTTCCGATCTGCTGATGTTTCAGCTGGCCACGGTATCTTGGTTGCTGATGTTCATCGCCTCCGTGGTGGGCAATACGGCCAGCGCTGTGCACCTGCTGGACGAAGCCATCCCCCGATGCCCCAGGCGGCTGGTGACAGGACTGTATTTGTTGCTCCCTCTCGCCTTTACCTTCTTTCCGGAAAAACAAGCCCTGGACGTTTTGCAGCTGCTACTTCCCTATCGCATGGTGTTGGCGCTGGGAACAGGCCTTGTGACTCTCGTTGTGGAAAGGAAGCGTCCCGCATGAAAAACCTGGCCGTCCTTTTGTGCTTTTGCCTGTTGGTTCCTCTTCTCAGCAGCTTTGGCATCACCGCGCCGGATCGGCAAGTCTTTGCCATCTGCATTGCCATCGACCTCCAGGAGGAGGACAAATTCGTCCTCACCGTGCAAGCCCCCCAAGGCAAGCCCGTCAGCGGGGAACCCTCCGACCCCAGCAACGGCGCAGCGGGCTACATGATATTTGGCACGGTCTCCAACAACTTGGCCCATGCCTTGCACCTGCTGGACACCACCTTGCCCTTTCCCATCACTTTTTGCCAATTGCGCCTGTGCTTTATCTCCACAGATGTGCTAACACACCACAGCCTCACCAGTCTGACCCTTGATCTGTTTCGCTTTCCCTCCATCCGGGCCTCCGCAAATCTGGTGGTGGTGCAAGGCAGTGCCATGGAGGCGCTCAAAGCCCAACAATCCTCCTTTTCCATGCGCCTGAGCACCCATATCGACACCTTGCTGGAGCATTTGGTTTCCAACGGCTATCTTCCCCTCAGCACCCTATCCATTTGCATGCAATACCTGGGCTCCGGCCGCCGCGATCCCCTGGTGGGCTTAGGTGCGGTGAACCCTCTGATCCAATCCACGGGGGACAGCGGCGGTGGCGGTTCCACGCCGGGAGGTGGTGGTAGCGGCTCTGGGGGGGGTACCAGCAGCGGAGGGGATGCTACCAAAGAGTCATCGCAAAGCGTCTTTTCTCGCAGCTATCCTGTGCTAGAACCCACGGACATCGCTGGCGTGACCATCACCCAAGGGGGCGATCCTGTGGAGATGATGGGCGCGGCGGTGTTGAATGATGGTTATATGGTTGGTATGCTCTCCCCTCGGGAGTGCGTGATCTTTCACCACCTGAAGTCCAACGGCAGGCTGCGCTGTGTGATTCAAGGGGAATCACTGACCTTGCAGATCCTGCTCAAACCAGAAGACATCAATGATACGGTGCTGGCCGAGGGCGATGCGCTGGTGCGAAAGCTCCAAGCCCTAGGGAGCGACCCCTTTGGTTTTGGCAATGTGAGCGCCCATTCCTTCCTGACCAATGGCGACTGGGAAGCGTACGGTTTTCACCAGCGGTATCCCACGGCGGAGGTTTATGTGGGAAGCTGACGTCAAAAAATAGGAAGGTTGACCAGCGTTGAGAGCGGTACCGACCAAGGCGCCGATCACCCTAAACCCCCGCCCGGCCGTCAATGCCGGCCAATACGAATAACGGCGAAAAACCCGCCTGTGGCGGGCTTTTCGCTTAATGCGTCGATGATCTTGCCTGAATGTATTTCTCCATCTTTTTTTCCGAAAAAATCTCCTGGGTAACGAATTGGCCCCGGTCAAAAAAGCTGTAACTAGGAAACGGCGTTGGCGCAGCTTGGGCTTGTTCCAGGCTGTTGATGTGCTTAAGCGTAATCTCCTGGCCCATTCGTCTCGCCACCCCTTGCAACAACGGCACGTACTTGATCGTGAACGGGCATTGATGGCTGTAATAGATCACCATGCCTTTGTCGTTGATGGTTTCCTCTTTGCAGCAAGGGCGAAAGCTAGGCGTTGCGGCATCCTTATCCAAAGGCAAATAAAGCAGCTCAAAATAGGGCTTTGCCGTGTCCGCCACCTGAAAGCCCTTATATTTTAAGAACTTGGGGTCTGATAGAAAGGGCTGCTTCTTCACGGAGGACAACACCGCCAGTCCTGCCTTGCCCCGGGCTTTCGCGTCCTTGAAGGTCTCCTCCAGCAATCGGCTTGCATAGCCCTGTCCCTGAAATTGCCCGGAAACCCAAAAACAGTCGATGAACAGATAGCCGGGGGCCTGAATGGGACACCAGGCTTTTTCAGCAGGCAACGTCTCGATGAACATCTTGCCCCTGGCGTCCAGGCGGCGGAATACCAACCCATCCTGGAACCGTTCCTTCATCCAGGCCTTTTTGGCGCTTACGCAGGGATCCCCTTTGCTATCGCTTATGGCGCAACAGATGTGTTCCTGATCGATGTTCTGGGGGGTGATTAGGATGATATCCATGGTCTCGCTCCCCTTTTGCAGGGTTTCTTGTGATCGTTGCATCTTTGACAACTGGCGGCGCATGATGATTGTATCATATGCTGTGGCTTTTTACACCCTCGCTTCCCACATGTGGGAGAATCTTTGGGCAAGGACCGTGCGGAATTGGAAGCTTGAAAGCCTCCACGGCCTGGAATCCCCAGTGAACAACCCGGTTCCCTCTCCCTTGCCAGGGTGAACTCCGGCTACCGAAGGCGGGTCCCTGAAAACTGCCTCCAAAAGCATCCCTTCCTCTTCTGATTTTCGTAACATTTCTTCTGCTGATCCTTCTGCAACAATGATTGTAAAATAGATAGAAATACTGTATGATGAGGGGTGAAACAATCTCATCCCAACCCGAGGAGGGAATTCAATTGTCAGATGAATGGAAGTATGGACAACAACCGCTAACCCGTGGCAGCGGCTCAGCTTTGCCCTATAATGAGAATTCTCCCTTTATGCGCCCCATTGGCGGGGATCTTTTACGCCGTTCACCACAACGGGAACAGCCCGTTTCAGCGCGCATCGATCCTCAGAGCCGGGATGCCCATCACTATACCTCCAACGAAGAACCCTCTGTGCGCTCTTATGCCGAAGCAGCCAAGGAGCAGGCGCGCCGTCGGGAAGCTGCCCCGCCCCCCGCGTTAAATGATTATGCCCATGAATATCGGCAGCCGCAATATCCTTTCCAGGGAGGCGTGCCTTATGGGGAAGATATGCCCCCATATCCCCAGGCGAGCTGTTATCCGCCACCCATGCCCCAATGGTCCCCGTATTATCCGGCGTATCCAGGCATGCAGGGTTATCCTGCCCAGCCGCCCATGCCCTATGGCTATCCGCCGGTTTATGGCGTGCCGACTTATGGACAACCCCTGCCTTATGGGCCGGGGGCCGGGTTGAACCAGCCCGTTGCTGGCCCCATGCCATTCCCCACCACGCCGCCTTGTGCATCTATGGGCGCGCCAGAACTGACGGTTCCCCAGGAATCAGCCCAGCCTGCGGAATCCGTGCGGCCAGCTATCGTGATGAGTTCCATCGGCTCCACCCCGCCTGCCGCCACGCCTTTGCCCGTTGCTGCACAGCCCTTTGCTGAGGCGCCTCCGCAACCGGTGGCTTCCGTTCCTTATACCCCTGTTGTTCCTTCAGCGCCACGGACTGTCTCACCCATCCCTTCGCAAGAGAAGGCAGAGCATACGGTGGCAGAAAACCCTTGGGCTATCCCTGCCCGGCCCCAGCCTGTGTTTCAGCCCCCACAAACAGATACACAGCCCGCTGTCTCTCCACCCGAGCAGCCGGCCATCCCCGTATTTTCGTCCCCGTGGTCCACGTCCCCAGCCCAAGAGCCTGCCGAATTGCCTGCACCGGCCTATCCTGTGCCGCAGTTTCAGCAACCCAGCGCGCCTGTCCAAAAAGAGTTTGTGCCGCCGGAGTCCGTGCCTCCCCCTTCTTCCTACGCCTGGGAGACGCCTGCCGCACAATCTCCTACCATGCAACGCCCCATGACATACAACCCTGTTACACAGGTTCCCGCGTCCTCGGATCCAGCCAATGTGTCCTATGCAACTTCTTCCTTACCCAACGAATCTTACCCCCGGGTCCAGCCCGACGATTTATTCTCGGAGGAGCCGGTTCCCGCTTATTCCTCCGACAAACTCCATCCCTTTGAAGCCAAGATGCCCAATCGATATGCCGCCACTGACTGGCATCCGCCTGCCCCGGCCACGGTGCCCCTCCAGGAGCCGGAGAAGGTAACGGCGAGCAAGGGCAATGGCGGGCTCTTTGCCCTTTTGTTGGTAGTATTGTTGCTTAGTTCAGCCTGCGCCCTATACTTCACCGGCCTGTTGGACAAGCAGTTGATTGCCGCCAACATTCCTACCTGGTCTCAACTGGCAGATCGTATGAACGCTCCCGCCGGGCCGACTTCCGACCCTGAGAGCCAGGGCCCCACGCTGCCGGTGCAGACCGTCTCCCCGGATTATGAGGCCGAGGCTGCCGCCTCCCTGGAGCATGCACTCAGCAACCCGGATGCGGCCATCGCTCCGGCCAGCGCCAGCGGACCCGCTCTCTCCTCCTTCACGGTTTCCGCTTCGGAAGCCGCGGCGCCGGTGACGCTGGTTTTTGCCCTGCAGACCGATATGTCGGTGAACGATATCAGGTTGCTAGGCCCTAACAACCAATTTCTCACCATCAACGATACCAACAAGACACCCATGGGCGACGGCCTCACCTGGCAGCTCTCCGTCACCTTTGACAAGCCCTTCGAAGGGGAAGTGCGCGCCTTTTTGCGGTATGGCTCCAGTTGGGCGGACGGCGGCATGCGCTGCACGGTAGCAGTTACAGAGCCATAAGGGCCTGTTTTAGCCCTTTCCCCTTTGATCAGTCAAACCGCCCACGGCATGCCGTGGGCGGTTTGATTATCCATAAGCCAACGATTCCTCCAAGGCTTGCTTGGCGCGTTTTTCCAGCTTGGATACCTGTGCCTGCGACATATGCAGGGCTTTGGCGGTGGCCTGCTGGGTGCAGCTTCCCATGAATCGAAGCTGAATCAGCCTGGGCATTGGCTTGGGCAATCGAGCAATCACATCCAGCAACAGCAAATAGTCAACAAACCAGGCCGACTCCCCCTCCGCCAGCAGCATGGCGCCTTCCCGCGTCTCTTCCCGTGAGGCGTAGCGCAGCGTTTCCATTTGCCGTTTGGCCGCCACCACCGCGCCCAGCTCTTCCGCCGGAAGGTCCATCTCCTTTGCCAACGCATCCAGGCTCGGCTCTTGCCCGTCTTGCGTTATATGCTCCCGTCGCAGGGTCTCCACCTGACGCAGCAATTGTCTCTGGGTTCGTGGAACATGCATGGGGTCGCCCCGCTCACAGGCGCGGCGCAGGTCGTGCAAAAGACAGGGCACGGCATAGGTGGAAAAATGAACCCCCCTGCTGGGATCAAACCGTGCGGCCGCCGCCACCAACGATAGCGTCGCCTCCCGCACCAGCTCGTCGTATTCCATGCCATGGCGAAAAAACCGCTTGGCGCACAAATGAGCCAGGCCCAGGTGTTCCTCCGCCTTCACGGCGGGAGGCTGTACTCCCTGGCTGTCCATCTGATTACCCGATCTCATCCAAGACCCGCTCCTGGCGCAGGCCCACCTCACCCATGATGTACTTGCGCATTGTGACGGTGGTTCCCTTGCCCGGTGCGCTGTCCACCTCTACGGCATCCATAAAAGTCTGCATTACGCAAAACCCCATACCGCTGCGCTCCGTACTATCCCCTGTGGAGTAGAACGGCTGCATGGCTTGGCCTACGTCTTGAATGCCACAGCCCTCATCCCTTACGCTTACTGTGAGCACATGCTTGTCCCCATAGCTAGCCTGCACATACACCATGCCGGTCTCCCCCTCGGGAAGCTGGCCATAGCCATGGATGATGGCGTTGGTCACCGCTTCACTTACAGCGGTTTTGACATCCGCCATCTCAGGAAGCGTAGGGCTTAATTGCACGGCAAAGGCCGCCACCGCCACCCGCGCAAAGCTCTCATTTTGCGGGCAAGCCACAAAGTTCAACTCCATACGGTTGTTCATTCGTCGTCTCCTCCTTTGGGCTCATCCACCACGCTGATGACCCGCTGCATGCCCGTTAGACGGAAAAGCTTGGCAATGGGGGGTTGCATGCTCTTCACCGACAGGGTGCCTCCCCGCAGCTGCAAGGTGCGCAAGCGGCCCAGCAGCACCCCAATGCCAGAGGAGTCCATAAAGGTCAAGTTATGGAGGTCCAACACCATGTGAAGGATGGCGGGATCCAGCAGGATCTCATCCAGCTGTGCGCGGATCTGCGCCGCCGTATAGTGGTCCAGCTCTCCCGCCAGCACGACGGTCACATGATCCTGACGGGTCTTGGCTTGTTGCATAAAGCTTCCTCCCATTGCTGTGAATCTTTCTTGTACAGGTTTCGTGTAGCTATCACCCCTATCCTTTGCCGAAAAACGAGAGATTATACAGAAAAACTCACATTCGCTCGACAAAAAGCGCAGCAGGAAAAGGGGGGCTCCCTTCCCTCCTTGTAAACCGGGGGAAGGTATGGTATAGTTTGCTTATCGTTGAAAGCCACAAAGGATGTGAGCCATGAAATCTCCCTTGACACATACTTTTTCATGGAAAAAAGCGGTCTGGCCGATATTATTCGTGCTGCTGCTGGGGCTTTGCGCCTTCTTCCTGTTTTATGAACTGGGTGACCGGGGGATCGTGGCCTATGACGAAGCCCGTCATGGCGTAAACGCCTATGAAATGTTGATGAATCGTGACTGGGTGGTGCATACCTATCAGGGCCAGGTGGATTACTGGAACCTGAAGCCGCCGCTGTCTTACTGGATCATCATGCTGGGCTATCAGCTGTTTGGTTTTACTGTTTTTGGCCTACGGTTTTTTACAGCCCTATCCATGCTGGCCACCATGGCCATCGTATCCCTCTGGGCGCTACGGCGCCACGGCAAGCTGGCCAGCCTGCTGGCGCTGGTATTTTTCTTGGCCAGCACCCCTTTGTATGACTATGGTTCCGGCCGTACTGCGGACGCAAACGCTTTCTATCTTCTGCTTACCACCATCGGGCTATTGTGTATGCTGGACAGCCAGCGGGATATCCGCTGGCTCTATGGCACGGCGATCTGTTTTGGCCTTTCCTTTATGGCTAAGAGCTACCACGCCGCGATTTTGCCCCTTGTCGCTTTGGTGTATCTAATCATCACCGGCCAGCTGCCCAAACTAAAGCTCAAACACTATCTGGTGCTGATCGCTTTGGCGCTATTGCCCATCGCTCCTTGGGCTATCGCTCGTTATGGTCGGGACGGCCTGGCATTTTTTAATGCCATGGTGCAAACGGATGTGATGGCTCGGGTGGCGAGTGGGCCTGTGGGCTCGGATCCCTGGTATTATTACCTGACCCTGCTGTTGCGAGACCCGGCTGTCGTCCTGGGCGCTGCCGCCTGCCTGCTGGGGCTGGGGGGCAAAATGCTCTCCCAACGTAAGCCCACAGCGGAGCAAATCGGCTTTGTGCTTTGGATGGTGCTCACGGTGGTGGTGTTCTCCTTCGCGGGGGCCAAGCTGCATCATTATATCTATTCCGCCCTCATCGCCCTGGCAATTCCCTTTGGCTGGTCGGTGGACTGGCTGCTGCGCAACGCCAAGCGTGGATTTTTGCTCATCTGCTGTCTGGCATTGCTGGCGACGGGCTTTGCCGCCCAAATTGCCAACACCTTTATCACCATTGATTCCCAGGCCCCGCCCCATTCTTTTCAAACAGGGATGGTGGAAACCCTGGATCGGGACATCAACGCCGGTGAGCATATGTACATCCAGTATGACCCCGAGTTGTCCACCTGGTCCCAGGCGGACGTGTTGTGCGCGGAAATGGCCGGGGATGTGCGGTGCATTGACGGCGGCTTAGCGGCCTTCCTGGAGGATGAGGAAACGGCGATGCTGGTTATCAACAAAGAGGATTTCCCTTATGATTTGTTGGAGTACTATCCTGTTGCCTATGAGGGAACGATGGTCTACATCCTGGAAAACTAAAAACATCTTAAAAAGCCTCTGCGGGTAAAACCCGCGGAGGCTTTTGGATCGTAACGAAAATCCGTTTGAGGCCGCTGCCCGGCAGGGCATCTGACTCTTTTGGCGCGCGCCAAGACGGGATTCCCTTTCCCCCGTTCCTACAGCGCCGACAGCTTGCTGTATTCTCCTTTGAGAGCGGGATACAGCTCCGTATACAGCTTATAAAAAGGCGCATAGGCCTTGGCGTTCTTTTCCATCGGTTTGCCCACAGACTGACTGTGAATGAGCGCATCACAGCCCTCGGGCACGGATGCATAGACGCCGCTGGCCACGCCTGCCAAAATGGCAACGCCCAAAGCCGGGCCTTCGCTATCCGGGATGATGGCGGTGGGCAGGCCATAGAGGTCAGCCAACATCTGTTGCCATAGGGGGCTCTTAGCGCCGCCGCCGCAAAGCAGCATTTTCTCAGGGGTGATGCCCACGGAACGGATGATTTCTATGCAGTCCCGTAGAGAAAAAGCGATGCCCTCCATTACGGCACGCAGCAGGTGGGCTTTGGTATGAATGTTGGAAAGACCAAAGAACACGCCCCGGGCATTGGGATCGCAATGAGGGGTGCGCTCTCCCATGAGATAGGGTAGATACAGTAACCGCTGAGAACCGATAGGGATGCGGGCCGCTTGCTGATTCATCAATTCATAGGGATCGATGCCCATACCCCGGGCGGTTTCCATCTCAGCCTGGCATAGGTTGTTGCGAAACCATTGCAAGGACAACCCGGCCCCCTGGGTGACGCCCATCACATGCCAAGCGCCGGGCACGGCGCAGCAGAAGGTATGGATGCGGCCTTTGGGGTCGATGATGGGGTCTTGGGTATGAGCGTAGACCACGCCCGAGGTTCCGATGGTGGTGAAAGCGCGGCCCTCCCGCACGGTACCGGTACCCACGGCAGCGGCGGCATTGTCGCCTGCGCCGCCCGCCACAAGGGTGCCCTCCGCCAGGCCTGTTGCGTCGGCAGCCTGGGCATGGACCTTGCCCGTGATGTCCGGGGATTCATAAACTGCGCCCAGCAAGGCCTTGTCGATCTTCAACAGGCTCAGGATCTCGTCCGACCACTGGCGGGCCTTCACGTCCAGCACCTGCATGCCCGACGCGTCGGAAACATCGGTGGCCAACTCACCTGTAAGCATGTAGCGGATGTAATCCTTGGGCAGCAAAATGTGTCGGCATTTTTCATACACCTGAGGCTGGTTATCGCGAACCCAGAGGATTTTGGAGGCAGTAAAACCGGTCATGGCAGGATTGGCGGTGATGGCAACCATCTTCTCCGCGCCCACCAGGCGGGTCATGTCCTCACACTGCTTGCCCGTACGCTGGTCACACCAGATGATGGCCTTGCGCAAAGGCACCCCCTTTTCGTCCAGCATCACCAGTCCGTGCATCTGGCCGGACAGTCCAATCCCTTTGATTTTCACCGGCTTGATCCCGCTTTTGCCCATCACGGCGCGGCAGGTTTCGCAGACCGCCCTCCACCAATCCATGGGATCCTGCTCCGCCCAGCCATTTTCCGGCTGGTAGAGGGGGTATTCCACGGTGTGGGAAGCCACGGCTTTCCCCTCCGGCGTAAACAGTACCGTCTTGGTGCCGGAAGTCCCAATATCAATGCCAAGCAAAAAGGCCATGTCGTTCCTCTCCTTATCCAAACAGGATGGAGTTGACCACGCTCTCCAGCCACTCCTGCTTGCCGCTGCCGGGAAGGGGGGCGTTGCCGTTCTTCACCGCGATATCGAAAAGCTCTTGGAGGGTAGCTTGGCCGCCGCGAATTTTCTTGCCCAGCTCGCTGTCATAGCTGCTGTAGCGATCCTTGATAAAACCGTCGATACGACCATCCTCAATGAGCGCGGCGGCTTTGATGAGCCCTAGGGCAAAGGCGTCCATCCCCAGAATATAGCTGAGAAACATGTCCTCAAAGGTGTAGGAGGGACGGCGGGATTTGGCGTCAAAGTTAAACCCGCCTTCGATCCCACCCGCCTTCAGCACTTCATACATGCAGAAAGTGGTCTCATAAATATCGAAGGGGAATTCGTCGGTGTCCCAGCCCAGCAGATAGTCGCCCTGGTTGGCATCCACTGAGCCCAGCATGCCGTTGATGGCGCTGACCCGCAGGTCGTGCTGGAAGGTATGCCCCGCCAAGGTTGCGTGATTGGCCTCTATGTTCAGTTTAAAATCCTTGTCCAACCCATACTGGCGCAGGAAGCCGATGGCGGTGGCAGCATCAAAGTCATACTGGTGCTTCATGGGTTCCTTAGGCTTGGGTTCGATATAGAAATGGCCGGTATAGCCGATGCTGCGGCCATACGTCACGGCCATCTTCATCAGGCTGGCAATGTTTTGTTGCTCAAACTTCATGTCCGTGTTCAGCAGCGTCTCGTAGCCTTCCCGTCCTCCCCAGAACACATAGCCCCTGCCTCCCAGCTTCACGGTGATGTCGATGGCCTTTTTGATCTGCGCCGCAGCATGGCAAAACACGTCCACGCTGTTGCTGGAACCTGCGCCATTCATGAAACGGGGGTTGGAAAACATGTTGGACGTGCCCCACAGGCACTTGATGGAGGTACCCTTCATCTTGGTTAGGATGTAGTCGGAAATCTCGTCCAACCGCCGGTTGGTCTCGGTGAGGGTGGCTGCCTCGGGGATCAGATCCACATCATGGAAACAAAAATACTCCACGCCCAGTTTCTGCATAAACTCAAAACCCGCGTCCACCTTTGCCTTGGCATGCTCCATGGTGCCAGGGATAGCCCCAAAGCTCTTGTCCGCGGTGCCAGGGCCAAACATATCGCTGCCCGTGGCGCACAGGTTGTGCCACCAGGCCATGGCAAAGGGCAGCTGCTCCTTCATGGCCTTGCCTAAAACCTTCTGCTCCGGATTATAGTATTTGAACGCCAAGGGATTAGTCGATTTGGGGCCCTCATATTTCACCTGAGGCAGGTTTGTAAAAATGTCAGACATGGGGATTTCCTCCTTCATGATCGTTGATCTCATCCGCCCGTTGCGCTTGCTCGGAAATCATCCATCGGTACGGGCGCAATCCAGGAACAAAACGGCAACCGCTAACGTTGTGATGCTCACCCATCCAGGTTCTCCAGAATGCATATCTGGTTCTCCGTAATCATTTCTTCGCTGGCAGGCGCGCCGGAAAGAATGATGTCCATGGCGGCTTTCACGGAAAGATATCCTTGCTGAAACGGTTGCTGGCAAACCACTGCCTTCAGCAGTCCGCTACGCATCATGGCCGCCGTAGAGGGGATGTTGTCAAAGGCGAACAGGCGAATCTGCTTTTGCTTCTTCATATCGCTGATGGCGTCGCCTACGCCCTGGAGGCCTGCGGCGATCAGCATCAACGTGTCGATGGCGGGGTCCTCTTCCAGCAAAGCCCGCGTGGCGGCATAAGCGCTTTCATCATCATCCTGCGCGCTACGCCTGGCTACGATCTCGACCTCCGGGCAAAATTGCCGCAGATGGGTCTCAAAGCCATGCAGCCTTTTTCGGTGGCCCTGGAGGGTCTCCACGCCGGTGAGGATACCCAGCCGTGCTTTGCCCTGCAATGCCAGCCGCACCACCCCCGCCGCGGTATGGCCGCCTTTTTCATAATCGCTGCCCACATAGCAGCGCCGCCGGCTGCCCTCCAGGTCGGTATTGACGGTCACCGTGGGAATGCCCCTGTCTGCCAGCTCCGCCACCTTTTGAACAATGCTGGGGTCGTCGATGGGATGCAATACCAGTGCGGTGACGTCCTGCTCCATATCGCTGATCAGCGCCAGCTGTTCTTGCGGGTTATAGCCCCGCATCAAGGACAGCCGCAATGTGATGCCATAGTCTGCCAGCTCGCCCTCTGCACGGGCTATCCCCTCCAAAACCTCATCAAAGAAGGGGTTTCCCTTGCTGGAAATCACCACGCCTACCACCAAGGACGCCTTGCGAATGGCCAGGGCACGGGCGGCGATATTCTTGGTGTAGCCAGCTTTTTCAAGGGCTTTCAGTATCTTCCTCTCGGTATCCGGGCGAACCTTCCCCCGGCTATTAAGCACCCGGTCTACCGTGGCAGTGGAGACCTTGCATTGTTCCGCTATCTCGCGAATGGTCATGTTTTGCTCCTACTTTGTTTCACTTTGCGATGGCCGCTGGTTGTTTCCCCTTTTTCTTGAAGGGGTTGTAGACCGAGGTCAAGGCCGTCTGCTTTTTGGAGATCACGTCGAAAGCCACGGCAATCAACAGCACCAAGCCTTTCACCGTCATCTGGTCGCTGGAGGCGATCCCCATGATGGACATACCGTTGTTCAGCACGCCCATAATCAACGCGCCAATTAACGTGCCTCCCACCGTTCCGATGCCACCGTAAGCGGACGCGCCGCCGATGTAACAGGCCGCAATGGCGTCCAGCTCAAAGTTCATACCGGCCTGGGGTGAGGCGGAGTTGAGCCGGGCAGCAAACACCAGCCCTGCCACCGCAGACATCAGGCCCATATTCATATAGGCGAAAAACAACAGACCGTTGGTCTTCACGCCAGAGAGCCGGGCCGCCTTCTCGTTTCCGCCAATGGCGTAAATATGCCTGCCCATCACGGTATTGCTGGTAAAAAAGGAGTACACCAGCAGCAGGATGCCAAGCAAAATCAATACGGTGGGGATGCCTTTGTACTGGGACAGCATGTAGAACAGCGCCATGATGACTCCGCCAATGACGACCATCTTGGCCAGCAGGCCAAAGACG